>DUSP01000154.1 GCA_012842575.1 Clostridia bacterium
AGCCCTACCTCCTCCTGAACCGTAAAGGCGAAGCCGACCGTAATCCCCCGGTCTCTGGTCGCACTCGCGCTACCGGTTTTGTCGCCTCCCGCCCATATTGAACGCCTCTTTACGAGTTCTGCGAGGATCAGACACCCCACCCTGTCGTCAAAGGCCTTCCCTTTGGCGCGCCCGTCCCCAAACTGCTCGAAATCCGTGGCGAATACCCCGAAGTCGCCCAAAGCGACCATCTTCTTCGCGTCATCGAGATCGGTAGCCCCGATGTCTATGAAAAGGCTGTCGACGCTTGGAGGCTTTATTTCTGCATTCTTCTTCTCAAGGTGTATAGGCTTCCACAGTATTACGCCGGGCACCCCATTTTCCCCGATCAACACGCGTTTTGCTGGAAGGACTGAAGCGTCTATTCCGCCGACACATCCGAACCTCAGCGTGCCGTCCCTCTCTATGTGGGTAATCAGAATACCGACTTCATCCATATGTGCAGCCAAAAGGACGCGGACGGGACGATGGGAGCCCTTCTCGCTGACGCGCGCCATGACACTTCTTCGGATTTCACCTTCATTGGCATCCTCGCTGCAGTCTACACTCTCATCACACTCAATGTCGTCGTAAGGACCTTCCCGCACCGTATCGATTACGGCGATGAGGTTTCCCATGGTATCCACCGCGACGCTGTCGACATAAGGCTCAATAAGGCCCCTCAGCAAATCGCGGACCGGTGCCTCGTATCCTGAGACTCCCGGACGCTCTGAAAGGGCTTTGAGGGTCTCTAGAGATATGCCCGAAGCTCTTCGCACTTTTAAAGCCACGCCTCCGACATTTTTCCTAGGGAGTCGGAATCCAACCGAATTACGAACTCGGCAAGGAGTCTACCGGCCCATTCTATGTCCCTCAAGTCCACCACCTCAGAGGGAGTGTGCATAGAACGAACAGGTATGGAAACCAATGCAGTCGGTACACCTTCCCTGGATATCTGTACAGCCCATGCGTCGGTGCCCGAAGGGCCCGGGATCACTTCTACCTGGTGAGGTATATTCAATTCATTGCATATCTGAAGGAGGGTCTTTGCAATCCGGGGATGAACGTTAGGCCCGATACCAATGGCAGGGCCCTCTCCGAGCTTGCTCCCTTCGTGTTCCGCCACACCCGGTTCGAGCCCGAAAGTCGCGTCCACGGCGATGGCTACGTCTGGGTGTATTCCGTAAGCGGCCACCGTAGCCCCTTTTAACCCAATCTCCTCCCCGGTGGTGGCCACTGCGAACACGTCCGCCTCATGCCTCGACTTCATCAGGCGCCCAAGACAGACTCTGACCGCAAGTAGCCCTACCCTGTCATCCAAAGCCCTCCCTGCCAACCGGTTTTCCCCGAGGCTCACGCACGTCGAGGCAAAGCGCATGGGATCACCGACACGCACCATCTCTTTTAGCCTCTCGCCCGGTAAGCCGGTGTCCACGTATAGGTCGTCGAAGCCCACGGCCTGCCTTTCTTCATCGCTTTTTCGGCGTTCACGCAAGTGGGGGGGAACGGAACCGATGACCCCGGGCAACTTCTCTTTACCTAAAACCAACACTTCAGCCCCCGGCAACACCCTGGGATCGATTTTTCCCGTGCACGTGAACCTGAGAAACCCTCCATCCTCCACCCTTGTGACCACCAGCCCCACTTCGTCCACGTGGGCGGCGAGCATCACCTTGATAGGCGAGGGTTCGACGAAGGAGGCTTTAATGGGCGAAGGTTTCGTGGGCGACGCAACGTCTCGATAGCCAGCACCGGGGAGCAAGGCGTGCAGCCGTTCGAGGAATTTCGACGGTGAGGTAACATCTCGATAGGCCACGGTCTCTTGACCGGTCTTCAGGCCTCGATTCTTGGATATTTCGCCCCTTTTCACCATGATACAGTTACCGAGGGTGTCGGTCCTGGACTCGTCGTAAAGCCCCTTGAAACAATCGAGGATGCCGCTTGTCGCTTCCCCCTCGAAACCGGATACTGCGGAAATAAGGCATAGTCTATTTAGCTGCTCACGAAGCAGCTGCCGCCCCGCCCCTCCGTCGGCCCCATTGGATCCGTCGAACGCGTCGGACCCGTTGAGTCCATGAGGGGCTATCACTTCGCCGTTCACGAATCACTCCGCCTTCCGCTTGAACTTTATCGGCACCCCGTAAGCGAGTGCGCCAGGGGGGACGTCTTTATTCACGAGGGAACACGCCGACACGATGGCGCCGTCACCAATGGACACCCCCGCCAACACGGTGGCATTAGCACCTATCATCACATTTCTCCCTATATCCACCCTGCCCGTCCTGTACTCGGAAACCAAGAACTCGTGGGCCAAGATGGTGGCGTTGTATCCTATCACCGTATTATCGCCTATGGAGATGAGGTGGGGAAAGAATATGTCGAACATGGCTCCCAAACCTACGGATACGTTTTTCCCCACCTTCATTCCGGTCAACCTATAAAGAAACGACTTCACGGAAAGCCACGGTATAAACCGACAAGCGTAAATGATAATGAAGTTTCGGGTGGCCCGAAACCTCCCCGCTATACTCCCCCACCGCTGCATGGGATTTGGCCCATCCACCAAGAATACGTCCAGTCGCCTCAATCAGCCCTCTTCATCCTCCCCGTACTCAAACCATGGCCCGTCTATCATTTGTCCAGCAGACTGTACGACAAAGGAGTTGGCGCGAGTGACCTCAGCTTTTCTTAGATTGCATCCCGTCCATTCGCACGCTAAACCGTGACCCGGATCATCAGTCATCAAAGCCTATCTCTTTCTTAAGAAACCTTATTTCTTAAGAAACCTTAAGAAACCGGCGAGTCGGCGCTGGCGTTCAAATAAAGATCGTCACGAACACCTTCTTCAAAGAGGTAAAGACCCCTTATCGCTATCATGGCAGCGTTATCGGTACAAAGGCTTATCGGCGGTATTATCACTTCAACACCCAAGCGCTGTGACGAATCCGTCAACATTTCGCGTAGACGGGAATTGGCCGAAACGCCGCCCGCTACGAGGACCCGTCGTGTATTGTAGAGTTCTGCCGCCTTAAGGGTCTTTTCCACCAGAATATCACACACCGCTTCCTGAAAAGAAGCAGCGAGATCTTCGACGGGTACGGTCCTGCCCTGCCTTTTCGCCTTTTCCATGAATACCATGACGGCTGTCTTAAGACCGCTGAAACTGAAGTCGAGGCTTTCGGGTTCCAAGTGCGCCCTGGGAAACTTCACCGCATTGGGATCGCCCCTTTTTGCGAGGGCGTCGACGGCGGGTCCACCGGGGTAACCGAGGCCCAGCAGGCGAGCGACTTTGTCGAACGCCTCACCCGCGGCGTCGTCCCGCGTGCGCCCCACCACTTGATACTGTGTGTGTGAAAGCATATGAATGAGGACGGTATGGCCCCCGGAGACCACGAGGGCCATGAAAGGGAACTTCGGTGCACTATCCACAAAACCCGCATACACGTGTCCCAAGACGTGGTTTACTCCGACGAGGGGCAAGTTCCAAGCAAGGGCCAACGCCTTTGCCGTCGACACTCCCACTACGAGGGCGCCTACCAAACCCGGACGAGATGTCACGGCTATCCCGGAAAGGTCGCCCGGGCCGACTCCGGCGGTCTGTATGGCTTCGTTGATTACGGGAATGATCGCTTCAAGGTGTTTTCGTGACGCTATCTCCGGCACAACGCCCCCGTACTTCTTATGTACTTCAAGTTGCGATGAAACGACATTAGATAAGAGCTTCGGCGCTAACCCCATCGCCGAATCCATTCTCTTGGCCACCGATGCTGCCGTCTCATCGCAGGACGTTTCGATTCCGAGCACTAAATCCGGGAAGGACCGGGCCAATCTAACCCTCCTTGCGGGGCAGCCTCCGTAGGTCGTCCCGCCACATGATGATGGCGTCCTTTAGTCCAACCGCTCGTTCACTTAAAAAACCTTGTGCCCCAATGATTTTCTTCCCCTAACAAGCGGCTGTGAATCTCATTGCTAACGGTTTGCTAACCGCTGCCGATTTCCTTCAAGCAGCTTTCTATCGCCAGCGCCGCCGCCGTCTGCGTGTCGGGGAGGACGTGGCTGTACACATCGAGGGTCACGGCCGTACTGGCGTGGCCGAGCCGCTCGGCCACGACCTTCGGGTGCACGCCGTGCTTCAGCAGAAGCGTGGCGTGGGTGTGCCGGAGGTCGTGTGCCCGGATCGCAGGAACGCCTGCAACCTGCGCAAGATCCCGGAGTCGATGGTACACGTCGGCCCGCCGAAGAGGTGTGCCTCGGCGGGTACAGAACACCAGCTCGTAGTCCCGC
>DUSP01000111.1 GCA_012842575.1 Clostridia bacterium
AGGCTCCGGGGGTGGACGTCCATTTGACCGTGGACCGGGGAGACGAGACGTGGACCGGGGAGGTGGCGCTCGTACCCCATTTCCTCGAGAAGTTGAACCCGAGCCCCGAGAACACGGTGGCCATAACGTGCGGGCCGCCTATCATGATCAAGTTCGTGCTGGAATCCCTCTTGAAGTTGGGATATGCGGACGAGCAGATCATCACGACCCTTGAGCTCAAGATGCAGTGCGGAGTCGGAAAGTGCGGGCGGTGCAACATCGGCTCTAAATACGTATGCGTCGACGGGCCGGTGTTCAGTTACCGGGAAATCAAGGCGATGCCCAAAGAGTACTAAAAAGAGTACTAAAGAGTATTAAAGGGGTGTGAGGTCGCCGGTCCGAGCCCGGCGACCGGGAAAAAGGCGATCGGGAAAAAGCGTATATCGTTGCAGCATGCTACGTCGAATCGGTTTTGAAAGAGGAAGACTCGATGTTCTGGGGGGAGGTACAACGTGGCTTCCGAGAACTCTATCAACATATTCGTGATGGGCAAGAAGTACGAGGTGCCGAAGGGTCTCACCATCATGAAGGCCATGGAGTACGCCGGGTATAAGTTCATCCGGGGCGCGGGGTGCAGGGGTGGCTTCTGCGGCGCCTGTTCCACAGTGTACAGGGTTCCCGGCGACTACAGGATCAAAGTGGGGCTCGCATGTCAAACCGTAGCCGAGGAGGGCATGTACCTCACTCAAATACCGTTCTACCCCGCGAACAAGGCCACATACGACGTGGAAAATGAGAAGGCGGCTCTGGGGACGCTTCTTAAGTACTATCCCGAGCTTTCGCGGTGCGTGGGCTGCAATACCTGTACCAAGGTGTGCCCACAGGAGCTCAAGGTGATGGATTATGTCAACGCTGCCATGCGGGGTGACATCGCCAAGGTGGCGGATCTCTCTTTTGACTGCATAATGTGTGGGCTTTGTGCGTCGCGGTGCCCCGCCGAGATCGTACAATACAACGTGGCCATTCTTGCCCGGAGACTGTATGCGAGGCATATGGCGCCACGAGCGAAGCATTTGGAGGAAAGGCTTGAGGAGATGAAGGCGGGGAAGTTCGACTCCCAGTTGGACGAAATGACCCGGCTCGATACGGCCAAGCTTAAAGAACTATATAACGCACGCGATATTGAACCGTGAACTAGAGACGATGCTCGACCCGAAATCGATCTCGAAATCGCTCTGACACCCAACATCCACATGAGATCGATCGGAAGGACTGTCGTCCCGGTATACTGCGGGGAATCTCTAAGAGTGGGGACGTGCGGAGAAAGACTAGGAGGGAGACGCGGGGATGTATACACCCGAGATGAAGGCGTCCATAGAACTGGTGGGTAGAAGCCGCAATCGCAGGCTGAAGGAAACGTTTCCGAGGCTTACGCCTGATGAAAAACAGAAGCTCCTAAAGGATTTCCACCCCGACCATAGGCCAGACACCCTTCGGGAATTGAAAGTCGGAAAAAGCGCCGGCCAAAGGGTTCCTCACGAACTCGCCGACGTACTGGAGCTCAAAAGTCACCTGGATCCCGATACGTTCGTCCTCGGCTCTCCGGATTACGAAGTCGACGTTTTGGTCATCGGCGGCGGAGGCGCCGGGGCATCCGCAGCGCTTATGGCTCAAGAGAGCGGCGCGAGCGTGTTGTTGGTCACCAAGCTCCGCCTTGGAGACGCCAACACCATGATGGCTCAAGGCGGAATCCAAGCCGCCGATAAGGCCAATGATTCGCCCGTCATACACTACCTCGACGTCATGGGAGGCGGTGGGTATTTCAATAAGCCCGATCTGGTCAAGGCACTGGTATTCGACGCTCCCTTCGTGATCCGGTGGCTCGAAGACCTCGGGTGCATGTTCAGCAAACTCCCCGACGGCACTATGGAGACCATTCACGGCGGCGGCACCTCCCGCAAGCGGATGCATTTCGCCCGGGACTACACCGGCGCCGAGATCATGAGGACGTTGCGGGACGAGGTGAGAAATCGCGGAATAGAGGTAATCGAGTTCTCGCCCGCCATAGAACTCCTCCTGGACGAGGAAGGAAAGTGTGCGGGGGCGGTATTGCTCAACCTCGAGACCAACGAGAAATCGATCGTGAGGTCACGGAGCACCGTCCTCGCCACGGGTGGGTTCGGGAGACTTCACGTGGCAGGGTTCCCCACTACAAACCATTACGGAGCGACGGCGGACGGCCTCGTGATGGCTTACAGGGCGGGCGCCAACCTCATCTATCTCGATGCCACCCAGTTCCATCCCACCGGCGTGGCTTATCCCGAACAGATATTGGGCCAGCTCGTCACGGAGAAGGTTCGCGGCTTAGGAGCCCAATTGGTGAATGCCGAAGGGGAACAGTTCGTCTATCCCCTTGAGACTCGGGACGCAGTCTCGGCTGCGATCATCAGGGAGTGCGTGGAACGAAAGAAAGGGTTCACGACCATAACCGGACAGCCTGGAGTGTGGCTCGATTCCCCCATGATCGATCTCATCCACGGGAAAGGCACTGTCGAACGGGAGTTGCCCGCCATGTACAGGCAGTATAAGCGATTCGGCATCGATATGAGCCAAGAGCCGATCTTGATATATCCCACCCTCCATTACCAGAACGGCGGAGTGGAGATCGACGACGAAGGCAGGACTGCGGTGCCGAATCTGTTTGTGGCGGGAGAAACCTCCGGAGGGGTTCATGGGAAAAACCGGTTGATGGGGAACTCTCTCCTTGATATCCTGGTATTTGGGAGAAGAGCGGGTGTCGCGGCGGCTGCCAACGCCAAAGACGGAAGGTCAGCACCGTCGGGGAAGGTGGGCATCGAACATGTCAGGGCGTACCACCGCGAGCTTGAGAAAGCGGGTATCATCACCGATCGCGTGTCACCGATACTTCTTCCCGATTATACCCGACGGAGGTGAGGTTTTGGCGTGAAGCTATACGAATACCTTGCAAAGGACATCATGTCGAAGTTCGGAATTCCCGTGCCACGGGGCAGTGCTGCGGACGATCCCGCCGAGGTGGAGAGAATCGCGGCATCCATCGGGGGAGAAGTAGTGGTCAAAGCGCAAGCTTTGGTCGGTGGCAGGGGGAAAGCGGGTGGAATAAAGTTTGCCAGCAGTCCCGCGGAGGCCCGTGAGATAGCCGAGGGCATGCTCGGATCGGAGTTGAAGGGCGTCAAAGTAGAGAAGGTCCTGATAGAAGAGAAGCTCAAAATCGACAAAGAGGTCTACGTGGGGATTGCGGTTGACACCAGAAAGGCGCGGCCTGTCCTCATCGCTTCAGGAAGCGGTGGGATGGAAATAGAAGAGGTACCGGAAAAGGAGATCGTGAGGCGCCTTATAGAGCCGCCCTGGGGACTTGAGGCCTTCATGGGGCGTGAGATCACGAGGAGGCTTGGTCTTAACGGACCGGTGGGGGGCAAGGTAGCCGACATAATAATGAAGTTGTATCATGTATTCACGCGGTGCGACGCGGAGCTAACCGAGATCAATCCGCTTGTGATCTCAGACGGTAACGTGGTCGCCGCAGACGCGAGGCTCAATGTGGACGACGATGCCCTTTACAGGCATCCGGAACTTCCGCGGGTGGAAGAAGGGACGCCTACGGAGCTCAGGGTGAAGTCCATGGGGTTGAGCTACGTCGAACTGGATGGCGATATAGCGGTGATGGCCAACGGTGCGGGTATGGCCATGGCGACCCTTGACGTGCTCCAGCGTTACGGGGGTAGGCCGGCCAACTTCCTCGACGCCGGAGGGGGCGCTTCCGTCGAGCCCATGGCGGAAGCGATCGGCATCCTCCTTTCCACGAAACCTAAAGCGATACTGGTGAATATATTTGGCGGCATAACCAGGTGCGATGACGTGGCACGAGCCCTTATCAAGGTAAAAGAAACTGTAGGCTTCCCGGTGCCGGTGGTCATAAGACTGGTGGGCACCAACGAAGAGGAGGGCGTTTCGCTTCTCAGACAACACGGATTTGAGGCCTACCGTACCATGGATGAGGCCACAAGAGCTGTAGTAGAAGCGGCCGGGAGGGCGAACCCATGGCAATAATCGTGGACGAGAAGACTAAAGTGGTTGTACAAGGGATCACCGGAAACCAGGGAAGCTTTCACGCAAGACAAATGCTCGCATATGGCTCGCGTGTCGTAGCTGGTGTCTCTCCGGGCAAGGGCGGTCAGGAGCTGGATGGGATACCGGTTTACGATACCGTCGAAGAGGCGGTTGAAAGGAGAGGAGCCAACGCCTCCGTAATATTCGTACCCGCCCGTTTCGCCAAAGACGCGGCGCTGGAGGCCATCAGTGCAGGGGTCAGCGTCGTGGTGATAATAACCGAGAGGATTCCGCTCCACGACGCCATATACATCATGGCGTATGCCAGGGAGAAGGGGGTAACCGTAATCGGTCCGAATACTTTCGGTATAATTTCCCCTGGCAAGTGCAAAATCGGGATCATGCCACACCAGATCTACGCGCCCGGTCCGGTGGGCATTGCGGCCCGTAGCGGGACATTAAGCTATGAAGTGGCGGCCGCGCTCACGGGGGCCGGATTCGGCCAATCCACCGTGGTGGGTCTTGGCGGAGACAGGGTGGTGGGGCAGCGCTTCGTAGACGTCTTGAAAAAGTTCGAACAGGATCCCGAAACCAAGGGAGTGGTACTGGTAGGCGAGATCGGTGGCAGCGCTGAAGAAGAGGCCGCCGAATACGTGAAGGGAATGACCAAACCGGTGGTGGCGTATCTTGCGGGGAAAGCGGCGCCTCCGGGAAAACGCATGGGACATGCGGGAGCCATTATAGAGCGAGGCAGGGGCACTTTTGAGAGCAAGGTGAAGGCGTTAGAAGGGGCAGGCGTAAGGGTGGCTTCAGTTCCGTGGGAAGTGGCTTCTTTAGTCAAGGAGGTTCTTGGTCAGACGATCGAGTCAGAGCAGCGTTGACAGAGAAAGGGGGGCATTTTGCTTAAAGAGCGCGGTTGGACTGGGCTGAATGCCCCGGTAGCCGGACGTATACACGCAATGCCGGCCGGTAAACTCGGGTGTGACGGTTGCCGTACAGTATCACGGTGACGCGTTGGGTGTCGCGAGGACACGTTGGGAAGTCTGAGTGGATTTCAGAGGATTAGGAGTGACGAAAAACGGGTAGCAAAGTGCGCTCCGACGAGGAGTTTCAACGAGTCGGGGACAAGGATCGTCCTCGAGAAACGACGGGCGACGGGCGAGTCGTGGCCGTCTGCATTAGTGAGGAGAGAGGCACCAGGAAGAAGGTGGTAGACGAAGGGCTCTTGATGGAGAATTACGGGTTCAAGGGCGATGCGCATTCAGGTAACTGGTCGAGGCAGGTCAGCCTCCTCGCCATGGAGAGCATCCAAAAGATGAAGGATCTCGGCCTTGAAGTGGGTCCTGGGGATTTTGCCGAAAACATAACCACTGAGGGCATAGATCTGCTTGCTCTTCCAATAGGAAGTCTTATCAAAATCGGGGAGCACGCCGTTATTGAAATCACGCAGCACGGAAAGACGTGCCATACCAAATGCGAGATATATAAGCAGGTCGGAAAGTGTGTCATGCCCACGGAGGGGATCTTCGGAAAGGTCCTGGTCGGAGGGATCGTGAAACCCAAAGATCCCATCCGTCGCATCGATTCGTCGAATTTTTGCGTCGATTGAAAGGGCGGCAATTACCGACGGCGGACTCCCCGACTGCGGCTGACCTGTAAAGAGCGACGGAGGAAGTTTTCTGCGGAAGTCTCCGTGCCTTTACCCTCGGCCGGGCTCGCTCACACGCTTGACGAAGGTCTTCGAATGGGTCCTTTTCGAAGGTGAGGGGGACAAGAGGAGGATTTGATATGCTGGTCAAAGACCTGATGAACAGGTCGGTGCACCAAATACCAGTATTGTCCTCTCGCACGAAAATGCGTCAAGCGCAGGAACTATTCCTCAACTCCAAAGATCTCGCCTGGATCGCCATCATAGACGAGGAAATGTATCTTCTGGGATGCCTCAAACGCGCCGATGCTTTGGGGGCCGAAGAAGACGCTCCGGTAGTAACCACCGTGACGCCCCCTGAGGTGGTGGTTTATTGTGACGATGATGCGTCGACAGTGGTTCCCATATTGGCTAAGAAGGGTACGGACAAAATCCTGGTCACTGACGCTCAAGGGAAACTCCAGGGGTTTATATCCCAGGAACAGCGCTGGCTCGAAGAGTTCTTCGAACTGCGTGAATTCCTGCCGGTGACAAACGTCCTTGACGCCATATATGACGCGGTGCTCATGATAAACGGTCGGGGGCGCGTGATTTACGCCAACCCCTCCTACACCCGCATCCTGGGCGTTCCCATATACAAGGTCCTCGGAAAGTACCTCGCTGATATAGAGCCCGAAGCCAGGTGCCTCGAGGTGCTCAAGACGGGAAAACCAAGACTCAACGAGAGTTGGAGGATAAACTCCGTCGGCGTGGAGGTAGTGGGGAGTATAACTCCGATTTTGAAAGGCCGCGAAGTCGTCGGAGTGATTACTGTTTTCCGGAACATCAGCGAGATGTTGAGGTTAAGCGAAGAGCTGCGCAGGCTGCAAGGGGTGGCGAAGTATCTACAGGACGAGCTCCGCCGCACGGAGAGGGTGCCTCCCGCCTTTGAGTCCATGGTCGGAAAGAACGGCCGCTTTCGCGAGGCCATAAAACTCGCCGCGCGGGTCGCTCCCACCGAAGCGACGGTGATGATCCGCGGTGAAAACGGGGTGGGCAAGGAACTCCTCGCGCGCGCGATTCACGCCGCCAGTCAGCGAAAAGACCAGCCTTTCATACATGTTAATTGCGCTGCAATTCCGGAGACCCTCCTTGAAAGCGAACTCTTCGGTTATGAGGGTGGAGCGTTTACCGGGGCGAAGCGAGGGGGAAAACCGGGTAAGTTCGAACTGGCACATGGGGGAACGCTTTTCCTCGACGAAGTCGGGGACATGAGCGTGTCCATGCAGGCCAAGCTCCTCCGTGCACTGCAGGACAAAGAGATCGAACGGGTCGGCGGACAAAGACCCATAAAAGTGAACGTGAGGATCATCTCGGCGACCAATCACAACCTGGAAATGATGGTGAAAAACCACACCTTCAGGGAGGACTTGTACTACCGCCTCAACGTGGTTCCCATTCTCTTGCCTCCTCTCAGGGATCGTAAGGACGACATTCCTTTACTGGTAGACTGCTTTTTGCGGGAGTTCTTGAGCAAGGAAGGCAAGGGCAACATGGCGGTCTCCAATGAAGTCATGGACATCTTTTATAACCACCATTGGCCGGGCAATATCAGGGAGCTGAGAAACGCCGTCGAACACGCCGTCGTGGTATGTCCAGGGCGGGTCATTCTCCCCGAGCACCTCCCTGGGTACTTCATGAATATAGAACCACCCGCAGGAGACCTGGAGGGCCTTTTGAGGTTAGAGTCCAGAAGGCTTACGGACGTGATCGCCAGAGTCGAAAAAGAGGCGTTGGTTAAGGCACTGCGCGCAGCGAAGAACAACCGGTCTAAAGCCATTGAAATACTCGGGATTTCACGGAGGACTTTCTACGAGAAGTTGAGGAAATACGGACTGGAATGAATTCCGGCTCAGACGGGAGGCTTCGGCGGCTGAGAGAATCTCGGTAACGACTCTTTGAGGATTCGCGCGGTACGCCGGACACGCGCCCTGACACGCGCCCTGTATAGTGTATATACAACGGTGTATGTAATCTATACAACGGCATACTGAATTTCCACGACTCAAGGGGCGAAGAAAAGGCTTCGCCCTTTCTATTTTCCCAGCATAGTGCGACAATTGTGGCTATTCACCGAATTGGCACGAGCCGTGCTAATACTGTAAGACTGAGCCATTTCCCGGATTTCATGCTGTAAAGGAGGATACCAGAGCATGAGCACGGTCGCAGATCTCGAAAGCGCGCTATCGACCTACGTAAAGCCATTAACGTCTCCCATCGGCGTGAAAATGTTGGCGTCGGGAGAGACGGTTCCGGAAAAGGTAAAAGTACCTTTGCGGGACTTCAAGATGAGGATCGCCATATGCCAGGCGACGAGCCTCGCGAGGAAGTACGGTTGGGTTTTGGCGTTGGGCAAAGAGGATCAGACATGTCCGATAGGTTCCGTGGTCCTGGGTTTCCAACCTCCCATCCCATTTTATCTGGAAGGCTCACTTTGTGAAGGAATGTATACGAAGACGAAGGAGGCCGGCGCCAGGTCGGAAGCCACTGTGAAGCGTTTTCCTTACGGCAAATATGAGAAGATGCTTATCGGAGCGGCGTCACGGCTCGGGGTGGATCCTGACCTGATTATCGTGTACGGGAATGCGGCTCAAGTCATGAGACTGGTTCATGCGGCCCTTTACAACGAAGGCGGAACCCTGACCTCATCTTTCTCTGGGCGCGGCGAGTGTAGCGAGATGATCGTGAACACCATGGAAAGCGGCCAGTGCCAGGTCATCCTTCCGGGCAACGGCGAGCGTGTATTCGGACACACCCAAGATGATGAGATGGCGTTCACGATACCCTTCGGTAAGATCAAAGACGTCATCGAAGGACTTGAAGGAACCCATAAGGGTGGGGTGAGGTACCCGATTACCTCGTTCCTCATGTACGAGGCGAAGTTCCCGCCCAAGTACAAGGAGCTCGAGGCCATGTGGCAACAAGCGGGTGGCGGAGGATCTGATGAAGGGAGGTGATTGACGGTATGGCGACGGGGGCCGAACGAGTGAGGGCTGCATTCAAGCGCACGTTCTCCGACACCGTACCTGCGTACCCGATAGTAGGCTGCTTTACGGCGAAGCTGATCGGGGCTTCTCCGAAGCAGTATTTCAGGAATCCGGCCACGTTCGCGGAGTCTCAACTGGCGGCTTGCAGGCGGTTTGACCCGGATATCGTGGTGATGATGGCGGATCTCCTAATCGAGGCGGAGGCCTTGGGGGCGGGCGTGGAGTTTCCCGAGGACGCCGTCTGTTACCTCACAAAATCTCCTCTAAGCGACGACCCGGGACTTTTAGTCAAGATGGAGATTCCCGATCCGAAGTCGGCCGCAAGAATGCCGTACTACTTGGAGGCCTGTCACCAGGTCACTTCGTCGGTGAAGGACCGGCCGGTGGGAAGTACCCTGGTGGGGCCGTGGGCCATAGCCGCTCACCTCCGCGGCATAGAGAACATCATCTTCGATACCGTCGACAGGCCTGAGTACGTACGTGAGTTGATGAACTTCACCACGCAGGTGGCCAAGGCTTTCGGTGATGCGGTGGTTGAAACTGGAGCGGGCTTGAGCTATTCGGAAGCGACGGTCTCATGCAGCGTCATCTCACCCAAGATATACCGGGAATTCGTCAAAGCGCATCACGTAGAGTTGATCCAGCACTTCAAGGCCAAAAGAGTCGGGGTAACCCTTCACGTATGCGGCTTTATCGATCCCATAATGGAAGACCTCATAGAAACCGGTGCCAACGCCATCAGTATTGATAGCGCCTCGTCACTCGAGAAGATGGTCGAGGTTTCTCAAAAGCGGACGGTGATAATCGGAAACGTGCCGACGACGCTGTTCCAAGAGGGCACCGAAGCCCAAATGCGGGAAGCCGTCAAAAAGTGTATCGACATCGCGGCGTCCCACAGTGCCTACATCTTGTCTTCGGGATGCGAAGTGCCTCCGACGGCTCCTGTCGAGAGCGTGGAGTGGTTCATGAAGGCGGCCAGGGAGTTCGGTAAATACGAAGACCACGGGAAGGAGGCATGCTCTTAAATGGCGGTGCCATCGCCGGACAAGACTTATAAGAAGTACTGGGACGAAGAGCTTGAGACCATGCCGAGGCCTAAGCTTAGAGAAATGCAGCTTGCGCTATTGAAAGAGAGCCTGGAGTGGGCTTATGCCAGGTCGCCCTATTACAAGAAATCGTTCGACGAGGCGGGGGTAAAACCTGACGATCTAAAGCACATAGAGGACCTAAAGAAGTTTCCCTACATCAACAAGCACACCCTTAGGGAAAGACAGCAGGCGGTGCCGCTGTTGGGGGATCTTACGTGCGTGCCGGAAGAGGAAGTCGTATACATCTCCGTTTCGAGCGGGTCCACAGGAGTCCCGACGGCTTCGCCGTTTACCGCCCAAGACTTCGAGGACTTCCAGGACTACGAGGCGCGGCTTTTCTGGTCTTCCGGGATGCGCCCGCACGACCGTTATTGCCATGCCCTCAATTTCACTCTGTTTGTCGGCGGACCCGACGTCATCGGTGCCCAGAAGCTGGGGGCGCTCTGTATATGGGCGGGCACCATACCATCAGAGCGGCTACTCGCCATTCTCAAGCAGTGGAAGGCCACGTGCACCTGGACCACGCCGTCGTACGCTTGGTTCCTCGGCGAAACCGCAAAGAGCCAAGGTATTGATCCGCGCAAGGATCTGTACGTGAGAAAGCTGATGGTGGCGGGCGAGCCGGGAGGTTCCATACCAGAGACCAGGGAGAAAATCGAAGAACTCTGGGGCGCTGACCTGTACGACTATTACGGCCTTTCGGACATTTTCGGCGCATGTGCGGGGATGTGTGAGGCCAAGAACGGTCTTCACTGGGCGGAAGATCACATCTTCGTGGAGGTGATAAATCCCGAAACGGGAGAGGAGGTCCCGGAAGGGGAGCGCGGGGAGATGGTGTTGACGACCCTGAAGAAGAAAGCGAGACCCCTCATAAGATTTAGGACTAGTGACATCGTGTCATATACTACCGAGCGTTGCTCTTGCGGCCGTACTCATTTGAGGTTGCACGGCATCCACGGGCGCCTCGACGACATGCTGATCATAAAGGGAGTCAACGTTTTCCCCAGCGACATCGAAGCCATTGTCCGCAAGAACCCTGATTTCACAGGAGAGTACAGACTTATCGTCGGCGAGGAGCAGCACCTGGCAACGCTTACCGTGGAGGTGGAACACGCGCCGGGGTTCTCGGGCGACATCGAAGGACTCGGCCACGCGCTCAGGGAGGAGTGCTACTCCATATTGGGTATTCGGCCGAGGGTGAAGGTGCTTCCTCCGGAGACCATCCCGAGGGCGGTACACAAGGCGAAACGAGTGATCGATACGCGTAAAGGGGAAACGGTTTGAGTGGCCCGGTGGTTAAGTGACGAAACGGACGAGTTAGGAAAAACGGACGAGTTAGGAATGAGAAGGAGGGGAAACTATGGCGTTTTACGCCGTTAAGCGGCCGGTGGGCGAAGAAGTAGAGCAGCCGTATATACTGGGTCGTCTCAAACTCCGAATTCCGTTCGTCCACTACCCGTTTGAGTTTCCGGACGCCATTCAAGGGGCGATCCTTTCGGTGGTGCCGATGGGCGCCATAGCCGCCATGAACCAGGCCCTGGGTATCCCGTTCGAGATCGCCATCGGCATGGTTATTGTAAATAACTTCCTCTACTTAATCCATACTCACTTCGGCGACCCGGTCGTAGCTGGTTGGATCACCCCGGGTATCCCTCTGTACATAGCCTTCGTAACCAGCTTCGCCGAGGGCGTCGCGCGAATACACGCCATGATAGCCTTACAGGCAATGATCGGAATAATATTCCTGGTCCTGGGTGTCACGGGTCTTGCCAAGTGGGTTGTGGACCGCGTTCCTGTCAGCATGAAGGCGGGTATAGTGCTTGGAGCCGGTTTCGCGTCGATTTTGGCGGAGTTTTCGGCTAAGGGTCGCGTATCCCAGTTCCCTGTAACGATTCTCTTCGGTGTGCTGTCCGCGTACTTCATGCTGTTTTCGCAAACCACCAATGAATTGAGGAAGAAGATACCCGCGTTCCGCTACATAGCACAATACGGCATAGCAGTGCCCTTTGCCATAGCCTATGCCCTCGGGATTGCCATAGGCGAGGTCCAGGCGCCTCAGATAACGTGGAACCTCGTCCCGGTGAAGTGGGGCGACACTTGGAGGATGCTTTCGCCGTTCGTCATCGGATGGCCTCCTTTGAGCTATTACATCCAAGCGTTCCCGCTAGCTTTCGCAGCGTACATCATCGCATTCGGAGACGTGTTGTTGGCTGACTCGCTTTTCAAGACCGCCGATGCTGCCAGGCCCGACGAGAAAGTCATATATGAACCGAACCGCAACCACATCATATGCGCCATCAGGAACTTGTTCGAATGCGTCTGGATGCCGTACCTGCCGCTTGCCGGGCCGCAGTGGGTGGGCGGTCAGGCGTTGGTCATCAACCGCTACATGAACAGTACACGGCAACAGGAGGAAAGCTACTGGGGCGGTGCGACCTCCATCTTCTGGGGCATGAGTATAGCCCTTTGCCTTGGACCCATCGTCAGCCTATTCAAACCGGGGGTCGCAGTGGGGCTTTCCCTGACGGTGCTCATTCAAGGGTTCCTCTGCTGTTACGTGGGCATGGAGATGGTGAGCACGACCATTGAGCGGGGCGTCGCCGGTATCATAGGAGCGGTGATCGCAGGTCGCGGAGCGGCCTGGGGGCTCGCCATAGGCGTGGCGCTCTACCTCCTTGTGGAATACGCTTGGGTGAAACCGAAGGTCGCCAGTGCGGCGAGGGCTTCTTCTCAGGAGGCCAGTGGTTCGAGCGCATCGGGTGATTGAAGAAAAAAGGAGACTCTACGGACCCGCGAAGGGCCGCGCGCTCGGCGCACTCGACGATGTCCGGCGATACGCCATGCGGCTAGGTCGGGGCGGGGTGCGAACGGTGCGCGGTAGGCGGAGAGTTTGGGTTGGCATCATCAAAGAGTGAGGTCGCGCAGCGCTTAAGGATCTTCACTCGGCATTCCGCGGATGTACGACGTGACGCCCGGCGGGATCCTGGGTGAAGATCCTCTTGTGAACGGGAGTTGTCAGGCAATTCAGTCAAAAACGAGGACCACAAGAGTGACGACCGCTGAAAAACGGGAAAAACCTCCTGACAAGAGCAACCAAGGTAAAAGCGATCCAAAGTAACGACCGGAGGTGTATGAGGTGGATTTCAAGCTCACCGAAGAACAGGAGATGATCAAGAAGTCGGCGCGCGAGTTCGCCGAGACGGTCATCGCTCCGAAGGTCGCGGCCATGGAAGAGACCGACGAGATGCCGGAGGAAATCCTAAAAGGGCTCGGGGAATACGGGTTTTTGGGGCTCACTATCCCCACGGAGTACGGGGGAAACGGATTAGGGCATGTGGCGAGGATGATCGTGCTGGAGGAAATCGGGCGCGTTTCGGCCGCTGTGGCCATGACCCTTCAGGTGTTGGCTTTGGGTATCGAACCGATCGTCCAGTTCGGCACCGAAGAGCAGAAGAATAAGTACCTGCCGGGCTTGGCCAAAGGGGAGCTCTTCTCGACCGTCGCCGTGACGGAAGCCTCCGGCGGCTCCGATCCCACTGCCGCACAGACCAGGGCCCATAAGGAAGGCGACGAATGGGTCATAAACGGCCGGAAGGTGTTCATCACCAACGCCCACCTCGCAGACGTGGCCACCGTATTCGCAAGGACCGCCGACGAACCCAAGCCTTCTTTCTCCTGCTTCCTCTTGGAAAAGGGGATGGAAGGGTTTAGACCCGGTCGAAAGGAGCACAAGGTCGGCTTCAAGGGGTGCGATACGGGCGACCTCATCATGGAGAACTGTAGGGTCCCGGAGTCTCAGATGCTCGGCAAGGAGGGCGACGGCCTCAAAATCGCCCTTAAGGCCATAAGTGAGGTAGGAAGACCCGGTATGACGGGTTGCGCCCTGGGGATCCTGGCCGCGAGCCTCGAGGCCGCGGTGAAGTTCGCCAACGAACGGATCCTCTACGGCAAACCCATAAGCAAACTTCAGGCCATCCAGTTCAAAATAGCGAACATGTACACTGACCTCGAGGCGGCGAGGCTTTTGGCCTGGAGGGCCGCCGCACTGAAAGACAGGGGCGAGAGGTGCGATGTGGAGATGGCCATGGCCAAGGTGTTCTCCAGCGAAGCCGCCGTGCGCGCGGCCAACGCGGCCGTGGAGATCCACGGGGGTTACGGCTGCATGATGGAATACCCGACCCAGCGGTACCTCCGGGACGCCTCGCTCTTGGCCCCGTCGGCCGGCACTTCCGACATCATGAGGATTGTGATAGCGAGGGCCGCACTAGGCTAAGTTTGGCGTCCGGCGTCCCGACAGCGCTTTTTGGCAAGCACCGGTAAAAAACAGGGCTTTGACCGGGACGACGAAGCGGTGCTTCTTAGAGCGGTCCGCCGGACGCCAGAAATGACGAGTTGACAAGACAGGGGAAAACACCGGCGTACCCCCCTCACGATCCCCACTGCCTGGAGGTGTTTCTTTTGGGCCCCTTCAAGATTGTCGTATGCGTGAAAGCGGTTCCCGATCCGAAGAAGGGCTCGCCCAGCTTCGATCCGGTTACGAAGACGGTCAGACGGGCCGCCCAAGACCTGGTGATGAACCTCCTCGACAGACACGCCGTCGAAGAGGCGCTGAGGATCAGGGGTGGCTTCGGGGGTAAAGTCACGGTGGTGAGTATGGGGCCGCCCGAAGCGATGCCCGTGCTAAAGGAGTCCCTCGCTCTAGGCGTGGACCGGGCCGTCCTTTTGTCAGACCGGGCCTTTGCGGGTGCGGACACCCTGGCGACCTCTAAAACCCTCGCTTTGGGAATAAGGAAGCTCGGGCAGTTCGATCTTGTGCTTGCGGGGTCGGAGTCGTCGGATGGGGCTACAGGGCAGGTCGGCCCTCAACTCGCGGAGATACTGGGCATTCCGTTCGTCCCGAAGGCGGTCAAGATCGAGCTTTATAACGGCGCAAAGCCGGGTCCCTCAAGTATAGACCATACCGAGTGCGGCGAAGGAGTCTTTGCCATGGTGACCGGAGAAGTGGAATGCGGGTTGAGGGAATACCGGGTTCGCCTTCCCGCGCTCTTCACCGTTTCGCGGAAGATCAACGAGCCCAAAGGGGTCACCATGATGGGCATCCTGGGAAGCCGAGGGAAGGAAGTGGAGGTGCTAGGAGCCGCCGATATCGGCGCATCGCCAGGAGAGGTAGGAGCAAAGGGTTCTCCCACCTTGATCAGAGCCGTCGAGGGGCCTCCGCCCGGTCGCCAGGGGGAAATCATTTCCGGTGATCCCGATGAAGCCGTCCGGGCCCTCGTCGAGAAATTAAGGGCTAAAGGAGTGCTGGTTTGAGGAGGGAAGTCAAGTGGATGCGTCGAAGAGGAAATGCGGTCTCGTGGTCCTGGCAGAGCCTGGCATAAAATCAGAAGAGGGCCCTGTGGCGAGGGCTTCCTCGGAACTGGTGGGGAAGGCGCGCCATCTCGCCGACAAACTCGATACGATCGTAGGCGTGTTGCTCATCGGCAAGGGTGTTGGCCGGGCGGCGCACGACCTCATCTCGTGCGGCGCCGATCTCGTATTCGTCGCCGATGACGACCGATTGGCCGAACCAGACTCCGAGGTCGCCACGGCTCTCCTCTGCTCCGTCGTTAAGAATCACATGCCCGATATAGTGCTCGGGACCTCCGCCACTTTCGGGCAGGAGGTGCTCGCCAGGGCGGCGGCGAGACTGTCGACGGGTCTTGCAGCCCACTGCTCTGACCTCGACATAGGTGAGGACGGCCTTCTGATACAGAAGATCCCCGCCTTCGGGGGGACAGCCGAAATAGTGTGTCCAGAGAGGCGGCCACAGATGGCCACGGTGGCACCCGGAATATTCCGTCGACCGAAGCCCGATTACTCCCGGGGCGGTGAGGTGGTTCCCCTCGACGTGGGTCCGGTATACGAGGCTCTGGGAGACAGGGTTTACAGAGTGCTCCGAACCGTGACAAAGGAACGGCCGGGCATCGCCTTGGAAGAAGCCGAAAGGGTCGTCGCGGGAGGCATGGGCATAGGCAGTAAAGAGGGCTGGAAGCTTGTGGAGGAATTGGCTTCGTGCCTCGGTGCGGCGGTTGGAGCCACGAGGCCACCGGTGGACGAGGGTTGGATTGATCCGGAGGCGATGATAGGACAGAGCGGAAAGAGCGTGAGGCCGAAGTTATACATAGGAATAGGGATATCAGGGGAGCAACAGCACGTGGTGGGAATACGCGACGCCGAGGTGGTGGTGGCGGTCAACAGCGACCCCAAAGCGCCCATCTTCGGAATGGCGGATTACGGCATCGTCGGAGACTACAGGATAATAGTCCCGCGGCTGATCCGAGCCATTTCTGAGTCCTTGCCGATGGCGGTTTGACCGGCAGGGACGGTTTAAGGGAGAGCGCAAGCCGGCCGGCGCGCGGCGACCGCGAACACGTGCACTCATTCGATCAGGAGGTGCATACTGTTGCAGACGACTCTTTCTTTGAGGGATGTCACGCATGTCATCGGACCGGACCGGCCCACTACCATCATCGGGGAGAGGATCAATCCCACGGGGAGAAAAGCCTTATCGACGGAGCTGGAAAAGGGCGTTTTTGACCTCGTAAGAAAGGAAGCTATTTCCCAAAAGGCTGCCGGGGCCCACGTCATCGACGTGAACGTGGGCGCCGGGGGTGTTGACGACGTAACCGTACTTCCCCAGGCCGTGCTCGTAGTCGTAGAAGCCGCCGGGCTTCCCGTGAGCATCGATTCTTCTAACCCTAAAGCTATCGAATCGGCCCTTAAGGTGTATCCCGGAAAGGCCTTGGTGAACTCGGTGACCGGGGAAGAGAAGTCACTTGAAACAGTGCTGCCCATGGTAAAGGAGTACAAGGCGGCCGTTGTGGGTCTTACCATGGACGATACCGGTATCCCCCCTACGGCCGAGGACCGGCTGAAAGTCGCCGAAAAGATCATCGATAGAGCGGCGTCCATGGGTATCCCGGCCGAGGACATATTGATAGACCCACTGACCCTGACAGTTGCTACCGACCCCAAAGCTGCTATGATTACGCTTGAAGCAATTAGGCTTTGTGTGTCGAAGCTCGGGGTAAACGTGGTGCTGGGTGCGAGCAACGTCTCTTATGGTCTTCCGGCGCGGACGGTGATCAACGCAGCCTTCATGTCCATGGCCATGTTCGCTGGGATGTCCGCTGCCATTACAAATCCTGGTGTTCAGGAGGTCAAGAAGGCCATTCTTGCCGGAGACGTGCTCTTAGGGCGAGACCAGTGGGCACAGCGGTATATCCGGTCTTATCGAGAAGAACAGAAGGCTGCCGAAGGCTAAAACGAGCTGCGAACCGGCCTCATAAAGAGACCTTATCGAGTTTCTCCGGCACACCGTGATCACTGTAATCCGGGAGGTCTGGCTGAACCGGCCTCATGAATCGGCCCTACGGAGTAGTGCCGAGAACCAGTACAAGTGTGTCGACAAGTAGTATAATGAAAATCGAGGAGTAGTACAGTGAAGAAGTACGATATGTAAGTTTACGATATGTAAGTTTATGGAAGCTTCTTAGATCGCAGTTTTTTTGGACTACATGTCCTGGGTAACATATGTGCATTGTCAATACGGTTTTCCTGGAGGTGCGAACGCGGAAATGACGTCCGATAGCATCGGAGCCGAAAGAAAAGTGAGGGTGCTCGTGGCAAAACCCGGTCTTGATGGCCATGACAGAGGCGCGAAAGTCGTGGCGAGGGCGTTGAGGGATGCGGGGATGGAAGTGATATACACGGGCCTTCACCAAACCCCTGAGCAAATCGCCGAAGCCGCCGTACAAGAAGACGTCGATGTGGTCGGCCTCAGCGTGCTATCGGGTGCCCATACCACTCTTGTGCCGAGGGTCATCAAGCTCGTCAAAGAAAAAGGTAAAGAGGACGTGATTTTCCTCGTAGGAGGCATCATCCCCCCCGAAGACGTCGCCGCCTTAAAAGAACAAGGAGTCGCCGAGGTTTTTGGACCCGGGTCCAACACCGAGAAGATCGCGGAGTTCATAAAGCAAAAGCTCGGGGAGCTCGCCAATTGAATCCTGGTGGATACGGGTCGATGGCCTCCGGGGCGTTGGAAGTGCTGGTGGACGGGGTTTTGAAGGGGGATCCCGTGCGGCTCGCCCGGGCTATTAGCGTCGTTGAAAACGACGCTCGAACGGGTTCAACGATAGTCCAGAGGGTGTACCCAAGAACCGGGAAGGCCCACGTAGTCGGTTTCACAGGCCCACCGGGAGCCGGAAAGAGTACCCTTGTGGGTGCATTGATCGGCATGTTCAGGGCAAAGGGTAAAGCCGTGGGTGTGGTGGCTGTGGATCCGACCAGTCCGTTCTCCGGCGGTGCTATTCTGGGAGACCGCATTCGTATGCAGTCTTACGGAACGGATCCGGGTGTCTTCATAAGGAGTATGGCGACCCGAGGACACTTAGGTGGGCTCTCGCGCGCCACGGGGGACGTGATTCACCTACTCGATGCCTCGGGGAAGGACGTAATCCTCGTAGAGACGGTGGGGAGCGGTCAGTCCGAAGTCGACATCATGAAATACGCACACACCGTGGTGGTGGTTTTGGCCCCGGGGCTTGGGGATGAGGTGCAGGTCATAAAGGCGGGGATACTCGAAATAGCAGACATCTTGGTGGTCAATAAAGCGGATCACGAGGATGCCGACAAGACCGCGACGGCTTTGGAAATGCTAATCGAAACCAAGAAGGACGGGTCAAAACCTCCTGTATACAAGACCATCGCCACGAAGGGTCTCGGCGTATCGGGGGTATTCGAGGGGATCCAAGAGCACGGCCGAAATCTGAAGGCGGCCGGCGGTTGGCAAAAAAGGGTCTGGGACTCATTCTTGGCGGAGGTCCGGACAAATATCATAGAAGAAAGCGCAGAGCGGATGCTGGAGGCGGCCGCGAAAGAAGGCTTTCTGAATGGGCTTTATGACGACGCGTTGGCGCGAAAAGTGAGCCCGCGGGAAGCAAGCCTGATGGTCATAAGGCGATATGCCCCTGAGATACTCGATCGTTCTGCGATGAACGATTAATCGTTTTGCGATGATCGATTAAGGGAAGATTGACTAATCTTGACTATCAATCTCGGGAACTTATAATTAAAAATGGATTTATGGCTCAAGCGTGCGAGTCTTTCGGAAATCGTGCGCTTGTATTTTTCCGGGAAGTTTTTTCCGGGAAGTTTCAGGGGCGAAGATGGGAGGTAGGTTTATGAGCAAGGTCGTCGGAATCGACCTGGGGACCACCAACTCGGTCATCGCAGTAATGGAGGCGGGAAAACCAACCGTTATCATAAACTCCGAAGGGTCAAGGCTCACCCCTTCGGTGGTCGGTTTTACGAGGTCGGGAGAGAGGCTCGTAGGCCAATTAGCACGCCGACAGGCAGTGCTGAACCCGGAAAACACCGTATTCTCCATCAAGCGGTTCATCGGTCGTCGTTATGACGAAGTCGAGTCGGAAAGGAAGATAGTCCCCTACCGGGTGAAGCCCGGTCCCAACGGGGAAGCGCGCGTTCACATACCGGCCATCGACAAGGACCTTACACCCGAAGAAGTCTCTGCCATGGTCTTGAGGAAGCTTAAGGAAGACGCGGAGAAATACCTCGGTGAACCGGTGACAAAGGCCGTCATAACGGTACCTGCCTACTTCAACGATTCTCAAAGGCAGTCTACAAAGGATGCAGGCAGAATCGCGGGGCTTGAGGTTCTCCGTATCATAAATGAACCGACGGCGGCGTCTTTGGCTTACGGCCTTGACAAGAACAAGAACGAAACCATCCTGGTATGGGATCTTGGAGGCGGAACCTTCGACGTTTCAATCCTCGAGGTCGGGGACGGCGTATTCGAGGTAAAGGCTACGTCCGGAGACACCCACCTCGGCGGCGATGACTATGACCGTCGTATCGTGGACTACCTCGCCGACGAATTCTTGAGAGAACAAGGCATTGATTTGAGAAAGGACCGCCAAGCCCTGCAAAGGCTCCTCGAAGCGGCCGAGAAAGCCAAGTGTGAACTCTCGTCGGTATATGAGACCACCATCAGCCTTCCGTTTATAACGGCGGACCAGACCGGTCCCAAGCACCTGGAGATGCGTTTGACCAGGCAGAAGTTCGAAGAGATCACGGAGGACTTGACGGAGAGGACTATCGCTCCATTCAGGCAGGCGTTGAACGACGCGAACCTCACGCCGGAAAAGCTTGACCAGGTGATATTGGTGGGCGGGGCCACGAGGATGCCGGTGATTCAAAACCTCGTCAAGAAGTTGACGGGCAAAGAACCTAACAGGGGCGTAAACCCTGATGAGGTCGTGGCTATCGGTGCGGCAATCCAGGCTGGCGTTCTCGCGGGGGAAGTGAAGGACATCGTCTTGCTGGACGTTACCCCGCTTTCTCTCGGTATAGAAACGTTGGGCGGCGTATTCACGAAACTCATTGAGAGAAACACCACAATACCCACTCGGAAGAGTGAGCTGTTTACCACCGCCGCGGACGGCCAAACGTCAGTCGAAATTCACGTCCTGCAGGGTGAAAGACCCATGGCGGCCGACAACCGGACCTTGGGAAGGTTCCATTTGGTGGGGATACCTCCTGCTCCGCGCGGAGTACCCAAAATAGAGGTCACCTTCGATATCGATGCCAATGGCATTTTGAACGTTTCGGCCAAGGATACCGCCACCGGCAAAGAGCAGAAGATAACTATAACCGCATCTACGCAGTTGCCTAGGGACGAGGTGGAGCGGATAGTCAAAGAAGCGGAAAAGTATGCCGAGCAGGACAAGAAACGCCGCGAGCTTGCCGATACCAAGAACCAAGCGGAGATGTTGATCGCTTCCACGGAGAAGAATTTGGCCGAGATGGGTGATAAGATAGAAAAGGAAGAAAGAGGTAAGGTCGAGGTAGCCATTGCCGCACTGAAGGAAGCTTTGAAAAGCGACAACGTAGAGACCATAAAAAAGAAAATCGATGACCTGCAACGCGCGTCGTATAAGCTTGCGGAAGAACTTTACAAGCGAGCGGCCGCGTCGAGCGCCGGCGGAGCGAGTGCCGGGACGGGTGCTACCGGGCAAGGGTACGGTACAGGTTTTGGTTTCGGTTCCCAAGGTGGCTCAGGAGCCGGCCAGACAGGCGGAGCAGGCGGCCAGCAAGGGGAAGTAATAGACGCGGACTATAAGACCGAAGACAATAAGTGATAGACAATAAGTAATATTAAGAAGACAATTAATATAAAAAGACAATGAGTAAAAGGGGACGGAATGCGATGGGTAATACGCTCTCCGGACGGAACGGGGCGGCCTCTGTTGAGGCGGCCGAGGAGAAATCCGGCACGGGCGATGTGGTGGAACCAGACGATGTGGTGGGGTCGTCAGAAAGGCCAATAGCGGAAAAGGGAGCGCCCGATGAGGGGAAGGCGACCACGGGCGCGGACAAGCCGTCTGCCGACACTCAAGTGGCGGAAAAGCCGGAAGAATCGGAGATATCCCGGGCAACCCAGGAGATTTCTCGGCTCAAAGAGGAGCTTGAACGAAAAACCAATGAGGCCGAGGAGAACTGGGACAGATTCCTTCGGGCACGTGCGGATGCGGAGAACCTCCGCAAAAGGATCGAACGAGACTTACCCGTCATGGTCCGCCGAGAGAAAAAAGACATGTTTCTTAAGGTTTTAGACGTAATGGACAATTTCGAAAGGGCTATGGCGGGTGCTGAAAGCCTTAGTAGAGAGGAATCGGATTCTATTTCGGGGTTCCTAAAGGGTGTCGAGATGATATATCGACAAATGCAGAGCATACTCGCCAGCGAAGGCATCGAACCAATCAAGGCTTGTGGCGAGGCCTTCGACCCTGCATATCACGAAGCGGTATCTTCCGAAGAAGCCGAAGGGATCTCATACGAGACAGTCGTGGAGGAACTCCAAAAGGGTTACCGCTATCAGGATGAGGTATTACGCCCGGCCAGAGTACGGGTGGCAGTGCCGAAAGATAAAGGGAGCGATTCGCTGCGAAAGGTCGAACAATGACACTTCCACCGTACAGACCTACCAGGGCATCTTGGCGCGAAGGGCGTTAGGACTGATGCGCAAATGAAAGTACGGTATAAAGTGTGGCTGGACAACGACGGCAAGGCCTTCGGTGACGGGCCGTACGAAATGCTCGAGAAGGTCGAGCGTCTCGGTTCTTTGCGGCGTGCGGCTGACGAAATGGGCATGTCGTATGCCCAGGCGTGGAACCTTCTCAAAACCCTCGAGAAGCGACTCGGCTTTGAGCTGATGGTTCGAAAGGCCGGGGGGACTGCTGGTGGAGGGTCTACCATAACGCCCGAAGGGAAGAAGCTCATGGAAAAATATATCGCTTTTCGCAAAGAGGCCGGAGATAGCATAGAACGCCTTTATAAGAAGTATTTCAATGATTGATCGCGGTATAAACCGGATGGTATAATCATTGCGAAGTGAATTCATGAGTGAACCTCCCGTGCACACAAGGGTGACTGTCTGAGCTTTATAATCATTGACGTCATGATCATTTGAGGAAGTTAGCCTACACATAGTTTTTGAGTCGGGGCGTAGCGCAGATGGTAGCGCGCATGGTTCGGGACCATGAGGTCGCCGGTTCAAGTCCGGCCGCTCCGACCAGAATAATGCGCAAATTCGCAGGGAAAAAGAGGGAATTCCGCGAAGGTTGACAGCAAAATGACAGCAAAACGTAGAGGACGGGTCCAGCGCCCGTCCTCGACTGCAGGCAGCTGTTCCCGGAAGGTGGGTCAAGGGAGCGGCCTCCCGGGAGCCGGTGCGGCCGTCAGGATTTCGTCCATCTTGGCGGCCGCTTCCTTCATCATGGAAGGCAAGGAGTTCCTACTTCGCTCGCGAAGACCAGTCCCCAATCCTGCCACGCGTCTCCGGCCCGCAGCCTTTCCTCCAGCTGGCGGATTCGGTGCTTCTTCAGGGCGGTCAAGGCGACGTCGGGCAAATGGACGGTGCGGCCGGCCCTGGGGGTCTTGGGTTCGGTGAGGACTGGTTTACCGCCGGCGTACTGTAGCTGGTGCCTGACCGTGAGTGTGCGTTTTTCCATAATCAAGGTCTTCCCACCTGAGACCCAAAAGCTCCCCGAGCCGCAGGCCGCAGGCTATCGCCAGTACGTACAGCGCGTGAAAGCGGTCTTCGGCGGCGGCCTCCAGGAATTTCACCGCTTCCTCTGGCGTGAGCGGGCGAAACTCCTTCTTGGGAACCCTGGGCGGGTCCACGAGGGCAACCACGTTTCTGGGGACCAATCCCCATTTGACGGCTTGGTTCAATGCCTTGCGCAGTACGCCATGCATTAACACGACCGTCCGGGTCAGAGGGCCTCTTATGCCGGTGCTTGGTGCGGGGACACGGGCAGAAAGACCGCAGGAAAAGAAGGTGGCTGTGGGTTCCGTTAGGTTCGGAACATACTTTTCCCGCAAGGACTACGCCGAAGCCGGACTTTGCGTACATTCTTTTCATCCCCGTCTTTCATGCATAGATGCGGATGTGTTCAGACGAAACCCGAAGAGGGCTTCGCGGTCTAAGACCGGCCCGCGGGCATATACCGGGCAAGTGCTCACCTTACCGAATTTCCGGTTCCGACCTTCACCCAATTTTATGAAACCCGCAAGGCAAGACCTTATATCCGGATGAAGTTGACGCAGTCCGGGGTCTGCCGGGCCTTGCGCGTTCCGCGAGTTTGGGCGATTATGGAAGAGACCAAGGCAGTATTGGAGTGAACCAGGTTGCTCATCCCATCCGAGCGCTGGAGGGAGTACTATCCGGGAGCCGTGGCGGGGGCGGTGGCGGTGTACGGGTTATCAGACCAGCCCGGGCGCGACGACCTCCGCGGGTTCCTTTGCTCCCTCGAGTTGAGGCTTAAGGAAAGGCACGGGTCCGGGCACGGGGACGAGCTTTCCCGGCGCATCCGGGCTTACGCCGCCTACTACAGGCGGTTCGGGAAGACCTACCACGTCCTTCTTCAGTACCGCTCGGTAGCGCAGGAAGGAAAGCCTATAAGAAGCGGCCTTCCCCTCGTGGAGGCCATGTTCGCAGCCGAGCTTGACTCCCTCATCCTCACCGCCGGCCACGACCTCGACCTGGTCAAGCCCCCCGTCGTCGTCGACGTCTCGGCGGGGGATGAGAGGTACGTGACGCTTCGGGGCGAGGAGCGGACGCTCAAGAAGGGTGACATGTTCATGCGGGACGGGGAGGGCGTGATATCCAGCGTCATCTACGGCCCCGACAGGAGGACGATGCTTCACCCGCTTAGCCGGAACGCCCTCTTTTGCGCCTACGCCCCGGAAGGAGTGGGGGAGGACGCCGTCCGCAGTCACCTCGAGGCCCTCGCACGCAACGTCCTTCTCCTCTGCCCGAACGCCAGGGTCGCTGGCACCTGGATGTGCGCAGCCTGAAGGGCTCAGCCGGTTAGGGGGCACCGGATAAAAACCCGCGGCTTTTCGTTCCCCGGCCTCCTTTCTTCCGGAGGTGGTTTGCCGTGCCAAGGACGACATGAAACCCCTACGGCCTTGAGCAGCGTTGGTAAGTGGTAAACGCATCAAAAGCTGAAGGAGAAGATCTTTATGACTGAATGCCCTTCGCGCGGAAAGCTCCTATCAGGCGCCCGCATTTCATGCCCCTCCTGCAACGTGTTGTTGTCAAACCCCTTGGCGGGGACGCTGGCTGGGAGGGGGCTTCGCTTCGGGGCCTATATTGCAGAAGCGGTACTGGGTTACGTCGTCATCCTCGCCTTGGGCGCTCTGGCGGGAATATCACCTACGGAAGAGGGAGCGGTAGGAACTTTTCTCTTGGGAATGCTCGGCCTCATCATAGTCAACGTATATTTCTGGTCTAAGGGAGAGACCCTCGGAAAATGGCTCCTCGGAATGAAGGTGTATAAGACCTCCGACTCTCCCGCCGGCTTCGGGACAATGCTCCTGAGGGAGATTGTCGGCAAGTTCGTGAGCGGTTTCGTGCTCTGCCTCGGCTACCTCTGGATCCTCTGGGACAGGGACTTTCAGGGATGGCACGACAAGATTGCGGGGACCGTCGTAATAAGAAAGAGTGCATAACTTACTGGGAAAAACTAAGCCCAGCGTAAACGCAAGGGCTTTGGGCCAGCGCGACAAGGCGGGCTTGTCTGGAGCTCTAGCCCGTGCGGAGTGTCACACGTTCCCCAGGGCTGAGCGTGCTTACAGAGGCCCTTTTCTTGAAGTATACTGAGATCTGAGATACTGCGTGCGATCGAGCGCTTGGACCGCGCCGAGCAGGCTCGACTCAGCGCATCGGATCATTCACTGAGAAGAAGGCGCTCTTGACCTCACGGGGTCAGTGGTTGATCTGGAGTCCGTCCGCAGGGGACTGGACGACTTGCGGAAACACCTTCTTTCTCCGGCGCGGTAGCCCCTTTAGCCATGGGGAGGCAGGTTTATGTGGTTACCGTATAGGATTCGGGGTGTGTCGGCGCGGCTCAAACATCACGGGCCAATCCCGGGTCAGCCGGGTTCTTCATGTCCGTTATTCCTGGTAACGCCTTTGTGGGTCGGACGGCGTATGGTATGCTGGGGATGGCTGAGGTGATCACGGTGGCATCGCACGAGGAAGCGACGCGTGCGTACAGATTCCTCGTTCGCAGGAAGCAGACCCGCGAGCGGCGTAGGGAATCTAGTCGGCAACACGCCATCGCGCGGCTAAAGAAGGCCGTGGCGGAGGTGGCGCCAAGGTTTTCGGTAGAGCGGGTCTACCTGTACGGTTCCCTGTTGAGTGGTCGCTGGCATCGCGGTTCGGACGTTGATCTTGCGGTAGAAGGAGACCTTCCCTTTGCGGATCTGCTTGCCCTTTGGTCGGAGCTCGACAGGCGACTTGACTGGGAAGTGGACGTCCGTGAATTGACCGGCCTCCCCTTTGCGGGAAAGGTACGGGCCGAAGGGATGGTTGTGTATGAAAGAAGAGCTCCTCACTCTCATAAGTCAGATAGAGGATGCGGAGCAGAGGCAGGCCCGGCTTTATGAACGGCTCGGCTCCAGTTGGGGGCGGTACCGGGCCACGGGGGAGTACAGCTTTTTGGTGGAAACCGCCTTTTACCTGAATCAGCTTTACGGCGGGTACGAGAGAGTATTTCAGTCAATAGCCGAGTTGTTCGGGAATTCAATTGACCGTGCCGGGTGGCACAAGAGCCTGCTGGAGAAGATGCGGGTTGCCATCAAGGGCCTAAGGCCGGCTGTACTCGGGGACGAGAGTTTTCGGTGCCTAAACGATTTGAGGGCGTTTCGCCATTTCTTTCGTCATGCATATGACGTCGACCTGGAACCGGAGAGGGTCGAACTGGTACTGAAGAAGGCCCTTCGATTCAAGGAATTGTGGGCCAATGAGCGCCGAGTTTTCTTGGAGTTCCTTGAGGATATGACGGCGGCCGCTGATGGTGAGATGGGAACGTGATTCAGCGAGACCGGATGCCGCGTAGACAGACCGGAGTGGGTGGAAGGCGGGAGTGTTCGTGCATGAATGCGTTCGCGGGAACAGGAAAAGAGTCTTTGTAGTCCACGCTCATCACCCCTCGGCGG
>DUSP01000128.1 GCA_012842575.1 Clostridia bacterium
AAAGCGGAAGCCCGAAGAAGGACGACGCCGCCCTCGCCACTGCCATGGAAACACCTAGTATAGCGTTGGCGCCAAGCCTCCCCTTATTGGGACTACCGTCGAGGTCGATCAGGGTGGAGTCTATGGCCGCCTGATTCGACGCGTCCATACCCATGAGGGCCGGCGCTATTTCCTCTTCTACGGCCTTTACCGCTTTGAGGACTCCCTTTCCCATGTACCTGTGTTTGTCGCCGTCCCTGAGTTCTAAGGCCTCATGGGTACCGGTGGACGCCCCGGAAGGAACCATCGCAGACCCCGAACTTCCGTCTTCGAGGAAGCATTCGACCTCTATGGTGGGGTTTCCCCTCGAGTCGAGCACCTCCCGGGCGCGTATGTCCATTATGGCCGTCCCGTACATACTAAATTCAACTCCTCTTGATCGTTTATCGGTCTTACCCGTCAAGCCTCCGAGTAGCGATTTCAGGATGCGGGTCGGGCTCGTTCACCGCGCACCGCAAAACCGTAACATAGACCTCGGGTAACGTCTCGGTTATCCCTTCGCTACCCTTTGCGTCGGGCATATCAGCGATACCCCGTCCATCTCCGGGGGTTTTTCGACGCCCATGATTTCCAGCAGGGTCGGAGCCACGTCCGCCAGGGTACCGCCATCCCTCAGGGTAGCCGTCTTCATCTCATCGTACACGAGGATGCAGGGCACCGGGTTCGTGGTGTGGGCGGTGTGGGGTTCATAGTCGTTCTCGCAACCATGTCCCCTCGTGCCGTAGCCGGGTTCCCCATAGGGATCGCCGCAACCCTCCCCATGCTTACCCCCGTTCCTTTCGCGTCCGCTTTCGGGGTCGGCGCTCTCGAGCATCTCCTCGGCGTTGCCGTGGTCCGATACTATGAGCGCGGCGCCCCCGGCGTCCCTGATCGCACCTATGAGGATGCCGAGGCACCGGTCCACCGCCTCGGCGGCAGCCACCGCGGCGTCGAGCACCCCGGTGTGGCCCACCATGTCGAGGTTAGCGTAGTTCAATATCACCACGTCGTACTTCCCCGACTTTATCTCCTCTACGGCGGCGGACGTCACTTCGTAGGCGCTCATCTCGGGTTTTTGGTCGTAGGTGGAGACCTTGGGCGAGGGGATGAGCCTCCGGTCTTCGCCCGGGAAAGGGGTCTCTTCGCCACCGTTGAAGAAGAACGTGACGTGGGCGTACTTCTCGGTCTCCGCTATGCGCAATTGGCGGAGACCGAGGTTCGACACGACCTCCCCGAAGGTGTTTTTCAAGACCACGGGACCGAAAGCGAAAGGAACGTCGAGGTCCTCGTCGTAACGGGTCATGCCCGCGAAGTGAACGCCGAGGAAGCCCGTCTTTCTGGGGAACGCGTCGAAGTCCCGGTCTACGAAGGCCCTCGTGATCTGACGCGCCCTGTCGGCACGGAAGTTCCAGAAGACGACCGAATCCCCTGACCTAACCGGGGGGATGCCATCCATTACCGTGGGATACACGAACTCGTCGGTCTCGCCGCGGTCGTACGCGTCCCGCACGGCCTCGGCCGGGCGGGAAGCCCTCCTCCCCTCCCCCACGGTCATGGCGTGGTAAGCGAGGGCGGTACGGGCCCAGCGTTTATCCCGGTCCATGGAGTAGTATCGGCCCATTACGGTGCCGACGACGCCTATTCCCTTTTGCCGGATCACTTCTTCGAGGCGCTCTATGTAAGTGAGGGCGGAAGTCGGCGGGACGTCCCTGCCGTCTAGAAAGCAGTGGAGGACTGCGGTCTTTACGCCCTTTTCCCTGGCGAGGTCAAGGAGCGCGTAAGCGTGGGTCTCGTCGCTGTGGACCCCTCCGTCGGACAGTAGTCCCATCAGGTGGAGGGTTTTTCCTCGGGCCTCCCCCGAGGCGATCCGTTCCACGGCCTCACAAAGCACGGGGTTACGGAAGAAGGAGCCGTCTCTTATGCTCTTCGTGATGCGGACAAGGTCCTGGTATACCACCCGGCCGGCCCCGAGGTTCAGGTGGCCCACGTTGGAGTTACCCATTTGCCCGGGCAAGAGGCCCACCGCCTCGCCCGACGCCTCGAGGGCAGTATGGGGATAGGCCGCCCAGAACGCGTCGAAATTTGGCGTATTCGCCTTCCATATGGCGTTCCCGGGCCCTGGGGGCGCGAGGCCGAACCCGTCGAGCACTATGAGACACAGGGGGCGGGGCCTTTTCGTCGTCTTCATCGTGACATGGCCCCTTCCTCTCGAGCCGCATTCGAGTTCCCGTCGCAAAGTCGGAGGGTCATTGTCATCACCCTCTTAAGGCCTCCCTCGCTATGCCGAGGAAGGTCTCCGGGTCGAGGCTCGCCCCTCCCACAAGCGCCCCGTCCACGTCCGGCATGTCGGCGAACCCGCGCATGTTGTCCGGTTTCACGCTCCCGCCGTAGAGAATGAGCGCCTTCTCAGAGGCCTCCTCACCAAGTACTTGCCTTGAGAGGTCCCGTATGAAAGCCGCCACTTCCTGGGCGTCCTCAGGGTGGGCCGGGCGGCCGGTTCCTATGGCCCAGACCGGCTCGTACGCCACTATGACCCGCTTTACCTCGGTTGCGCCCCCTCCGGCTTCACCGCCCTGAAATTGTGCCTCTTTCAAGGCCGTAAGCGCGGATCTCGTCTGTGTGCCTACGACCTCGCAGGTGCGGCCGGCGTCGCGCTCGGCGGCCGTCTCGCCCACGCAGATTATCGGCGTAAGGCCTCCTCTTACGGCAGCCTTTATCTTCTTCGCCACCATCTCATCGGTCTCTCCGAAGATGTGTCTGCGCTCGGAATGACCGAGGATCACGTATTCGGCCCCCGCTTCCTTCAACATTGGGACCGAAACCTCCCCGGTGAACGCGCCCTTCTCCTCCCAGTGGGCGTTTTGCGCCCCAACCTGGACCCTGCGCGCTCCGCGGCGGGTCGCTTCGAGGCAGACGGAGGGCGGGCAGACCACCAATCGGAGGTCACCGGCGTCCACCGCGTGAAGGAGGGCTTGGTCGTCCTCTAGCCCCGACTCCAGGGTCTCCATGTACTGTGCGGCCTCGGATGGAGTCTTGTGCATCTTCCAGTTGGCGGCGACCATCAGGGGCCTCATACGCCTGCCCCCGCGCGCAGCCGGAGACCCCATTCCGCCCCGAAGGCAGGCCACACCCGGGAGTTCTCTGCCTTCCATGAACTCCAAAGAGGCGCCGCCCCCCGTCGAGATGTGGGTTATGGAACCCTCCACACCCGCGAGTTTTAAGGCTGCAACGGAGTCCCCGCCGCCTACGACGGAAACGGCTCCCGCCTCCGTGGCGCGCGCAACCGCCCTGGCGACGGTGACGGTCCCTTGAGCGAAGGCCGCCACCTCGAAAACTCCCATGGGCCCGTTCCAGAAGACTGTCCCGGCTGTGGCGACGATTTCGGAGAAGGCGGCCCGCGTTTTGGGGCCGATGTCGAGCGCCATCATGCCAGGGGGCACGTCCCTGCCGTCGGTCACTTCCCACGGGGACTTGCCGTCGGGGGTTTCGGAAACCACCAGATCTTCGGGCAACACGAACGACCCCCTTCTAGTACGAGCGCGTTCCAGGAGATCGCGGGCCAAGTCGATTTTATCCTCCTCCACCAGAGACCTTCCGACCTCGTGGCCCATGGCCTTCAAAAAATTCATGGCCATGGCGCCTCCGACGAGGATGGTATCGGCCGAATCGAGGAGGTTTTCGAGCACTCCGATCTTGTCCGATATCTTGGCGCCTCCGATGACGGCCAAAAAGGGCCGCTTCGGGTTTTCGAGCAGCGAAGAGAGAGAGGAGACCTCCCGTTCGAGCAAGAGGCCGGCATAAGAGGGGAGGTACGCCGTTATCCCGACGGTCGAGGCGTGGGCGCGGTGGGCGGCGCCAAAAGCGTCGTTCACGTATACTTCGGCAAGACGCGCCAGCGCTCTGGCGAAATGCGGGTCGTTTGCCTCCTCCTCGGGATGAAAGCGAAGGTTCTCCAGAAGTACCACGTCACCCGGCTTCATCTCCCGGACGACCTTCTCCACGGCCTCCCCCACGCAGTCGTCGAGCTTCAAAACGGGCTTTCCGAGGATTTCCTCAAGCCTCTTTGAAACCGGCCCAAGGCTCAGTTCCGGCTTCACCTTCCCCTTCGGGCGCCCGAGGTGCGACGCCAGGATCAAGGCCGCGCCCCGGTCCAAAAGGTGCTCTATTGTGGGGAGGGCCGCCCTGATCCTCGTGTCGTCGGCCACCCGTCCGTCCTCGCCCAGGGGCACGTTGAAATCGACTCTCAGGAAGACCTTCTTGCCCTTGACGTCCGCCTCGGTCACCGGGACCGGTCTCTTCAGTCCGCTCAAGGCCGCGTCTTGACCACCGCAAGGCATACCCGCTCACAGCCCCTTCCTCGCGATATGGGCAGCGAGGTCGATGAGGCGGCCCGAATACGCCCACTCGTTGTCGTACCACGCCACCACCTTCACCACCCGCTCGCCTATGACCATGGTGAGGGGGGCGTCTACTATTGAGGAGTAGCCCGAGCCCTTGAAGTCCGCGGAGACGAGGGGGACTTCCGAGACGCTCAGTATCCCCTTCATCCTTCCGGCGGCGGCCTCCCTCATGGCCTGGTTGATATCAGCCTCGGTGGCGGGTTTCGAAAGCTCGGCCACCAAGTCCACCACGGAAACCGTGGGGGTGGGAACGCGCATGGCTATGCCGTTCAGCCTGCCCTTCAACTCCGGGAGGACCAAACTTACCGCCCTGGCGGCACCCGTGGTGGTGGGTATGATGGAAAGGGCGGCGGCCCTTGCCCTCCTCAGGTCGCTATGCGGGAGGTCGAGGATCCGCTGATCGTTGGTGTAGGCGTGAACGGTAGTCATGAGGCCGTACTCTATGCCGAAGTTGTCGTGAAGCACCTTTGCCACGGGCGCAAGGCAGTTAGTGGTACACGAGGCGTTGGAGATGACGTGGTGTTTTTCGGGTTCGTACTTTTCCTCGTTCACGCCTAAAACGATGGTTATGTCCTCGCCCTTGGCCGGCGCGGAGATGATGACCTTCTTGGCACCGCCGGACTCGATGTGGACCGCGGCCTTTTCCCTAGAGGTGAACCGCCCTGTGGACTCGATCACTATGTCCACGCCGAGGTCTCGCCAGGGAAGCTTTGAAGGATCCGTCTCGGCGAGGACCTTGAGCCTCTTCCCCCCTGCCACTATAGTGTCCTTGTCGGCCTGAACGGGAGTTTCCAGGATCCCGTAGTTGGAGTCGTATTTGAGAAGGTGGGCGAGGGTAGCGGCGTCGGTTATGTCGTTCACCGCCACTACTTCGATGTCGTCCCTCTTCATGGCCCACCTGAATGCGAGCCTCCCTATCCTTCCAAATCCGTTAATGCCGATTTTGACCGCCAATTCGATACCCCCAATCAATGCATTGTGAACCCGAGAGTTTAAGCCCGACGTTCTCGGCTTAGATCCGAACCGCTCTTAGCGGCTCTTCCCAAATCAAAACACGTGAGTCCAAAGCGTCTTCTCCTTCCATTGATTCAATCCGCAGTCTGGTTCCTCCTCGTTCAGTATTCCCCTTCTCTGCCATCCTTCTCCGACCCCAGATCACCATTCTGGTATCCCGGCTGAACCTCCCCGCACTAAAGAGGCTTCTTGCCTGGTTTCTTCGGACAACGAATCGAGTTCGCCAACGATGATGATAATCCTACCAAAGGTGCCACGAAGAACCTGATCCTTCCGGCGGTGATTGGAGAGGGCCAGCGAGATAATCCTGCCAAAAGCACCATGAAAAAGGGGGAAGTGAAAGTCGACCTGGTGGCAAGTGGGCCGTTGGGAGGAGGAGGGTAACCGAGAACGAAAGCGCCAGGCTTTTGGGGAGAGCAACCTCGGTAACCTCGGAAACCTCAGCTAAGATCAATACCTCTTACGGAGACGGGACGGCAGAATGCCGACCTCTTGCCGGTATTTGGCCACCGTCCGGCGGCAGACCGGAATGCCTTTCGAATTCAGTACATTGGCGATGGCTTGATCGCTCAGGGGCTCCCGCGGGTCTTCCCTTGACACGAGATCCTGGATCATTTTCTTGATGCTCTCTGAAGATAGTCCGCCATCCTGGGTCTCCACCCCGCTCGCGAAGAAGAACCTGAGTTCGAAGACCCCGTGGGGCGTTTGCACGAATTTGTTCGCCACGGCGCGCGAGACGGTAGACTCGTGGACGCCCACCACGGAAGCCACTTGCCGCAAAGTCATCGGCCTGAGATACTTGAGGCCGCGGTCGAAGAAGTCCCGCTGCAGGTGAACCATGGTCTCCACTACCCGGTAGAGGGTGAGTCGCCGTTGCTCTATACTCTTCAGGAACCACAACGCCGAGTGGATCTTGTTCTCTATGAATTTCTTCGCGTCGGCGCCCACCGCCGTTTCCGAACACCCTGAGGCGAGGAGGCGTTTATAGTAAGGACTGATGAAAAGCCTGGGAAACGCGCTGTCGTTCATGATCACGACGTACTCGCCGCCGACCTTGCGCACCGTCACGTCCGGTATGATGTATCGAGTGCGTTCCCGACCGCCGAACCACCTCCCGGGCTTCGGGTCAAGGGTCCGGATGAGATCGGCCGCACCCTGTACGTCCAATACCGTTACTCCCAGATTCTCGGCAATACGCTTGTATTTATTGTTCCCGAGGTCTTCGAGGTAACGAAGGACGATTTCTCGTGCGAGGTCGGCCACGGGTCCGCTGAAAGGCCGAAGCTGGATGAGGAGACACTCTTCGATGGAACGCGCGCCCACTCCAGGAGGATCAAAGCCTTGGATCAACTCGAGAACCTTCATGACTTCCCGGTGACTTGTGCCGAAAATCGCAGCCGTTTCGCCAAGGTCGCAATGAAGGTAGCCATTGTCATCTATATTCCCTATCAGGTACTCACCTATGGCCAGCCGTTCTTCTGAAAGAGGTAACACGTGAAGCTGAAGCAGAAGGTGATCTTGTAAAGTAGGCGCGGCGCTCACAAAGGCTTCAAAGGAAGGTCTATCGTCATCGTCTCTGGACCGGACGTACCCGATGTCACTTGAGTCGTCGAAGTAATCCAGCCACTCCGGTTCCAAAACCCGCTCTTCATTTTCGGTGGGAACCTGGTTCTCCGTCGGGGCCGAGGCTGCAAGGGAAGACTCTTCGGTTTCTTCGGTGTCCTCCAATTCCAAAACAGGGTTTTCCATAATCTGTTGCTCTATGTATTGCGCGAGCTCCAGTGCACCGAGTTGCAGAATCGTTATCGCCTGACGCAACTCGGGGGTCATTATGAGAGTTTGAGTCTGTTCGAGGACCAGGTGGCAATCCATCTTCGCGTTCACGCTAGAAGACCCCAGTCTGAAGGTTTACTTCATAACTTCATAATAACTCCACATTCGTGTTTTGCAGAGTGCAAAGTCAGGTCCCACCGACTCTTCCTGCATCATTGTATTCTACTTCGAGGCGAGGTTTCCTTCGTCACCAAAGGTGAGCCTGCGTACCGTCACGTTCACGGCCTTGACGTTCAGCGCCGTGGCGTACTCGATCTCCTCGGTCACCCTTTTTTGCACTTCTTCCGAAACCTTGTATAGGGGAACGCCGTATAAGAGGGAGACGTCCATGTCAATGGTGACCCCGTCGACATGGGTATCCACAGAGGTTCTGCCGACACCACTCACGCCGTTGACCTGCCGGGCACAGTAAGCGGCCAAGGCTAAAAGAACCGTATCAGCTACCGTGAAACGACCGAGCATGCTCCAGGTGGGTCTAACCACCGACTTTTCTACGATTATCCCCTTGTTCGAATCGCCCCTTAGCCTTACGAAGAACTTTATAGGGTCCACGAGATACCCCGAAAAGGTCTTCTTCACTTCAACGGTGGGAACGGGAATGACGTGTTTGCCTTGTTCGCGCCGGATCCTCGCGGCTCTTCGGATCTCCTCAGGCGTAGACACCTCGTGAATATCGATGAAATCATCAGGCGGCGGAAGCTCCAGCCTGCGCGCTATGGCTTCCACCATCCCACGGGACGTACCCAGGATCAATATGTGCTTCGGTGACCTACTCGCGATAGCCTGCTTAGCTTCTTCGGCGGCCCCGGGAACCATGAACAGCGCACGCTTGATGGCACCGATCTTCGTCTCTTCCCTTTTGGCGGACTTTCCCGCGACGATCTTGCTGTCGGCTATTAGAAGGCCGTCATCTATTACCAGATCTACGTCCATTTCGCACGCGAGAACGAAAACCTTATGGCTCTTCCCGGTACCTGAACCACCAACTAAACCGGTAACCCTACAACCGGGCACGGGGATGTCACCAACGCTTTCCCAATCAATTACCTGTCGGTCAACAGGATCAATCACCTGTCGGGCCTCAATGTCGGCGGCGACTTTGGCGCCGGGACGCGTGGCACTTACAGGCGTGGGCATGTTCTTTTGACAGGATATTGTGGTTCACAGGAACATTATACCACGCGGTAAAATAAGTTCCGGCCCTCCTTATCGCCGGTTCGAATAGCGTGGTTCGGGACCATGAGGTCCCAAGTATCAGGCTTTTAGCGGCGACACCTCGGTCACTTGAGCGTAATTCTGTAGCGCCGGACTAAAAGGTTCGAAAAAATAAACGAGGCCGACTCTCGCCCGCAACCATATCACGGAGTATCAGCCGCTCGTATGGCTAGTCCGCTGGTAGAGCTCCGGCACAGTCAAAGAGGATTCGGCCTCGTTACCCCGTCGTCAACGCCCGTCTCTTCTACGCCTGTCTCTTCGGTTATCGCTTAACCCTTGACGGTAACCATTCACCGTTATCGATCTGAAACCGTTACGGCTTTCGTTTACGGCCTTCTCGTCCCCGTTTCCCTTCCCTGCTCCTTCAGTCGAGGGGCGGTTTGGCCAGGAACCGCCGGAGCCCGTCTTCGCGGCTTATTTGGGTCAAGCCCGATTTCAGAGGCTACCTCATACTGAAATTGATCGAGGTCCATCGCCGCCGGCGTCTTGCGTGGTTTCTCGGTACCCTTTTTGGCCAAGACGTTCACCTCCGGACAACCCTTTTATGTTCGTGAATTCCGGACCGGAGAACTGAAAAGCCCGTCCGTCCCGTTAAACGTTCCGCCAAATCCGGGTCGCCCAAGGAATAGCCTGCCACGTCCTGGCCCAGCTTATTAGTGGAGCCAACAGTTTTCGAGCAGTTTTCCGTAAGTCAATGGGTCAGATTATCCTGTCCCGCAAGCAACCGTCTTGCCTCCTCGATTTGCGCCCTTACGACCTCCGGCGAAGTTCCCAGGCGCCCGGTACGTAACTTCACCGCTCTGGAAGGATCAAGGCATAAAAGCGCGTCTTCACCGAATTCAGGATTTGCGCTCCGAAGATCATCCACGGTGACGTCACGAAGCTCCTTCCCGGATTCTATACACTGTTTCACGAGGCTCCCCACCGCGCGATGTGCCTCTCTGAAGGGAACTCCCTTGCGCGTGAGGTAATCGGCCAGTTCCGTAGCCAATAGAAACCCTTGCTCACATGCCCTTTCCATGGCTTCCTTCTTGACCTTCATGGTACTTACGGTCAACTGGATGGCGCCGAGACACTTCTTAACGGTGTCAACGGCGTCAAAGAGCGGTTCCTTGTCCTCCTGCATGTCGCTGTTATAGGCAAGAGGCAGCCCTTTCATCATGGTGATGACGTTAACGAGGTCGCCGAGGACGCGGCCGGTCTTTCCTCGGACAAGCTCCGCTACGTCGGGGTTCTTCTTCTGCGGCATAATTGAAGAACCGGTGGCGACGGCGTCATCGAGTTCGATGAAACCGAACTCCACAGAAGACCACAAGACGATCTCGCCGGCCAGCCTACTGAGATGCACTGCCACCAGTGTTAATGCAAAGAGGAATTCCATTATGTAATCACGGTCCGACACCGCGTCGATGCCATTTTCGTATATGTGTGCGAAGCCGAGTTCCTCGGCGGTTTGCTTCGGATCAATGGGAAAGGTCGTCCCCGCAAGAGCACATGCCCCTAACGGTGAACGATCTGCCCTTTTTCTACAATCGCTGAGGCGTTCGATGTCTCGTTGGAACATCCAGAAGTAGGCCATCATATGGTTTGAAAACAACACCGGTTGCGCCCTTTGCGTGTGGGTAAACCCGGGCATTACCACGCCCATGTGGGAAGAAGCCAGACTCACGATAGTCGCCTGAAGATCCCTTATCAAGCCGATTACCTCATCTATCTCGTCCTTTACGAACATATGAACGTCTAAACTCACCTGATCGTTTCGACTTCGGGCGGCATGAAGTTTCCCGCCCACAGGGCCTATGAGTTCTATGAGGCGCCGTTCTATGTTCAAGTGGATATCTTCATACTCCGTGCGGAACTCAAACTTCCCTTCCTCGATTTCGTTCCAAACGGTCTTGAGGCCCTCTATGATTGCGGCCGCTTCTTCTTCGGCGATGATCCCGGTATTTGCAAGCATCCGGGCGTGGGCGATGCTCCCTAAGATGTCGTAACGCCACAACCTCTTATCAAACGAAATGGAGGAGGTGAACTCCTCCACCAGACGGCCGGCAGATTCACCGAACCTGCCCCCCCAAGCCTTGGGTGCCGACATGAAATCTACCTCCAATCAGAACCGACAGCTTGCGATCCCCGCCAGCCGGCGGAAACGCGAAACTAACACGCTGCTACGTCCCCTATCGACATCGGTTCTACAGAATCCTGCTTCTTTACATCTGGGCTTTCAGGAGCGGTGCATCGTGTGCGGTGTACCTGGGCGAACACCCTTGTAGGAAGACCCCATAGGTCTATGAACCCTTTGGCCGCTTTGTGATCGAACGCGTCGGTCTTGTCGTAGGTGGCCAGAGCATGATCGTACATGCTATAAGGTGACGACCGGCCGACTACCTGGCACGATCCTTTGTAGAGTTTCACCCTTACTTTTCCGGTTACGCATTGAGCAGTGCAAGATATGAAAGCGTCCAATGCTTCTTTGAGCTGAGAGTACCAAAGCCCGAAGTAGGTGAGTTTTGAGTACTCTTGGTCTATGATGGACTTGAAGTGGAGCGTCTCGCGCGGCAATGTCAAGGATTCCAGGTCCTTGTGAGCCGTTATGAGTATGAGGGCCGCAGGACACTCGTATACCTCCCTGGACTTTATCCCCACGAGTCGGTCTTCCACCATGTCCAAACGGCCCACGCCGTGGCGACCTCCTATTTCATTGAGGCGGGCGACGAGGTCGACCGGGTGCATGGCAGCACCGTTTAAGGTCACGGGGGTGCCTTTCTCGAACCCTATCTCCACATACTCCGGTTCGTCCGGAGCACAAGCGGGGTCTTTAGTCCAAAGAAAGGCCTCTCCAGGCGGTTCTTGCCATGGGTCTTCGATGACGCCGCACTCGACGCTCCGCCCCCAGAGGTTTTGGTCGATACTGAAGGGGTTTTTCTTGCCCACCGGAACCGGTATGTTGTGCTTGACGGCGTAATCGATCTCCTCTTCCCGTGACATGGGCCACTCCCTCACGGGGGCTATGACTTTCAGATTCGGGTCAAGCGCCGCGCACGATACGTCAAAACGCACTTGGTCGTTGCCCTTACCCGTACAGCCGTGGGCTACCGCCTCCGCCCCTTCGGCATGGGCCACCTCCACGAGGAGTTTGCATATGAGCGGTCTTGAAAGTGCAGCAGAAAGGGGGTATTTGCCTTCATATAAGGCATTGGCCTGAAGGGCTTTGAAGGCGTAATTCGTGACGAAGTCCTCACGCGCGTCTACGACGTGACATTTCGTCGCCCCCACATCCAGGGCCTTCTTTCGTATGAAGTCCAAATCCCGTCCTTCACCGACGTCGGCCACCATGGCTATGACTTCAAGGCCATACTTCTCATTGAGCCACTTTATGGCCACAGATGTATCAAGTCCGCCTGAATAGGCGAGTACTACTTTACCCACGAGAACCACCCCCGCAATTTGCGATCGAACGGGCTACCGCACGTTTTCCGCATGTTTTTCGCCCACCCAAAGTTTTCCGCCCGCCTGGCGTTTTGTGCCCATGCGTGTTCGTCGCCAATGTGATTACTACATAAGTATACATGGCAGTGTATTTTTATGCAAGCCCGCTTTCAGCAGCCGGCCTGACATTCTATGAAAATCACTGGGGGTTTTGACCTACTGAATCTTGACACTCACCGAATGGCAAATGGGGAGAAAACAAAGGGGGACGTTCGATGAACTACGAGCACGCAACACCAAACGAAGGTGATGATAAGGCGCCCGGCGCGGGATTTAGAAGGTC
>DUSP01000073.1 GCA_012842575.1 Clostridia bacterium
CACGAGATCTCGGATGCCCAATTCCCTCATACGCATGAGGGCCGCATCACATGTAGGTTTCGTCATATCTTTACCCGCCGTCTGCCACCATGTCGCCATAACAGCACCTCCAAATACTTCTACATTATTACAAAATACCTCTAATTTCTGGCCCGTTTGATCGTGGTCCGCCCGTTGCAAGCACTTCGTTGCAAACGCCACCTGCTCTCGCGTATAGCGGTCCGTCCCCTGGTCTTGGGCCTGGACGAAAGGACTAGCCCCCGAGTCTCACTACTCTCGCACCTGCGCCTTTATCTTCGCGGCCAGTCCCTTCCCTATCCCGGGAATGGACGCGATTTCCTCGACGCTCGCCTCTTTGATACCCTGTAACGATCCGAATTTCCCGATTAACATCTTCTTCCTCTTCGGCCCTATCCCTTCAACTTCGTCTAAAGGAGACCATCTACTCCGTTTTGACCTTATGTTGCGATGATACGCGATCGCAAAACGGTGCGCTTCATCCCGAATGTGCTGTAAGAGGAGCAAGGCAGGTGAATTTCGGGGCAAAGCGATGGGATCGTCGCGCCAGGGTACGTGCACCAGTTCCCGTTCTTTGGCAAGGCCTACCACCGGTATTCCCGTTACTCCGGTTTCTTCCATGGCTTTCATGGCCGCCAATAACTGCGGTTTACCGCCGTCTACGATCAGTAAATCGGGTCTTGACCAAGGGCCTCCCTCACTTTCGATCCTCTTCAGCCGCCGACCCACAACCTCCTTCATCATGAGGAAGTCATTGGGTTCCTCCCGGCTTTTGACCTTAAATCGTCTGTACCCGCTCTTCAGAGGGACGCCGTCCTCGAACACCACCATGGAGCCAACTGCGTCCTTGCCCTGTATGTCGGATATGTCGAAACACTCGAGCCGCCTCGGAGGTTCGGCGAGGCGAAGGACCTCGGCCAGTTCCTCGGCCGCTTTGGTTCGCCTGGCGGCGTCTGCCGCCCCACCGCCGGCAGCCTCCTCTTCCATCCGAATGGCCTCGAGAATGGCCTTCGCGTTTCTCGTGGCCATTTCCACCAGTCGCCTTTTCTCCCCTTTTTGGGGATGTCTTATATCCACCTTTCCCCCTTTTTTCCGGGAGAGCCATTCCGGTAAGAGCCTTGCGTCATCCCTCTCGAGATCCAGAGGGATCAGAATCTCCGGAGGTACGTACTCCGTCTCGCGGTAATGATGCTTTAGAAATGCCGCCACCACTTCGGCGTCACCATCGCTGCCATACGGAGTGTCCTCCGTCAGGTAGTGTCGCCTCCCTATCAGCCGACCTTTGCGCACAAATAGGGCCATGACACAGGCTTTACCTTCGTCCCTCGCGAGGCCCACCACGTCCATATCCCTCCATATGGTGGATATGGCCTTCTGTTCCTCGCCCATGCGCTCTATCGCCCGTATCTGGTCCCTTATCTTCGCGGCCTTCTCGAAGTCAAGCGCTTGAGCAGCCGCTTTCATTTCCTGTGTCAGACTGACGAGGACGTCTTTATGTCGCCCCTCGAGGAACATGCACAGGTTGTCGACGGATCGACCGTATTCTTCCCTGGATATCAGTCCCCGACACGGCGCAGGACACCGCCCTATGTGATAGTTGAGGCAGGGTCTTCGGGCGTTCCGGAGGGCGTTGTCGCTGCAAGTCCTCATTGGAAAGAGCCTGCGCGCCAGGCGGAGCACTTCGGTAACCGCACCGGAGGGATAATACGGGCCAAAATAACGGGCACCGTCGTCCTTAACGGAACGGGATATTCCCACCCGAGGCCATTCCTCATTGACCGACACCCTAAGATACGGGTAGTGTTTATCATCCCTTAAGAGTACGTTGTACCGCGGCTTTTCGGTCTTTATGAGGTTGCTTTCGAGGACAAAAGCTTCAAGCTCCGTATCGGTCACAATGAACTCGAGATCCCGTGCTCGGGCCATCATAGCCCTAATCTTCGCAGGCAAAGTGGCGGGAGGGGCAAAGTAGCTCTTCACCCTGTTCTTAAGGGAAGCCGCTTTTCCCACATAGAGGATACGGCCTTCTTCATCCTTGAACACGTAGACACCAGGAGAATCCGGAAGCGAGGCGGCTTTCCTCTTGAGTTCGTTCAAGCGCCCGTCGGCGGATCGGCCCGCGAGTCCCCCCATAAGTTCGCACGCGACCTCGTCCGCGAACGCGCCCGCGAATTCACCCTCGCACTCGCCCGCGAATTCGTGCGCGTTTTCAATGTCCTCACGTGCGATGTCCTCCCGCGGAGTGACCGACAAAGTCTTCACGCCTCCCGTTGCCTCCGGTAGAATTCGCTTACACCGCGCGGCCCCTTCAAAACCTCCCGGAGGAACTGCCCGGTGTACGATTGCGGGCAGGCGGCCACTTGTTCGGGTGTTCCCGTGGCCACTACGTAACCGCCCGCCTCACCGCCTTCGGGTCCCAGGTCTATGATCCAGTCAGCGCATTTTATGACGTCGAGGTTGTGTTCTATAACGAGGACGGTGTCCCCCGCTTCCACGAGCCTGTTTAAGACCTCTAAAAGCCTATGTACATCCGCCATGTGCAGTCCCGTGGTGGGCTCGTCCAGGATGTAAAGGGTCTTCCCGTTTGATCGGCGCGAGAGCTCGGTGGCAAGCTTCACCCGTTGGGCCTCACCACCCGATAGAGTCGTTGCGGGTTGGCCGAGTTTTATATAGCCCAATCCCACGTCCCTTATGACTTCGAGTTTTCGCTTTATCTTGGGCCACGAGTCAAAGAATGAAAGCGCCTCATCCACGGTCATGTCGAGTACGTCCGCTATTGATTTCCCTTTGTACTTGATCTCCAGCGTCTCCCTGTTATAACGCTTACCCTTGCATACTTCGCAGGGAACGTACACGTCGGGCAAAAAATGCATCTCTATCCTTATGATACCGTCCCCTTTACAGCTCTGGCATCGCCCACCCCTCAGGTTGAAGGAAAACCTCCCCGGCTTGTATCCGCGGGCGCGGGACTCCGGAACTAAAGAGAAGACCTCCCTGATGTGGTCGAAAACCCCGGTGTACGTGGCGGGATTCGACCGCGGTGTCCGCCCGATGGGCGACTGGTCGATCTCGATCACCTTCTCGAGGGCGTCCACTCCTTGTATTCCGTCGTGGGCGCCGGGTTTCTGCCTTGATCCGTGGAGTTCCTGAGCGAGGCGCCGGTAGAGAATCTCGTTCACGAGGGTACTTTTCCCCGACCCCGAAACGCCCGTGACGCACACGAAGACACCCAGGGGAATCCGCACGTCTATCCCCTTCAGGTTGTGCTCCCGGCAGCCCAAGACTTCGATCCACTTTCCGTTTCCTTTGCGCCTCACCCTCGGTACCGGTATGGCATCCGTCCCCTTCAAATACCTTCCGGTGACGGAAGCTTCACAATTCATCACGTCAAGGACCGAGCCGCTGACGACGACCCTTCCGCCGTCAGCCCCCGCGCCGGGCCCGATATCGACTATGTGGTCGGCTTCCCATATGGTCTCTTCGTCGTGTTCTACCACGATCAACGTGTTTCCGAGGTCCCGGAGGCGCTTCAGGGTCGCCAGGAGACGGCGGTTGTCACGTTGGTGAAGGCCTATACTGGGTTCGTCGAGGACGTAAAGGACACCCGTCAATCCGGATCCGATCTGGGTGGCCAACCTGATGCGTTGAGCCTCCCCTCCCGCCAGGGAACCCGCCGCCCGGTCGAGAGTAAGGTAATCGAGGCCGACGTCGATCATGAAGCCGAGCCTCGCCTTTATTTCTTTCAGGATTTGGGAGGCGATCAAGGCCTCTCGCTCCGTCAAATGCAGGTTTTCAAAGAACTCCATGGCCTCCCTCACGGAGAGCTTCACCAGGTCCGCAATGGATTTTCCACCCACCGTCACGGCAAGACTCTCGGGTTTAAGCCGCGCCCCACCGCATGCCGGGCAGGGGCGGGAGCTCATGAATTCTTCGATTTCGGCCCTAACCGCGTCACTGGTAGACTCGCGGTACCGCCTTTCCAAGTTCCTCACTACGCCCTCGAACCGGGAAGCCCAATCGTAAACCCGCCCATATTGGTTCTCGTAATGAAAGTCTATTTGATCCCCATCGGAGCCATAAAGTATGATATTGAGGAAACGGGGAGGGAGGTCCCTGACAGGGGTGTCCATGTCGATGCCGTAGTAGGAAGCGACGCTCTCGAGGAGCTGGGTGTAGTACGTACTCGTCCCCTTGCTCCACGGGACTACGGCCCCTTCGGCAAGGGACTTGCCTTTGTCGGGAATGACCAGATCCGGGTCAATCTCCATATTCGTCCCGAGCCCGGTACAGGCCGGACATGCGCCGTACGGACTATTGAAGGAAAACATCCTCGGCTCGAGGTTACCGATGCTGATCCCGCACTCCGGGCAGGCCAGATCCCTGGAGTAGAGCACGTCTTCAGGCGGCCCTTGTTCCCTCAAGCGGCTTACCACCACGAGCCCCTCCGCCAGGTTCAAAGCGGTCTCTATGGAATCGGCTATTCTCCTTTCGGCGCCCTTTTTCACGATGATACGGTCTACTACCGCCTCGATGCTATGCTTTTTATTGCGGTCTAGCTTAATCCCTTCCCTTTCGTGCAGTTCGTATATCTCACCATCGACGCGAACCCTGACATAGCCCGCCCTCCGGATATCTTCGAAAACCTTCCCGTGTTCGCCCTTTCTACCCCTCACAAGAGGAGCCAAGATGGTGATCCTCGAACCCTCAGGGTACTCCATGACACGGTCTACGATCTGCTCGACCGCTTGGGCCGTGATAGGACGCCCACACTTGGGACAGTGTGGTTTCCCGATCCGTGCGTAAAGAAGACGTAGGTAATCGTATACCTCCGTGACCGTGGCCACGGTGGAACGGGGGTTCCGCGATCCCGATTTCTGATCTATGGAAATGGCCGGAGACAATCCCTCGATGTAATCCACGTCAGGTTTGTCCATCTGCCCGAGGAACTGACGGGCGTAAGCCGAGAGGGATTCCACATAGCGACGTTGGCCCTCGGCAAAAATGGTGTCGAAGGCCAACGAGGACTTGCCGCTTCCCGAAAGCCCGGTAATCACCACGAGCTTGCCCCGTGGGATTTCCACATCTATATTCTTGAGGTTGTGCTGTCTTGCGCCTTTGACGATTATGCTTTCCTTAGACATAAGACCTCTAACCTTGACACCTTCCCCGGCAAAAGCTCTCCCCTAGTCTTGGCGGGTTTCCGGGCAAAAGGCGCCGGAAACAGCTCGAAAAAGCGCCCCGTGAGCGTTTAAGGTTCCTAGGCTCTTGCCCTCTCCTGGAGTTCGAAAATCATGTCGCGGAGGATTGCAGCCCTTTCGAACTCAAGCCTCTTTGAGGCGTCTTTCATCTCCCGCCTGAGCTTTTCTATGAATTTCGGGATCTGGTTTCGCGGAACTTCCGACAATGACCGCCCCACCCAGTATTCGGGGGTCTTCTTCGTGGCACGCGTAGCCTCGATGACGTCTCGCACCGCCTTTTTGACGGTCTGCGGGGTGATCCCGTGCATTTTATTGTACTCCATCTGGATCCTTCGCCTGCGCTCTGTTTCCTCGATGGCGCGTCTCATGGAGTCGGTAATGGTATCCGCATACATGATGACGCGACCCTCCTCATTCCGCGCGGCCCTTCCGATGGTTTGTATCAGAGACGTTTCGGACCTTAAAAACCCCTCTTTGTCAGCGTCCAATATCGCCACAAGGGAGACCTCCGGGAGGTCAAGTCCTTCTCTGAGAAGGTTTATTCCCACCAACACGTCGAAGACTCCGAGTCTCAGATCCCGCAGGATTTCCATGCGTTCAAGGGTATCGACTTCGGAGTGTAGATACCGTACCTTGACCCCCATTTCACGAAGGTACTCCGACAGATCTTCGGCCATCCTCTTGGTGAGAGTGGTGACCAGGACCCTCTGATCCTTGGCAGTGCGCTTCTTGATCTCGTGTAGGAGGTCGTCCATTTGGCCTCTGGTGGGACGTACCTCCACTTCGGGATCCACCAACCCCGTGGGCCTTACGATTTGCTCCACTACCGAAGACGCCATGGAGAGTTCATAAGGTCCCGGTGTAGCCGACACGTATATAACCTGGTTCACCCGTGCCGCGAACTCATTGAAAGTCAAGGGCCTGTTATCGAAAGCCGAGGGTAGTCTAAATCCGTGCTCCACCAGGGCGATCTTTCTTGACCTGTCTCCCTCGTACATGCCACCTAGCTGCGGCACGGTGACGTGGGACTCATCTATTATGCACAGAAAGTCGGGCGGAAAGAAGTCGATCAGGGTATACGGTGGCTCCCCGGGACGCCTGCCGGTGAGGTGCCGAGAATAATTCTCGATGCCTGAGCAATATCCGACTTCCCGGAGCATCTCAAGGTCGTAGCGGGTACGCTGCTCGAGTCTATACGCCTCCAATATCTTTCCCTGTTCCCTGAGTTCGCGGAGCCGTTCCTTCAGCTCCTCTTCGATGGATTGAAGGGCTCTGGTCAGCTTGTCCTGGGCTATGACGTAATGGCTCGCAGGGTATATTGCCACATGGTTTCTCTCGCCCACTATATCCCCGGTGAGAACGTCGAACTCGTAAATGCGGTCTATCTCGTCGCCGAAGAACTCGATCCGGACGGCCCGCTCGGTATAGGACGCGGGGAAAATGTCCAGGACGTCACCCCGTACTCTGAAGGTACCTCGGGAGAAATCGATCTCGTTCCTCTCGTATTGTATGTCGACGAGGCGTCCGATCACCTCGTCCCGGTTCCTCTCTTGACCGGTCCTCAAGGAGACGCAGAGATCGCGGTAATCTTCCGGCGACCCTAGGCCGTATATACAGGAAACGCTGGCCACGATGATTACGTCCCTTCGCTCAAAAAGCGCCGTGGTGGCCGAGTGACGCAGCTTATCTATCTCGTCGTTGATCAGGGCGTCCTTTTCTATATACGTATCGGTCTGTGGTATGTACGCCTCGGGCTGGTAATAGTCGTAATAGCTCACGAAGTACTCCACGGCGTTATGGGGGAAGAACTCCTTGAACTCCGCCGCGAGTTGGGCGGCAAGGGTCTTGTTGTGGGCGATGACAAGGGTCGGCTTTTGAACCCGTTCGATGACCCCGGCCATGGTAAAAGTCTTCCCGCTCCCCGTCACGCCGAGCAGCACCTGGTGACGCAATCCCCTCCGGATACCGTCGGCCAACCGTTCGATGGCTTCGGGCTGATCCCCTCTCGGCTTATATTCACTGACCAACTTGAACTTACGGTATTCCATGACGCTCAGCTCCGAAGACAATTATAACATTCTGGTCCGACACTTCAGCACGAACCCGTCGCCCCCTTTACCTCCTTGCCCCTCCCCTTTTTTCTTGCCCCGCTTTCGACTCCGCCTTTCTTCTATCGGTACCTTCCGCTTAATAGGGTGAAAGTGGGGTGTCGGAATGGAGGTTTTGGAATGAGGGGCTTAGAAGTAAAGAAGCACTACAAGCACCACTTCTATGATCGTGGCAAAGACCGCGACCGCCGCAAAGACCGCGAATCTAGCCTCGTCTTTCAAACCGCAATGTCCTACATAGGTGCCATTGTAGGCGCTGGGTTCGCGTCGGGGCAGGAACTCCTCGCCTTCTTTGCCATATACGGGAAACATGGTTTTTACGGAGTCATACTCTCAGCAGTGCTTCTGGGGATCCTGCCCTTGGGAGTCGCTCATCTCTTCTGCCGGACTCCGGTATCAGGTCAAGCGGTACCCGCGCCTGCTTTGTCCTTCAGAATTTATAGGTACTATGTCACGGCATACCTGTTCGGGGGCCTATGCGTGATGCTCAGCGGCAGCCGAATGGTCTTCGGGACTTACTTGGGGTTGTCACCTGAAACCGGCGGGGTAATAATGGCTGTGGCTTTGGCCCTCACGGTACTCGGAAGAACCGAAGCGTTCTTGAAAGTCAACGGTATCTTGGTTCCCTTCCTGGTCCTATTGACCGCGTACGTCTGCTTGGTATCGCTGACCCGGTCGACCGTGGAACAGCTGGCAGTCCCCACCTTGGCCGACGCGTCCGGGTCCGGACAATGGACCTTCTTACCCGGTTCTTGGGTGGCATCCAGTCTCCTTTATGTCTCGTATAATCTCCCCCTCGGGGCTACCGTGTTGGCGGCCGTCGGAGGACCGAGGTTACGCCTCATACGGGGTACCGCCATTGGCGCGGTATGCCTTGCTATTCTAATGCTCCTCTTCGTCGCAGCGGCACTTAAGCAAAGTCCCGATATCGCAGCGGAAGAGTCCCCTATGCTCCGAATGGCCGATGATCGCGGTGCCCTTCTCGGATCCATGTACGCGGGGATCTTGTGGATCGCGATGTTCACGACGGCACTGGCGGAAACCCTCGGTTTGGTAAACGATCTCGTTACCAGATCCCGTCTGGGATACGCGGGAGCGACTCTACTCGTCCTCGGAGCAGCATATCCCATGAGCCGTTACAGTTTCGCGAAAATGGTGTCGAGCGTCTATCCCATCCTCGGATATCTCGGCTTACCCCTCACCGTGCTCGTAGCGGTTCATACCCTCCTGAGTTTCCTTCCCGGCACACGGTTTCTTCGGCATGCTAAGCTTTTTTAAAAGCCCGTCCGCCCCATCACTCCTGTCCACCCTAACGCGGGGCAAAATGAGCAATTCCGCCGACTCCTTCTCGACGAAGCCGTACTCCGTGGTGAAGCCCATCAGGTACCCGGCCTCACCTACCGCTCGAACGACCGTCTCGTCGTACCTTCCCGCGGGATAAGCAAACCACGAAACCGGCACTCCGAAAGCGTCTTCGAGCGCCTTCTTCGAGCCCGCGATTTCTCGTTCCAGTTGGAAGGGTTTACACCGGGTGAGGTCCGGGTGGTTTATGGTATGAGCGCCGAGGTCGAACCCGTAATCGAGCATTTCCCGGACCGCATTCACCGATAAACCACCGGGCCTTCCCAAGAGGTTTGTCTGGAGAAAGAGGGCGGCAACAAACCCGGCGTCTTTCAAAATCGGGTACGCGTCCCGGTATACGCTTTCGTATCCGTCATCGAACGTCAAGACCACAGGGCGAGCCGGAAGTCCTCCTTCGCCGTTGAGGTAATCGAAGAGGTCGCTCATGCGGATGGTTTCGTACCCTTTTTCTTTGAGCATCCTTACCTGAGCCGTAAAATCTTCCTTGGATACGTAAAGACCCCGCAGAGGACCGTCGTTATCACCGATGACATGGTACATCAGAACCGGCACCGGGGGTGGTGAAGCGGATGGAGTGGATGGAGCGGATGGAGTGGATGGAGCGGACGTCGACGGTCTTATTCCCCCAAGAGCCCCCTCCTTTATCCCGGCCCCTTCATTTATCCCGGCCCCTTCGTGTACCTGGGCCCCTTCGTCCGTCCTGGTTCGTTCATCCATCCCGGTCCCTTCGTCCGTCCCGATCCCTTCGTCTACTCTGGCCGCCCTATGGCCTAAAGGAGGACGGCACCCGGATACCTGAAGTAACCAGGATTTTACGGTGTCGGACCTAACGGAACCGGACCCGACCGATGAGGCATAAAACCCAACGGATAAAAATAGGATTAGCGGCAGGACAAAAACCCAAACATAAGCCCGGCGGAAACGTCTAAGTTGCATGGATACACCCCTCGAGACGTATCTTCGGCCGCGAAATGCATTTCACGACCCGAGTGGTAAGCAGGTCATATACCTGGTTTGGCGAATGTCTATTTCATCCAGGTAACACGGCCTCGGATCGCGCTTTCAGGAGGTTTGACGTATGCGTCCCATTGAAGTTCTTGCCAAGGGCCCAAAATTCCTTGGAGTCTTCCACTACAAAGCCGCCAACGGTCGCGGGCTTCACGGACGCCGGTTGCCCACGCTGACGGCCGTCTTCTTGATCATTGCCTTATGTTTGGTTGCCATCACCGCAGGATGCGGCAAAGATAAATCCTCTTCGGAAAGCGGTTCACCGGGTGATGGTGCCGGGAACGAGCCCGGACCGAGCCCTGCGGTTACGGAACCCGCCGGCGGCACCAAAACCGGCGGCGCGAGGCCTCAAGACTACGGCTCGGGGACCGGGGAGGATGAAGGCCGAGATGCAGAAGGTGACATCGCCATGCCCCGCGAACCGGTCGAACCTCTGGAGGGAGCTGTCCTCGTCGTGGTAGAGAACCTGCCTTCTGCAAGGCCCCAAAGCGGCCTTGACAAGGCGGATGTCGTATACGAAGCGGACGTTGTGGCGGGCATAACACGTTTCCTGGCCGTTTATTACTCGGAGGGCGCTCCAAAAATCGGCCCCGTCAGGAGCGTCCGGAAGTTCCTGGTCGAAATAGCCCATGCCTACAATTCGCCGGTGGCGCATGCGGGTGGAAATGCGGACGCCCTTAAACTCATCAAATCGTTGAAGGGATTCAAGGACATGGACGAGATCTTCAATTCCGGCGCCTTCTTTTGGAGGGACAATACGAGGAAGAAGCCGCATAACCTCTATACCAGCACCAATCTCCTTCAAAAAGGCGCTAAAAAGAAGGGATATGCGCTGGTCGTTCCCCCTCCGCTTCCCACGACGAATAAAGAGACGGCCGAGACCCTTTCCTCACCGTCCGCACCCGCCGAAGAGGCTTCGCATATCAGGATACCGTTTTCAGAGAAGGCCGACACCAAGAATGTGGTGGAATATCGGTTCGAGGACGGAGCGTACAAGCGGTTTATCAACGGGAAGCCACACCTGATGCGCGACGGATCACCCATCCAGCCCGAGAACGTAGCGGTCCTTTTCGTCGAGACGAAGGAGGAGTGGGGCGACGACCCACAGTTGATTAACAAGGTGATCGGTTCCGGAAAAGCTCTGTTCTTTTCGGGCGGTAGAGTGCATAATGGATCTTGGAACAAGTCGGGATCGCGGTCGCACTTCGTGTTTACCCTCAATGACGGTGAACCGATGCTGTTTTTACCGGGAAAGACTTGGATCGAAATAGTAGACCGAAGCCTCGACGTAACTTATGAGTAGTCCCGCAAAAAGAAGTAGGTCCCATAGGAAATAAGTCCCATAGAAAGTGAGTCCCATAGAAAGAGACGGGAAGAATATCAAGCCCCGAATGGAAACGCCGATGTCCGAATGAAATTCGAGCCCTTGATTTCAAGGTCAAAGTTTGCGGTGATAATGATTACCGAGGGGAGGGTAGACAGATGTTCGTGAAGGACAGGATGTCGTCGTCGGTCGTATGTGTGGACCCCGATACGTCGTTTCCGGAAGCCTTGACTATGATGAAGGAAAAGGGTGTAAGGCGACTGCCGGTAGTAAGGGATGGCAAGCTCGTGGGGATCGTGACGGAACTCGACCTTCTGAAGTACGCTCCTTCGCCCGCAACCAGCCTCAGCATCTGGGAACTCAACTACCTCCTTTCGAGACTCAAGGTAAGTGAAGTGATGAAGAGGGATGTGATCACCGTTGGCCCGGATGAACCCATAGAAGACGCGGCCCTGCTCATGCGTCAACATCGCATAGGGGGGCTGCCCGTAGTACGTGACGGCGAAGTCGTGGGTATGATCACTGAAACCGATATTTTTGACGCTTTCGTGGACATGCTCGGGTTAAGGAGGGGAGGTACGCGGATCGTCGTCAAGCTCCGTAATGAAGTCGGAGCGTTGCATGCGTTAACCGGACACATAAAGGATTACTGCGCCAACATCTTGAGCGTCGTCACCTTACCGGTAGCATCCATCCCTGATGAAAGCTACTACCTGGCTATCCTCCGCGTGGGCGGAGGCGATATCCCCGGCCTAATCAAGGCGTTGGACCAAATGGGCTACTGTGCGGCGGAAGACGGGTGCGGACAAGCCGCTTCATAAACATACTGTACAAAAGAAGGCGGGTGCGCACAAACCGCATGTGATATGAACGGACATGGACGGCCCGCCCGCCAACTTTTCGAAACGAAAAGATGAGAACACATGTGAATCCGCTTTGACGGGGAGATGTCAGTAGGTTGGGAGAAGAAATCGACACAAAGAGAGAGGCCGCTTTGAAAGAAGCCGTTTTAAAGGACACCGCTTTAGGCGAAGACCAGTCAGCCGCGCTAGGAGCCATCAAAGAACTCGGTTCCATAAAGGACCCCTCGGCGCTCGACGCGCTGCTTGAGATATCCGAGCGCGCTCGGTCTAAAGTAGTCCGAAAGGAAGCGAGGAAGGCGATCTGGAGACTTAAACGCGCCGGGGTACGTGCGACGAAGACCGCTGAGCCGGATCCCCGGGATACACACTCCCGATCCGAAGACGTTTCCGGTATGGGTTGGAAAGGGATAGATACGGCTTACCTATCCGTCGTCGACGGTGATGGGTATAGACTGGCCGTCACCTGTACCCCTGCCGCCTTCGGAGCCGTGAGGGCGCAGGTATTCGTCTTGGGTGATACAGAAGGGATACACGCATGTGGAGAACGCTCCATGAGCAAGGGCGAAATCGGTGACTTCATATCGAGGATTGCACGGGGACAAATCGTCGCCGAGGTCTGGCCTAAGGCGGCGGTATTCGAAGTCTTCAGGCACGAAGAGATAAGCCGCTCCCTAGGTCACTCGCTCCCTATGGAGTATTTCACCATCAAGCCACCGGACAAAGACTTGATGCCCGAACACCCCGAGCCCCCGGCTTATTGGGTCATGGACCGCCGTGAGGTCAAATGGAACCCCCTCTTACTTGACGGCTCCGCCAGTCTGCTTGGTGAGGAGGCATTCCGGTCATGGCTCATCCCTGAAGCGGACCTGGCTCCATACATCGATGACCTCGAGTCCAGCGAAGACACGGTAATAGTGGTGGGACTCAAGAGTAAAGAAGAGCGAAGGGCGGGCATCATCTCCCGTGCAACTTCATCCTTTTTTGATCCAGAACGAAGACGCCTTTACAAGCGGCGCCTAGAAGAGCAGGCGTTCGTGCTTTTCATGACGGGAAGGAAGGATGTTGCGAAAACGGCACTTGCGGCCGCAGTAGCTCTTGATCCCGAATCCGGAACGGCACCCGAGAAACACCCCTTTGCCAGCGCCTTTGTCGAGATGTCAATGGAGTTTCATTTGAGAGAGCGACGGCAGAGCAGGGTATCGGGGGTGAAAACGGGGGTGGAACGTGGCCGGATCAAAGCGGTGTATGGCGGCATAGTATAGCCGCATATGGCGGTGCATGCGTCAAGGCATAAAAATGCGTACGAGGCATAAGGTACGTGCAAGGCATAAGATGTCGGAAAAATCGGGGCTTGAGGCCAATTCGGCAGACCGGGTGCTAGGAAAATGGACGCTGTTGGAATTTGCCAAAAGCCCCTTTTTGCCGCAAGACTCAGGAGCCGGATATCTTACAGATCCTTGTCGGGGGCTCTTCTACGAAGCTCGGCCCCGCAATAGTTGGGATCTGAGTCAAGAAGTGAAGTTACTCGTGGGTTCAGGATCACCAAGGTGACTTTCCTTTACTATTGCAATGAGTTGTAATTGGTCTTTACGCCTCACATCTGTTTGCTTCGCATAGGTAAATCGCCGACCTAGGGACTCGTCGCTGACGAGATCTGCCAGGTGAATGGCATGTATCGGACTCTCCGAAGAGCATATCTTCTTCCAGGATCTTAGGATGCTTCTTGAGTCCGTTCCACAGCCGCCGGCGACCGCAAAAGTCTCCCTGTCGCCCCCCTTGGTATGTAACCGCTCAATGCATTTTACGTAGAGATACTTATTGCCGGCGTCCGTTTCGTCCTGGCAGAGGTAGTAGGTGAAAGTCCTCAGGGCGGCTCCATAACGTTCAAAACGCTTGACGACTTGAAGTATACGCGTCGCAAGCCGTACCACCTGCATCCCCCTTTACTTGAAAGTTGACGGTTCTTAAGAAAGTAAGGAGTTTACGCCAGAGGTTCACGCACAAAGTTTCGTCCCAAAGTGCTTGACATCAAAGTGCCGCCCCGGAAGCGAGTAACATGATTCTTTTCAAGCAGATAAAAGACCTTTACCAAAAAAATGACAATATGTGCCAAAACTCAGGTCATTGTCGAGTGAGTTTCGGCACCAAAACCTTGAGCGCTGAAAACCCTTACTGGCCGATGACGGTGACGGGTATTTCTACACCTTCGAGTTCCGAGCCGTCTCTAGGATCCGTACAGTACACCTTTACGAACCCGTATTCGGATTTCCAACCTCCTACCGCCCACGGGGGCTCATAGGGAATTACCGCCGCGAAGATCCCCCAGCCCGGGGCGCCTTCTGAAGCCATAACGCACGCTTGCTTCAGGACCCTGCGCTTGGCGTTTGGATCGGCCTTCCCTTCTTCGTCGTCCTTGGGTTTACCGGTATAATATCCCATCTCCACTCCAAGGCTGGCCTCGAAAACCCTTGCGGCACCGGCCGTGAAGAAAGGCGTCGTGATCTCGCTCTCCTTGATCGGGAACGCAGTGTAAATCGACGGAGGTTTAGGCATCCCCGGTCCGGGCCTACCCACGCCCGGGTCCGGTCGCGACATGCCAGCCAATCTCGCCATCACAGTGGCACTTTCGGCCCGCGTCAGTAACCCTGACGGTCGAAAAGTGAGGTTCGGATAGCCCTTTAGAAGACCTTCATCCACCACCACCTTGATATAGCCCTTAAGCCAGCCGGGTAATTGAACGGTATCGGTGAAGGCTAGAGGGGTACCAGCCTCTTTTATCGCTTCTTTTTCGAGGCCTGCGCCCCTTGCGAGCAGAACCGCCATTTCCTTTCGGGGTATAGGTTGATTGGGCGCCAATCCGCTTGGATAGTCGGAAACCCTTAGCAGTCCGGCCTTTACAGCGGCCTCTATCCAGGGGTGAGCCCAGTTGCCTCGGAGCACGTCCCGAAAGCTTTCTATTGAGGTTTCTTTCGGCTCAAGGCCTACCGTGGCACATAGCATCTTGATGAATTCAGCCCTTGTAACAGTGCTATTGGGCTTGAAAGTGCCGTCGGGATATCCGGATAGCACACCACGGAGGGCAAAGGCCAGGATTTGCCCTTCCGCCCAGTTCCCTTTGGTGTCTTTAAAACCCTTGAACACGAGCTCGTCAGCCCGGCCCAAGGGTTCACCCACATACACGTGGCCCGCAATGGTCTCTACTTTAGCTCCTTCTACCAGTATCTGAACCTTATCGACGCCCGGGATGGATGAGACGCTGTTCACGATGGAAGCAACGAGCAGAGCGTCTCCTCTCGATCCAACGTTGGCAGCGGTTATTTCCTTCGAAAAGTTCAAATATGCAACACCGTCTTTGATTTCCGCCCCCAACAATCTGGTGCCTTTCGGAATGAGCGTGCGTACCGGTAGACCTTTAGTAGACGGCGGACCCTCGATGAGAGCCGATACCACGCCTTCCACCTGGGAAGGCCCGAACGGCCTGAAGACGGTTACGGGTATCAAGTAATCCTCATCGGGCATGGAAAACCCGTAGTACACGGTATACTTGGCCTCGGCAGCCAAAGCCGGCGGCGCAATCGAACACGCAACGCCCAGGACGGCGATTAACGCCGCGATGAGGAACTCGGTATACCCTTTTCTATAGCATTTCAGCATGATAACACCCCACTCGCAATGACCCTTATACCGCTCATCTCAAGACCATGCTTTTGACGCAGACGCACCCGAGGGCCTCGAGTTTTCGTGCTATCTCTTCTCTCGTCTTGTCGTCGGCCTCCATGACGAAGGTGATCAGGCCTTGCTCTTTGGTGGGATAAGGCATGCCCGTCCGGAAAAGTATAGAGGAGCCGTAATCGGTCAAGACCCGCTGCACGTCTGGAGCACGGTTAAGCCTGTCGTCCACCAAAACTCCGAACACGGTGAGATCGCGATCGCCAAAATCACAGGATCCGCATGACATGGTCGCAATACCTCCTTGTGGCGCGAATTACCGTACCGCGTATACTTCTCCCTCGGTTTCGTGTATTTATTCCCCCATGACCCCTTACCCACCGACCACATGAGCCCTTCCGCGGTTAGCCTCGGTTTCGTGTATTTTTCGTGTATTTATTCCCCATGACCCCCGCTATAACCTCTTCGCTTGGAGCGGCCCGCTTTCACCGTTTTCTTGATCGGACCAAACGCGATATCACCTCTATGAGCCGCATGAGAGGCATGCTCTTCTTGATCTCCACAAAAGAGGCCGCGGTGGCGTCCGGAACCGTGATGAGACCGAGGTGAGTCTCATCCGTCCGTTCTAATCTTGTGTGTATGATTTCAAAGCGACCGCCTCTTTTTGCGTCTGTGTCGCGCCGTAGCAAAATGTGAAATGCCCTGACGCCGCTTTCGCCCAACATCTTGATGTCCGAAGCCGAACGCACGGGAATCCCGTTGGCCTCGAGGATTACGTCGCCGCTTTGGATCCCCGCCCTGGCGGCCGGGCTTTTCGGCATCACGTCGAGGACGGTGACCTCTCCTTCCCTATACTGTAAATACGGTTCGTCGGTGAACTCTCCCCTCATGCCCGCACGGATGACGGCTTCGTGGCCGAGGGGCGCGAAAAGCGCCGCCGCCCACCGTAACGGACGGATCCAGGAAGACAGTATGGCTAGCCCGAGAAGGGTCGCACTGTAAACCGAGAGCGAAAGTGACGTCCTTTTCAGCTTGAGGGAAGGGGGCGAGATGATCGCGATGTCGCCGTATCCTAGAGCGGCTACCACAGGTATCATGATGTATATGAGGTTTTCGTCGGGAGTTATTCCGTCCGGTCTCACCAACGGCCACCAATCCGGCATTCGGATGAGCCCCGTCAATTCAGCCGCCTCGGGTGTGCTCACTGCCAAAAGCACGATAATGGGTACGGGCCAAAACTTCTGAAGGGAAAAGCCGCTTACCACTTTGCCCCGCTTGTTACGAATCATGATGGGAGTAATGCATGTCCCACCACTGATCCTGATGAGCATCGCTTCCGTGACGTGAAGGATCCCCACGAGCGCGGCCAGCCCGGGAACGTCTACCTTCGGCCATCCGAAGACCAGATTTGAAATAGATATGATGCCGCCGGCGTAGGAAAAGCATATAAAACGCGGATTGATGAGCATAAGTAGCAAGGCCAAGGGCCAAAGATAGGCTATTCCCGTGTAGGAGAGCGATACTCCGACGAAAACCATGATTAGGCTCCCGAAGACGCCGCCCAAGAAGCCGTATAGAGTCGCCGAAAGCACCTGATCGAAGACCTGATTCTTCGGTATCCCGTATAGTCGTTCTTCTGTAGCCGCAATGCGCCTGTATTGAGAAGCGATCAAAAAGATTACGAGGAAGAATAGAAAACCCCTGCACGGGTCGACAAACACCATCGGAATGCCCTTCAGAACACCGAAGAAAAGTTGGATGAACGGATTAATCGGTTGCTCCTCCTTCTTGGACCCAATTAACTTACCCCTACCGCTTAACGGGATCCTACCGTTCGGAGTCTAAAACCTCGAGCGCTTTTTTCACTTGCGGGTCAAAACCCGCTGACGGTTCCTTCGGTACTTCTTCGGGAGGGAGCTCTACGACGATATCGGGTTCGATTCCGGTACCGTTGATTGAAATTCCATCGGGGGTATAATAACGTGCGGACGTTATTTTGACCGCCGTATCATCCCCTACCTCGATAAGGCTTTGTACGAGTCCCTTTCCGAACGTCCTCATCCCCAAAAGTAGGCCTACTCCCCTGTCGCGGATGGCTCCCGCCAGGATTTCTGAGGCACTGGCGCTTCCGTGGTCTACCAAGACCACTAAGGGAAGCTCAACCCCGGGACCTTCAGAACGAAATACCCGTTTCTTTCCGCCCCGGCCGACCACCTCCACCACAGGTCCTTCGGGGACGAAGATCCCCGCAACTTTGAGGCATTGATCCAGTAGACCACCAGGGTTTTGCCTAAGATCTAATAGCAGACCCTCCACCTTTTGGTCGAGGAGGCGCTCGACTGCGTTCTTAGTCTTTTCATATGCGTGTTCATTGAACTCCGTTATACGAACGTAACCGATTTTTTTTCCCTTACCGCTGGTGGTGATCTCCCAAATCACCGGGTCCACTTCCACGATGGACCTGACTACTTCCACGTCAAAGGGCGCTTCGACTCCCGGCCTTTCGACGGTAAGAACGACTTTCGTCCCTTTCTTCCCCTTTATAAGGGATACCACTTCGTCAATGGGTAGCCCCGCTATGTCCTTACCGTCTACACGGATTATGCGGTCTTGGGCCCGAAGCCCGGCTTTCTCGGCAGGACTGCCCTTGATCGGCGCTATGACGGTTACGTAACCGTCGCGCATACCCACGTAAACGCCGATACCGGAATAGGTTCCCGTGGTATGAATCTTCATTTCCCTGTATTGCTGGGCCGTGAGGTATTGAGAATATGGGTCTTTCAGGGAGTCTACCATCCCCGATAGTGCTCCGTCCATGACCTGGGAGGAAGATACGGGATCCACGTATTCCTCCGTCACAATCTTGAATACCCTGGCGAACTTATCGAAATCGACTTGCCTGAGATCTTCTAAGGCCCCGCCATAGAGGGAGTAACGCATGAAGGCCGCCGTAGCCGCGCTGGAGATTATGGCCGTGACGACTATGGCCAAAATCAGTCTGGGTATGTACGGTTTCCTGGCAAACATCATTCGTCCTCCGCTATGGTATGTCTTGTTATCGACTCGCGCTGGTACCTCGCTCTGGACCAAAGTCTATCTCAGAACTCGCGGATCGTATAAGAAGAATGCGATGCTTTGCGGCCTGCCCCATGCGGCCTGCCCCCATCTTGTGTTACTTACTTAGACCTCCCGGACTTGCGCTTATCTTATTCGCCTTCCTTGATCTTTAAGACGGTACGGACTTATACTTTCCAATTTTATCTGGTTACCAATCTCATTTACTCTCCAATCTCGTCTACAGAGCTTGTTTCCACGAGTAGACTCCATTCCCTGCTTGAGAAGTGTAGGCTTTTGGTAGATTCCACAATGCTCTGTACATGGCCGCCCGGCCCCGCCAAGCAAAAACTTGCCTACCCGTTTTTGGTCGAGCTTCACCGCTGCTTGGTTGGCCGCCCCAACATCCAATTCGTCCAGGGCGTTTATTACATTTTGTTCCAGCGCCTTATACCGGGGACAGCCCGGACTTAGAACCTTGATTTCCATATTAATGATTCCTCGTTTTTTGATTCTTCTTCAGCCGACCAGTGCCCCGAACACTAAGCCCGTCAAGGTGGCCATTATCACCACCAGGAAAACATAGGCGCAGGTTTTCTTAAAGCCCAGGACACTGTTTATGACCAGCATGCTGGGCAAGCTCAATGCCGGCCCTGCCAAGAGGAGGGCTAAAGCAGGACCCTGGCCCATGCCGGAGCCCAAAAGCCCCTGGACAACGGGCACTTCCGTTAGAGTGGCAAAGTACATAAACGCTCCTATGAGGGAGGCGGCAAAGTTGGCCAAAAGCCCATTGCCCCCCACGACCATGGATATATACTTAGCGGGGATAATCCCCGCGTCCGCCCCCGGCCTGCCCATGAGAAAGCCGGCCACCAGTACGCCCCCGAAGAGAAGGGGCAAAATCTTGATACTGAAATCCCAGGTAGAATCCGCCCAGGCAGTTAACTCTTCTCGCGTAAACCAGGCCTTTAAAATCAGGGCCAGGGCTATGAGCAGGGCGATTACCAAATACCACTTTACGCTGTAGACAGCGTACCAGAAGCCTGCGTTTTCTTGGGGTTTGCCCCAGGCGGCAAAGACGAGGATCAAGACCAGGACCAGGAAGTATAACGCGGTCTGGCCCAAGGTCCGCCGAGGTTCTTCCTTCTCTTCAGGCGCGAGCAATCCTTTGGCCCTCTTTTGTTCCTCTCCTCTGAAGAGCAAGGCCATGATGAGGCCGATGACTACCGAAAACAGGATCGCTCCCAGGGCCCTGGCCAGGCCGATTTGCCAGCCCAGAACTCGGGCTGAAAGGATGATGGCCAAAACATTAATAGCCGGCCCGGAGTAAAGAAAGGCTATGGCTGGTCCCAAGCCCGCTCCGCGTTTATATATACCCATAAACAAGGGCAGTACAGTGCAGGAGCAAACAGCCAGTATGGCTCCCGAAACGGCGCCTACCCCATGAGTAAGTCCAGACACATGTGGTACACCCTGGGGAAGAGGGATTGACGCGGTAGACAGAAAAGGTACAGGGGCTTATCCTGAGTTTGGCAGGTCTGGCCGGTAAACCAGACTGAAAAAGGAGGTCC
>DUSP01000096.1 GCA_012842575.1 Clostridia bacterium
CGAAGGGTGAAGATACCTACGAGTATTCCCAACCTGCGGCCGATCCGATGGTGATAAGGGAGACTTCTTCCGGTACTGTGGAAGAGCGCGTCAGCGACCGTGAGGGTTGCTACAAGAAAGGGCCGCCATCGACGAGTGCCGTGGGTGCCGGCGCCCGGGTTCGCAAAGGTCCCGCTACGGCTGAGGTGGAAAACCCCGCACAGATTAAGGGCATTCAGGGCCCTGCTGTCACCCCGGCTCCACCCTTTGGGGTTCGCTCGTTGTATCCACTTCGGGAGCGCCCGCGTATTGTCGAGGCGGTTGATCTCATGAGGGACCTGGGGAAGGACTCAAGAAAAAGTGAGCTTGAGAGGGCCCCAGAGGTTACCAAGAAGAACCATGAAAGAAAAACGACAAATAAAATGCCATGAGCGGGAGAGGATCAAAATGCCAGATGCTTCAAAGGACGGCAGTCGCCCTTCAAAAAACCCAAAGGAAAGCATATTTTCCCGAAAGCCTAAGACTGCGGAAGATGTCTTAGTGCTTGCCGACGAGTTGGGGGTAAAGTTCATCCAGCTTCAATTCACCGACATACTCGGGATAATCAAGACCGTAGCCATCCCGGTTCAGCAGCTCGAAAAAGCGCTTGCCGGAGAAATCATGTTCGACGGTTCTTCCATCGAGGGTTTTGTTAGAATCGAAGAGTCGGATATGCTGCTTGACCCCGATCCTTCAACCTTTGTAGTCTTTCCCTGGTCTACCGACGGCGGTCCTACCGCAAGACTCATATGTGATATCAAGAATCCCGACGGCTCGCCGTTCGAAGGGTGCCCGCGGGGCGTTTTGAAGAAGGTTGTCAGAGAAGCTTCCCAGCTGGGGTATTCCATGTATGCCGGCCCTGAACCTGAATTCTTCCTGTTTACCAGGGACGAATCGGGGAAGGCCACCACCCACACGCATGACCAGGCCAGTTACTTTGACCTTTCACCGGTAGACCTCGGCGAGCACACCAGACAGAACATGGTGGTGGCGTTGCAGGAGATGGGGTTCGAGGTTGAGGCGTCGCACCACGAGGTAGCACCCGGGCAACACGAAATCGATTTCAAGTATGCTGATGCCGTCAAGACCGCCGACAATATAGCCACCTTCAGGCTGGTCGTGAGAACCATCGCCAGAGATCACGGGCTCCATGCCACTTTCATGCCGAAACCGATTTACGGAATAAACGGTTCGGGTATGCATATACACCTGTCGCTCCACAGGGACGGCGAAAACGCCTTCTATGACCCGAACAGCGAAGACGGCCTCAGCGAAATATGTCTTCATTTCATAGGCGGGTTGATAGAGCACGCCAGAGGTTTCACGGCCATAACGAATCCGCTTGTCAATTCATACAAGCGCCTGGTTCCCGGTTACGAAGCACCCGTTTACGTGGCGTGGTCCAAGAGAAATCGCAGCCCCCTCATAAGGATCCCAGAGGTAAGGGGTCAGTCCACGCGTATCGAACTGAGGAGCCCAGATCCATCATGCAATCCATATCTCGCGCTTGCGGTGATCCTGAAAGCCGGGCTTGATGGCATCAAGAAGAAAATCGCCCCGCCCGAACCCATAAACCGAAACGTGTACATCATGACGACCGGTGAAAGGGAGAGCAAGGGAATTAAGGTCTTACCCGGGAGCCTCATCGAAGCCGTCGAGGAGCTTGAAAGAGACTGGGTCATAAGGGAAGCTCTAGGGGAACATATATTCAACCGCTTTATCGAAGCGAAGAGAATCGAATGGGATACATACCGGGCGCAGGTTCACCAGTGGGAGATCGACCAGTATCTTGCGGTGTTCTGAGGAACGGGGGCGATTTGATGACTTTGAGGGATGAAAACGCCTACGCGACTGAGGACGCTGGCGACCGCGCAAAAGAAGCCGCTGATCACCTGGTGAAATGGATCCAAGATCAGGTTCGATCGGCGCACGCAAAAGGTGTCATATTCGGGCTGAGCGGCGGTGTCGATTCGGCGGTGGTGGGAGCCCTCTGCAAGGAAGCATTTCCTCAACAGTCGCTGGCTTTGATCTTGCCGTGCGAGAGCCTTCCGGAGGACATCGATGACGCTTGGCTTGTGGCAAAACACTTCGATTTACGAACATTCGAAGTGGATTTGACGCCGGCGTTTCGGACCCTTATGGATACCTTCGGAAGTATTCGGAACGGCCCCGAAAAGCCCGAAAAGAACATTTCGACATCCGAGGGGAATGGGGGGTTCCGCAGAGTCGCCCTTGCCAGAGCAAACCTAAAGCCGAGGCTCCGTATGATAGCCCTCTACTATTTCGCTAACCTCCTCGGGTATATGGTGGTGGGTACCGGGAACAGAAGCGAGATCACCGTGGGCTATTTCACAAAGTATGGGGACGGAGGTGTCGATATCCTCCCCCTCGCGAACCTCGTCAAGAAAGAGGTACGCGCATTGGCTCGACATCTAGGGGTTCCGCAGCGGATAATCGATAAACCTCCTACGGCAGGCCTCTGGAGGGGCCAAACCGATGAAGGAGAGATGGGGATAACCTACGAGGACCTCGACCGTTACCTTCTCGAAGGCGTTGGCACTCCCGAACTGGTTTCCGTCGTCGAAGGGATGCGGTTAAGGTCCGAACACAAGAGACAGCCGCCCGCAAAACCACCGACAATCTCCAAAAGCAATTGACGCCAAAAGCAATTGACGCCGGAAACCCGGCGCCAATTCGTCTGATGGATGCCTGAAAAGGGCTTTTACTTACTGCCCTTTTACAGAAGCTCTGCCGGAATGCCCCCGATTCTTAATCGGGGGATGAAGGGAGTGTAAGTTTTCAGTAGGCGTATCTAGAGGGGATAAGGGAAAAGTGACATCCTCCCCTCAATTCATTGAGGGGAGGATGTCACTGCCTCATTATACTGTCGTAGCGCTCTTTGCCCGTTCCTTTCTGGACGAAGGTTTTGCAGCATGTCTCCATGCAGCTGGTGACGGGTGTCCCTACCGCGTTGTCAGCGCGCGGAGCATCGAAGCTGTCGGGCATTCTATCCCCCATGGCATCCGACGTCACCATTATGTCCTTGGCCTTGCAATAGTTACCCGTGTCCCAGTAATGGCAGTTGTTTACGCTGCACCTAACCGTCATGCGCTGTCACCTCGTTTCGAGTTTTAGAAGGGCTAATCCTGTATACGTCCCAAAAGGTGGGATCTCGACCCTACCTCCATTAGTGTTCCACCATGATCGGCGCTTTATAGTCCAATAGTCCATCGATTCGGTTGTTTGCTTACGGTGAACGGCGCTTCATTAAGTTGGATAACGTCGCGGCCCTGGAATTCGATAACGTCGAATGCGGCCGGCGCCTTGAATGCGCGCCGGCCTTTATGCTTCGCTTTCTTGCTTCACTTTCTTGTTCTTGCTTCATAACTTCCCAGATAACTTCCCAGGCCCGTGTAAAGATCCTGGCTTCCAGTCGTCTTTATGCTTTGCTTTCTTGCCTCACATCGCGCCGGGATGCGTTCAGACGGAGTGAGGAAGGTTCTCTATGTTCTACTTTCTCGCCTCACATCCCGCGATTTTCTCGAGGGGTTTTATCATGGCCTGGTTGCCGAGATTTCCTTCACCCTGCCCTTCGACGGCGTTGAACAGCTGGTTCGCGAGCGCCGTACCCGGCAAAGAGACCCCCAGTTGGTTGGCTAGGTTTAACACCAGCCTTATATCCTTTTGGTGAAGTTTGACCATAAACCCGGGGGAGAAGTCGCCCCTTATTACCTTCGGGCCCAGATTACTGAGGGACCACGAGCCCCCCGCGCCACCGGACACCGCTTGGAGGAGCTTCTCGAGATCAAGACCGGCCTTTGCACCGAGGACAAGGCATTCGGCCATGGAGAGGATCGTCAAGGAGCATAGGACTTGATTGCACAGCTTGGTGGTCTGACCGGCTCCGTTCGGCCCCATGTGAACGATGTTCTTCCCCATGGCTTCGAAGACCGGCACGCACCGGTCAAAAACCTCCTTCTTCCCACCTACCATTATCGAGAGGGTTCCCTCGATGGCACCCTTTTCACCGCCAGATACGGGGGCATCCAGCATCTCAACTCCTCTTTCGGCCAGCTTTTGCGCAATTTCCCTGGTCGCGCTAGGAGAGATTGTACTCATATCGATGACCACGGAGCCGGGCCTTGCCCCGTGGATTACCCCTTGCGAGCCGAGGATCACTTCTTCGACATCGGGGGTGTCGCTTACCATGGTGATTACTACGTCGGATCCCTTTGCCACGTCGGCCGGCGTATCACCCACTCGTGCGCCGAGGCCTCGGAACTCCTCGGTCTTTGCGGTGGTACGGTTGTATACCGTGAGGTCATAGCCCGCTTTGATTAAGTTCTTCGCCATTGGCCTCCCCATGATACCCAGGCCGATGAAGCCAATCTTGGGCTTTGTCGAGCCGCTTTCTATCCAGGTTACCATCGGTGTAGACCTCCTCCGTTACTTGCTGTCGACAAAGGTGGTGTTTACTTCAACGCGTGTTATGAGGTTTCCTTTCTCTACTGGGTTTTCACACGTGGGTTCTCACACGGTCATTATTGCTTTACCAGGAAGGGTATCGGCCAGGTACCAGCGAATAATTCACCATCTTCACACTATCCGGATTATCCGGAAACTCGAGAAGATAATGAATCCCAAGAAGGTAATGAATCCTTCAAGATGTTCGCCACGCGACTTCGAGCCTCAGAGATTTTTATGAAAGGGGGGTTATGTCTTGAAGCCAAAGAAGCCAAATGCGTCGGCTTTTCTTTCCCCGCATCTTCGCTTCTTCAGCGACGACCAACTCGACCAGATCCATTTCGCTACCCTCGAAATCCTCGAACGAGTGGGGGTTCAAGTGGATGAACCCGAAGCCCTTGAACTCCTCGCCTCCGGCGGCGCTTTCGTTGAGGGCAATAGGGCCCGTATACCGTCATGGATGGTGGAAGACGCCGTAAGGACGGCTCCGTCGAGGGTAACCCTAGCCAACCGGGACGGTAAGAGAACCCTTTTTTTGGAGAAGAACCAGCCCTACTTCGGACCAGGGTCCGACCTTCCTTACACCATTGACGTATATACCGGGCAACGTCGTCGTACCCTCAAATCAGACGTGGAGAACGCTGCGAAAGTGGCAGACGCCCTCCCCAACATCGACTTCATGATGTCCTTGGGGATCGCCACCGACGTTCCGGCTGCGGTATCCGACCTCCATCAGTTCGAGGCCATGGTGACCTACACCAAAAAGCCCATTATATTCACCGCGCACCACCGGCAGGGTCTCCTGGATATCCTGGAGATGGCGGCGGTAGTGGCCGGCGGCATGACCGCGTTACGACAAAATCCCTTTGTGGTCTGTTACGCCGAGCCGATTTCCCCGCTACACCATTCCCCCGAAGGAACCCAGAAGCTCCTGACCTGTGCCGAGCACGGAATCCCCGTGGTTTACACCCCTGGGCTCATGGCGGGCGCTACGGGTCCAGTCACTCTGGCTGGAGCGGTGGCTACCGCCAACGGCGAACTCTTGAGCGGCTTGGTAATACACCAGTTGAAGAAGAAGGGTGCCCCCTTCATTTACGGAGGGGTGGCCACAATCATGGATATGAAAACCACACTGCTCCCATACGGTTCGCCAGAGTGGCACATGAACAGCGTGGTGTTGACCCAGCTCTCCCAGAAGTATGGGCTTCCGGTGTTCAGTACAGGGGGTTGTACGGATTCTTGTGCACTAGATGGTCAAGCGGCTGCGGAAATGACGTACAGCCTTCTTCTCGCGGGCTTGAGCGGGGCGAACCTGATTCACGACGTGGGATATCTCGAGGCGGGGCTCACGCAGTCTCTAACGGCCCTTGTCATGTGCGACGAGATCATCGACTTGGTGAGGCGGATTATCCGAAGCTACGAGATAAGCCCCGAGACACTGGCCATCGACGTTGTGGAAGAAGTCGGCCCATCTGGCCATTTTGTGACCCATGAGCACACGAACCGCTACTTCAGACAAGAGCTTTGGATGCCGAGGCTATTCGACCGTCGCCGCTTTGCGGAGTGGAGCGCGGACGGTTCGAAGACCATGGAGGACCGCGCCGCCGAGGTCGCGAGACGAATCCTGGAAAGGCCACAAGAGCAGGCGCTCGGGGGTGAGGTAGTGTCTGAGATTAAGACCATCATCGCGGCGGCCGAGAAGAGGAGCGCGGCGCGTTAGCGATGCGTTACACGTAGACGGTACGCCAAGTACGTAAGAGAGGTCGGTAGGACGTCGGAGGACGAAAGATATTGGGCCGAGCCACCGGCCGAATTACCATAAAGCCATGCCTGAAGGGGGTTAACCGAATGGGAAGAATCGGCAGAGCGCGAGCGCCAAGGCGTTTCTTCGGGCGGAAGGTTAATACGACGTCGGCTACCCTTATTCTGCTGGTTTTGGCGGGATTGGTTCTATTGGTGATTTCAGGCTGCGGCCAAAAACAGGCTCCCTCGGAGGCGCCCAAAGAGGAAACCGAGGAAGAGGCAAAGGAGACACCTGCCGCCGAGGAACCCGAGGTTTACAAAATCGGCTTCGTGAACCACCTCACCGGTGACGCC
>DUSP01000156.1 GCA_012842575.1 Clostridia bacterium
CGCGCCGCGGAACGCACGTTTCAAATGGTGACACAGGTGGCGGGACGGGCGGGACGGGGTCCTCTGGGGGGTGAAGTGATCGTTCAAACGTTCAACCCCGATCATTATAGTATTCAGGCGGCGAGCCAACACGACTATTGCGCCTTTTACGATCGGGAGATACGATACCGTGAGGAACTAGGCTATCCTCCCTTTTGTCACCTCGCCAACATATGGGTGTCGGCTGAAGATGAAGAGAAAGCAAAGCGCGTGGCCGAAGAAGTGGCCAGGTGCCTGATGGCGGACACTCGGGGTGACGAGGGTTTTGCCAAAGGATTCGCGGGCGGAGAGCGGTGTATGATTTCGGGGCCTGTTCCGGCTCCCCTTTATGAGTTGAGGAATAGATATCGCTGGCTCATACTGCTGAAGGCACCGGATTGGCCTCCACTTTGCGAAACGATAAACCGGGGACTCGCGCGCATGCGTAAGGCTACGACATCGGTTGCGGACGTGCGTATCAGTGTAGATGTAGATCCTTTGGACATGCTTTAATGGTAAGACGATGAACTCGTTTCGTGGAATGTAACGGGTACCAAAGGGATGCGAGGCGCATGATCAAACTTGAACTGAGATTCTTAGGCGATCCCATCCTGCGTAAAAAGGCAAGGCCGGTCGTAAATGTGAACAAGAAGATAAAGGACATTCTGGATTCCATGGTGCGTGTCATGGCTGAGCGCGATGGGGTAGGGCTTGCAGGTCCGCAGGTAGGCATATCCAAACGTATTGTGGTAGTGGACGTGGGAAACGGACCTATAAAGTTGATCAACCCGGAAATAGTGAAGTCAGTGGGCTCGGAGATTGCCGTGGAAGGCTGTCTGAGTATTCCCGGAGTGTTCGGAGAGGTGAGAAGGGCTTCCGAAGTGGAAGTGACCGCACTGGACGAAAACGGGCGTCGCGTATGGATAGAGGGTTCGGGTTTACTGGCGAGAGCACTACAGCACGAGTTGGACCATCTTGACGGCATCTTGTTCGTGGACAAGGTGATTCGCTTTGTAAGTCCCGGTGAAGGTTCTGGCGAGGCGCTTGAAGCGACCAACGCGACCCACCGAGAATCGAATACATGTGCGACTGAAAGGGAGGCCGAGGGAAAAAGGGATGACGCGGAAACTGAAAACGGTGTTCATGGGCAGTCCTGAATTCTCAATACCCAGTCTTAAGCGTTTGGCCGAAGACAAATTATGCGATCTCGTCGCATGCGTCACTCAACCCGACAAACCCAAGGACAGAGGGTTGAAAGTGAAACCCACACCCGTGAAACTCGCCGCCACGGAGCTCGAAATACCGGTGGTCGAACCAAGAAGGCTGTCGACTCCGGAGTTTTTATCTTGGCTCAGAGGGATCAAGCCGGACCTGTGTATCGGAGTGGCCTTCGGGCAGCTCGTACCGCCGGAAGTGCTGAACATACCCCCTCTTGGCTTCGTAAACGTCCACCCTTCGCTATTACCGAGGCTCAGGGGGGCCGCGCCGATTCAACGTGCGCTCATGAACGGGGAAGAAATTACCGGTGTCACGACCATGTACATGGACGAGGGCTTCGATACCGGGGACATAATCCTTCAAATGGCAGTCGCCATAAAACCCGACGATAATTACAAGAGCCTTCACGACCGCTTGGCGGAGGCGGCGGCCGATCTCGTGGCCGAAACGGTGAAGCTGATCGCGAAGGGGAAGGCTCCCCGCATTTCTCAAGATCACTCCAAGGCCACCTGGGCGCCCCACATAAAGGCCGAGGATGAGACGATACACTGGAAGAAAAGTGCGAAGGAAATCGTAAACCAAATTAGAGCCCTCGACCCGGCACCGGGAGCCTCTACAGTCCTCAACGGGAAAAGGGTCAAAATCTGGCGGGCCCGCGCCCTAGAGCATAAAACACCCGCCG
>DUSP01000188.1 GCA_012842575.1 Clostridia bacterium
ACCAAGGGGTGTTCGGGTGCCAGTACCAAGTAAGTGACTCCGAAAAGCGTATCCTGACGCGTGGTGAAGACCCGGAGCTCCTCGCCCGTTTTTGCCAAACGAAAGACTACTTCGACTCCCTCGCTTCTGCCGATCCAGTTCTCCTGCATTATCTTCACTTTTTCGGGCCAACCATCGAGCAACTTGAGGTCCTCGAGGAGACGCTCCGCATACTCCGTTATGCGTAAAAACCACTGTTCGAGCTCCGTTTTTGTCACCTTTGTGCCGCATCTCCAGCAGGTGCCGTCCTCTACTTGTTCATTGGCAAGTACCGTGGCACATTCAGGGCACCAGTTGACGGCGGCACGCTTTCTCTCGGCGAGGCCCCTTTTGTACATCAGCAAGAACATCCATTGCGTGAACTTGTAATAATCCGGGTTACAGGTGGCTACCTCCCTGTCCCAGTCGTAACTCATACCAAGTCCTTCGAGCTGTTTTTTCATGTGGGCTATATTAGAGTACGTCCATTTCGCCGGATGAATGCCATGCTTTATGGCGGCATTCTCCGCGGGCAGCCCGAAGGCATCCCACCCCATCGGGTGTAGGACGTTAAACCCGTTCATTCGGTAAAACCTCGCTATGACATCTCCGATGGAGTAGTTCCTCACATGTCCCATATGTAATGCCCCCGAGGGGTAGGGGAACATCTCTAAGGCATAGAATTTTGGTTTCTTATCCCCTTCCTTTCCGCTGAAAACCCGATATAGCCCCTCTTCGGCCCACTTCTTTTGCCATTTCGCTTCGATGGATTTATGGTCATATCTCTCTTTCATTCACGTACCTCCAACATGATCCCCGCCGGTGAAACAGCCAACGGTCAAGTATAGAGTGACCTATTCGTTTAGAGGACGCATTACGACTGAAGATGCATTAGAACTAGATTACTCAAAAATAGATTACTCAAAAAATACGAAGCCAAAGCGTGCCTTCGTCTACCCCTTCGCCCAGGTCATATGAAAGTAAACGTCGAAAGTAAACGTCGCCCATCGTCCGTTGCGTGGCCAAGGTATGGCTAATTCGGAAAGGTCTACCCGAGTTCAATCCAACGTTTAGGATACCTCCGCGCCGATGTAAAGTCAACGCAACCAAGCCGGGAGGCGCGCCTTTATAAGGAGGCGCGCCTCCCGGCTTTGCCCATAAAATTACATCCCGCGGATACATCCCGCCGGAGAACAATGGCGGCGTACTAACCGCACGTATCGCCTAATCTATTCAACAGTCGCGTCAACGGTCATGCCAAGAAAGGTCATGCCAAAAAAACGTGTGACCCGATCCACCTCTTCAGGGCCCTGGTCCACAAGTAGTAGCTATACGCCTTGGCAGGATTGAAGAAGTAAAGCGCCCCGCCGGTCGGATCCCACCCGTTGATCGCGTCTTTGGCAGCCCTTAAAGCCTCCTCGGTCGGAGGATTATTGATGCGACCGTTGGCCACCGGTTCGAACTGACCCGGTTGATAGATTACGCCCGCGATGGTATTCGGGAAGAGTGGACTCCTCACCCTATTCAGGACCACAGCTCCCACGGCCACCTTACCGATGTACGACTCGGCCTCGGCCTCCGCGGAGATGAGCCTCGCCAAGAGATAGACTTCATCTCTCGTGAACCGGCCAAAGCTTCCGCCTCGACTGGCAGTAACATAAGCACTTCGCCCGTCCGGTATCACCAGCCGCTGTCCGGGATAGATGGTATCGCTCGATAACCCGTTGTATGCCTTGATTTCTTGAACCGATGTCCTGTACCATCGGGCGATGAGCCACAAGCTCTCGCCTTTTGAAACCCAATGCACCGATGCGGCCATAGCGGTGAGAGGGCTCAACAGGAGGGAAGCTGTGACGAGGATGGTGATGAGGGAAATGTTGATGAGAAAGAAGGGGGAAAACTTTTGCCTGTTTAAACGAAAACCAGGCTTACCGTTCTGCACGGTCATACGTCAACCTCCCCTTTGCCTGCGGGGTTAGTTAACGGGTTCGGATAGGGGTACCCTACGGCTTCGCGCGGGTCGTTTGCGGACCGAAACGCCTACGCCGATTCACCCTTTCTGACATCTCGCCTGCCGGCCGTCGTCTACGATCGCCGTTGTTGATGCACTGACTTCCGGGAGCCAGGTACCGCGCCTCTTTACCATTACGGTCACGTGCGCCCACATCCGTCAGGCTCTGACGTCAGGAAACATTTTCCCCCGCCCCGCTCCGGCACGCCCTAGGAACCGCACAGGGGAAGCGAGCCCCGCGGTGAGCATTCACCGGAACGAGTTCGGCAAATTCCAGTATAGTACCCTGCAGAATAGGGCCCGCGCAACATTAAAGCACAAGCAAAACCCTCTGTCAGTAGTAATTTACTGGGAGTGTAATATCTGGATGCAAAGCACCTCGATACCGTAACGTCCTCCCCCAATAGATGAATTGAGGGGGACCAGAGCCCCCTCGTCCTCCCCTCGATTTTCTCGAAAACCTATTCTCCTCCGATGATTTCCTTTACGAACGGCGGCAAGACAAAGGCGGCACGATGCACCTCCGCGCTGTAGTACCGGGTCTTCCCTTCAAGGTCGTCGTTAGAGATCACCGCGGGGTCGGACCCCTTGGTGGCTATCGTGAATCCGTAACCCCACGCGGAGTAAGTGGGTACCCATGCTAGATAAAGCTTCGCCACGGGAAAGATCGCGCGGAGTGTAGTCACGATATCCCTGACGGTATCCGGCTGGAACATCACCTGCTCCGACTGGGCGACCAAAATGCCTCCGCTTCTCAAAGCGCCATACGCGGACTCGTAGAATGACCGATTGAACAGGCCGACCGACGGGCCCAGAGGATCGGTGGAATCCACGATTATGACGTCGAACGCTTCCTTGAACTGCTTAACGTATTCGATTCCGTCCGCGATGGTTACGGTCACCCTTGGATCGTCCAGAGCCGAGCTCAAGGAAGGAAGGTACTCGCGACACGTCGCTACTACGCGCTCATCTATGTCCACGAGAAACGCCTGCTGTACTTTCCTGTGCTTGAGCACTTCCCTGATGGCTCCCCCGTCGCCTCCCCCTATTATCAAAACCTTGTTGGGGTTTGCATGAGCCATCAGCGGGACGTGGACGAGCATTTCATGGTATATGAACTCGTCTTTTTCCGTGGTTTGAATGTAACCGTCAAGGACCAGGGCCCGGCCGAATTCGTAAGTATCCATTATCATGAGATCTTGGTACCGAGTCTTCTCCCTATGGAGCGTCTCCTTCACCTTTACGACCATCCCCAAGTTGGGTGTATGTGTTTCTTTGAACCACAATTCCATGAGCGTAGCCCCCTCAAAAAACGAATTCGAACCGCCTTGGCTTTGAGGTTCATTTGGTATTACCGCCGATCAGCGGAGGAAATACGTCGAGTCTATCTCCCGGTGAAATAATCTCCTCCTTCGAGCATTTCGATCTGTTACGTGCAACAAAAGACACCGATTCCTCTGGAACGCCTAAAAGCCTGTATACCTCACAAGCCTTATGCGGTTCGGACACCTTCAACGCCACATGAGCCCGCCCCGGTTCCGGAGAGTACGCGGAAAGGGCTCCGTGAAGCACCACTTCGATTGTGGAACTACTTCTTTCCGAGATACTTTTCATGGGCATCGGTCACCCGCAATTCTCTATCGGGACGAGCCTCCTCATCCCCGCCTTATCCGCTCAGTCTTTCGCCGTTACAATTATGAACGACACTTTACCAGTTCATGGGGGCCCTTTTGTGTCTTTATTCTCTTTATTTTATTCTTTAGTAAGGCTAAAGCCATCCGCTATTCTTGTTTACGCCTTAAAGCATTTAGTGCTCAAAGTCACGCTTTTAGAATGGCCGGGTTGAGTCATCGGGCGGGTACTCCCAAATTGAGTTTTGACGGCGTACAGACCTTCCGGGTCTTGCGCCTTCGACGATGTGGCCGCGGTCCACTACCAAAACGCCGTTGACGACGACGTATTCAATCCCGTCAGGAGGAACATCGGGTACGCCGAATCCAGGGTAATCGGAGCGGTCCTTTATTCTCTTCGGATCAAAAACCACTATGTCCGCGTCGGCGCCAGGACGTATCGTACCCTTCGTGACGAGGCCCAAACGCTTAGCCGGTAAAGCCGTAACCCGCCTTACGGCTTCGAGGAGCGTGAGACGGCCTTCTTCCCTCACGTACCGGGAGAAGAGCTTGGGGAACGTACCCGCATCTTGCGGATGACCCGTTCCCGGTTTAGGTGATCCTACCCCGCCGTCGCTCGAAACCATCATGTAAGGGCGGGAAAGGGCCTGCGGAATCTCGTCTTCCCTGCCCACGAAGGCCACCACGACGGCTTCAGGTTCCTCCTCCCTCAACCTATAGAACAAGTCCCTGTCGCATCTCGCTCCGGCATGGCTCCCCGTGGCAATGGTCAGGTCCTCGAATGAGGCGCCGTACTTTTGGGGCCAGTCGTCAAAGACCGCTGAACCCACAAATGTGGCAAAGGCGTGATAAAGGCCGCTGTCCGCGGTGACGTCGAGTCCCCTTTCGACCGCATCGTCCAACACCGAGAGGCCTTCCGCCATCATACCCATGCCCACCATGTAAGCGACGTGGGAAACCTGTAGCGGCGCACCGGTCTCCTCGGTTATGCGAATAGCTTCCCGAAAGGCCCCCGGTCCGCCCCAGCCGTCAGCCCTCGCGTGGACCGCGACAAGCTTACCGTACCTCGCCGCAACCCGAGCGAGGCGGACGATCTCCTCCCAGGAGGTTCCGGGAGAGTATTCGAGCCCGAACGAAATCCCTAACGCCCCCTCGGAGAGGGCCTGTTCCGCGAGGTCGCACATTTGCGCAATCTGGTCTCGGGTGGCAGGCGCATACCGATTGACAGCCCCCACCTTTTCCCTCAGCATAAAACTATGGCCCACGAACATCCCCTGGTTTATGGGAAAGCCCTTGGCGTCTATTTCATCCAGGAAGGCACCTATGGGGAAAGGCGATATGCCGCAGTTTCCGCCTATGGTGGTCGTAACTCCTTGAAGCGCCATGCACCGGGCCGAGTACTCATAACCGTCTACGTGGGCGTGAATGTCGATGAACCCCGGAGAAACCACCTTTCCCGTGGCATCGATGAACTCGGCGCTTTCACAGGGAGGGATCTCCTCTCTCGTCACCCGGACGATGACGCCGTCTCTTGCCGCCACGTTCGCCACGGTGACGAGCCCGCCCTCGGGGTCTATGACAGTTCCGCCTCTGATCACAATGTCGTACATCCTCATCGCCCCATGCGCTTTTACTTTTCCATGCCTACTTTAACTTTAACTTCTCATCCGTAGTAATATAGCCCGTATCGCCGGCCCTGGACAGCACTTTCATTAAGGTTCGAGGCCGGCTGGTTTGAATCTCGCTAAATCAGTGCGTATCCGAGTATAACGTACAATACCGTCGATATGCCGCCCGCTATCAGAACGTAAGGCAGTTGGGTCAAGGCGTGAGCCATGTTGTCACACCCCGATCCGGCGGATGAAAGGACGGTGGCATCCGCGAAGAAGCACGCGTGGCTACCGAACGCGCCTGCCGAAATGACCGCTCCTACCGCAAGCCATACGTTAGATCCGATGGCCTGCGCTAGAGGAACGATGATTGGCAATGAAACCGCGTACAAACCCCAGAACGTACCGGTGGCGAAGGCCACCAAAGCGAGAGTGACAAAGGCCACCGCCGGCAGGAGGCCGGGCCTCATTATGGGCTTTACCGTTTCGATCACATACGGGGTAAGGCCGAGTTCGTCGTTGGCATTCCTGAGGATGAACGACACCATGACGATGGCCAAAGGGTACACCATGGTCTTAAACCCATCAAAGAAGGTATCGGCGAAGGTGAGAGGGGACATGACACGAGTTCCTATGTAAAGGACGGCTGTGACCACCATGGCGATGACTATCCCTTGAAAGGCATCGACGCCCGACGCCCAAGTAGCTGTGATGAGCACTATTATGGGCAGTACGAAGTTGATGAGGCGAGGTTTAACCCCTTGCTCCATTTCGAAATTTGCGCCGATGATGGATATGTTGTTGGAACCCGGAGGCGCTAAAATCCCTCTTTGGGCCCGCTCTTCGGCCTTTCTCATCGCTCCCAATGGCGGTATGACGCCGAGTATTACCAGGGGGACGATCATGGCCGCGGTCCAGCCATACAGATTATAGGGTATGGTCCTGATGAACCCGCTGATACCCTGTCCTGCCGCCACCAAGCCCTGATCCTCCAAGAGGCCGGCTACGAATATAGCCCACGTAGAAAAGGGAACCAGGATACACACGGGAGCAGCGGTGGAGTCTACGATATAGGCGAGCATCTCACGTGAGACCTTATGCTCGTCCGTCACCCGCTGCATGGATGTTCCGACGGTAAGCGCGTTAAGATAATCGTCGATGAATATGATTAGTCCGAGAACCCACCCTGTAAGAAGGGCGGTCTTTTTGCTCTTCGCGAACCTCAATACTAGGCCCGAGAAGGCTTGAGTGCCGCCGGCCTTTGTCAATAAAGCTATCAGGCTTCCGAATAAACCGCAAACGAGTATTACCCAACCGATGGTCGGGTCCGCCATTACGGCGAGCGCCGAGTCCAGGAACGCTTTGAAGAAACCGGGGCCTTTGAGAATCACGTAGCCGATTATCGATCCTCCGAGGAGCGCTTCAAACGTTCTGCGGGTGGCGATGGCCAAGACGACCGTGGAAAGTGCGGGCACGAGGCTCAGGAAGCCGTAATGTTCCATCTACCAAACCTCCCTTTGCATCAGTTGCACTAGGTATTGGGAAGACTCGGAAGACTCCGTCACGAAGGCGCAGGCGAAGCCCGAAACGGTTTACCCCGCCTGCACCCTTGTGACGAATTCCATCATACACTCTGTATCCCGCCGGCGCAACAACGGTCGCAAAATTAAACGAGCCGCCACACGCCTTTCTCACGACAGACAGTCGTGACCTTGCTGTCGTCAACCGCCCAACCTCAATTCCCCAAGACCCAGACTCTCGACCTTCTCCCTCGTGGGTACGCCGTCCTCGTCCCAGCCCCTTAACCGATAGTACTCGCTCAAGGCCGCTTCAAAGCCCTCTCTTGGTATCATTCGCGAAGCGGCGGACCCGGTCTTCAAGGGCTCCTCGAAGATCCGGTCGGGTCCGGTGTCGTCCTTCCTCCTCATGCCGCAGGCTACGTTGAACAGCCTCCCGAGGTTCCATATACGCTCGCCGGTGAGGATGAGGTCATCCGCCGACATTTCCCTGGAGAGCGCTTTCGAAAGTATCTCCGCCAGGGATTCCAGGGAGATGGCCCAGAAGTCGCAGACAATGGACGAGAACTTGACGGCGTTTCTGTGCTGGCCGTCGATGACGAGCTGAGCCTTTCCTTCGAAGGTGAACGGGTCTAGGGATCCGTACGCCTCGTCGGCCACGGGCCACGCCCTCATGTGGCAGGCGCCCCTGTCGGAGGTGGCGTAGGCCAACGACATGCCCCAGGAGCCCCTGGGCTCGTAACCTGGAAACTCGAGGCCTTTCACTTCCATCGCGAACTTTCTTCCGCCGTACTTGGAGGAGAGGTGCCGCACGCCGAGGGCGAGGTCCTCCCCTATACCCTTCCTATAGGCTATGAGGGACGGGACTTCGAGGTACGAGTCCACCTCGCCGAAGCGAAGGCCCAAGTCGGCGATGCCCCTCTGGGCGAGTTCCATGGCGAAGGCGGCGGTGTTCCCGGCGGAGATGGTGTCGATGCCGAGGTCGTCGCAGAGGGCGTTGAAGCGGGCCACCGCAGAAAGGTCCCCTATGCCGCAGTTTGAACCCGCGAGGGCGAGCGTCTCGTATTCGGGCCCCTCGACGAAGACTCCCTTTGAGGAGATGTAGTTCCCGCATCCCAGGGGGCAGCCGAAGCACGCCTTCTTGTGGACCCTCGCGCCCTTCACCGCCCGGGCCGAGATGCCTTCGAAGCCCTCGAAGGTGCCGTCCTGGAAGTTGCGGGTGGGGAGTATCCCCGCGGCCTGGGACGCCTCCACCAGGACGGAGGTGCCGTCGGTGTAGGCCCAGAGGTTTGCGTCAGTGAGGGTCTCTTCCTTCATCTTGCGGTAGACGAGGTCGAGGAAACCGGGCATGTCGTCGACCCCTATATAACCCGTGCCCGAAACCGCTATGGCCTTCAGGTTCTTCGAGCCCATGACGGCGCCCACGCCTCCCCTCCCCGCTTGCCTGTAGAACTCAGACGTTATGCAGGCCATGGGTACCAGGTTTTCCCCGCCGGGGCCTATGCAGGCGACGGTGAAAGGCCCCTCGGAGGACCTTATGGCCTCTTCGGTCTCATGGCACCCCTTCCCCCAGAGGCCTTTAGCGTCGACGAAGGAGACGTCGTCGTCCTTTATCCTGAGGTACACCGGAGATGGAGCCTTACCCGTTATTATGAGGGCGTCGTAGCCCGCGAACTTGAGCTGGTTCGCCAGAGAGCCGCCTATGGCGCAGTTTAATATGGTGCCCGTGGCGGGCGACTTCGTTATGACCTCGCACTTTCCGGTGCACGGGACCAGGGTGGCCGAAAGAGGGCCCGTCATGAATATTATCTCGTTGGCGGGAGAGAGGGGATCGACGAGGGGGTCTACGTCTTCACATAAGTACCTGTAACCCAGGCCCTTTCCGCCTATGAAGTCGCGGGCCCAGTCGCGCCTTAGGGGTTCGCGCTTCACCTCTTTTGTGGTCAGATTCACGCGAAGGACATATCCGGCGTAGCTATCCAACCATGCTCCCCCCTTTCTCCAAGGCCGCCTTCTCCCCGTATGTGAGGGCGCCTACGGGGCACCACTTGACGCATTGGGGATCTCCCGAACAGGAGTCGCAGACCGCTATGCCGTAGTCTTCGAGGTCTTTGATGACCCCGTTGGGGCACTCCTCGACGCAGATGTCGCACTGGGTGCAGAGGTCTTTGTCGACTACGAGATAACCGTCCTCCAGGTGGAGGGCTTCGGAGGGACAGGCGTCGACGCACTTATGACACCCGTCGCAATAGCGGGCCTCAGTCTTGAGGTCGCCGTCGATATGGTACTCCGACGTCACGCTGATACGCGCCCTGGATGGGCTGAACACACCGTGCTTTACAGCCGAACAGGCCAGTTCGCAGAAGTGGCAGCCCATGCAGAGGGCAGGGTCAAAGTGAAGCTGCATGCAGGTCAGACCTCCCTTCTTGATATGTGGATCTCGGCTTCGCATTCTGACTTTTAGGACTCGGACGTAGGACTTGGACACGCCCCCTGCGCTCTTGCCGACTTGGGCGCCCATATCGCTGATCTCGGTCACAACAGAGCGCAAAAAGGAGATAATGCCGGTAAATAAGCCGGTCAATAATACCGGCCCCACCCGCACGGTGGGGTAGCCGGCAGGCGAGGCCGGGAGAAAGGACTACGTCGCGCGGGATCTCGTATAAGGGTGTTCCCACGCTATCCCCATCTCTTCACTGCACGCGGCATCGCGCCCAATCAACATGAGCCCCGTTGGCGTTCTTACGCCACCCCTCTTCCCGCACCACACCTTGCCTTAGATACAGAATTCAAGACCTTTTCAAGGATGTCAAGGACGGTCTCTATCTGGGACTTCGAGATGGTGAGCGGAGGTTCAAACCTCAAGGTCTTGGCGTTGACCAGGGTCCCGGCCACCAGGACGCCGTTTTCGAAAAGCCCTTTTGCCACTTCATAACCGGCTTCGTCGCTAATGAATTCAACACCAAGCATGAGCCCTTTGCCGCGCGCTTCGACGCAAATCGAATCGTAACGAGCGGCCAGAGTCCTGAGCCCATCGAGGAAGAATGCGCCCAATTCCGCAGAACGTTCCGCAAGCCTTTCCTCGAGGATTACATTTATGGCGGCAATAGCGGCGGCGCAGGCTATGGGGTTTCCGCCAAAGGTAGTCGTGTGGAGGAACGGATTGGGGATCATTTCTTGCCAAATATGAGCCGTGGAGACAAAAGCGCCGATGGGCATGACGCCTCCGCCGAAAGCCTTCCCCAGACACAGGATATCGGGAACCACACCGTAATGTTCACAACAGAACATCTTGCCCGTGCGGCCCATGCCGGTCTGAACCTCGTCCAGGATGAGCAGCACGCCGTGTCTTGAGCAGATCTCTCTGACGGCCGGCAAGTAATCATCCGGCGGGACGATAACGCCTCCTTCTCCTTGTATGGGTTCAAGGATAACCGCCGCGATCTCCTCGCCTATGAACTCGTTGGCCTTGATGATTTTCTCGATTATGTCAGCGTCGCCGAAGGGTACATGATGGAACCCGGGTATCAGTGGGAGATAAGGTCTTCGGAATACCGCCTTGGATGTACCCGTCAAGGACCCGAGGCTTTTACCGTGAAAAGCTCTGGTGGCGGCGATGAATCCCTTTCTTCCCGTGTGAAGCCTCGCCAATTTCAACGCGCCTTCGATGCTTTCCGTTCCGCTGTTGGTGAAGAATGAGTACTGCAGGTCGCCCGGAGTGAGATCCGCCAAGAGGTCTGCCAGCATCGCCCTCAACGGGTCAAGGAGTTCCTGGCTGTGAAGGGCCTGCCTCTTTAACTGATCCATCACCGCCTTCATTACCTTCGGGTGCCGGTGTCCGCAGTTATATATCCCGTATCCCCCAAGGCAGTCTATGAAAACCTTTCCGTTGACATCTTCAAAGGTCGCGCCGCTGTCCTTCCATTCAACGGCGGTGTAATCGGTGGAAACCGACTTCCTGTACTCCAGAAAGCCAGGGTTTACGCAATCCCGGAAGCCGCGTACCGTTTCCTCCACGATCCATTTCTTTTCCTCGGGGGTCAATTCCTCCTTCGCTATCATGTCGAGAATCCGCTGCGATTTGGCGATGATTTCGCTTACCGCCCGTTGCGCCACCTTAACGTACCTCCTTCTTGGTAAATCCCTTTTCGACAACTTTCTCACGTTTACAAAGCGCCGACAGAATGTGGGTGAGGATTTCGCATGAAGTTCACGTAATGCGTGGCATTCGCGTAAGACGGGTTTTAGCAAGAAACATTCCAGGTACCCCGGGGGTCAGACGTAAACGGCCCGCCAATCGCAGTCATCAGATGATGCCCTTGAATACGGTCGATACGGTTCTCGGAATACGGTTCTTGAAAGATGGAACGGCCTCTTATAGGGATCGCATTTGAGGGGCGCGCGGTCGACGTTATCGCCAAAATCCTCTTTTTTTCTCCGGATTTCTAAGATCTGAGACATATTCGCGGTTTTGAGACGCCCTCGCCCTCACCCTCGCCCGAGCCCTCATGAGCCTCGCAACGGGCCCTCACCGCAGTTTCACGAAATCCCCAAGTCGGAGAGCTTCCTGTACAGCGTGGCCCTGCTTATATTCAAAGCCTTAGCGGCTTTTTCCTTACCTTGACGGCTTCTCCCATAACGCTCGAGGTACTCCTGGAGGATGCTCCTTTCGTAGCTTTCCAGACGCTTTCGCAACGAACATTCACTCGGTCCGGGGTCGAGGGCGTACTTCCGCAGCCTGGGCGGAACGCTGTCCACCGTTATGGTATCCGAAGACTCCATGTTGACCGCATATTCCACAGCGTTCTCGAGTTCCCTTACATTGCCGGGCCAGTCGTACCTACATAGGAGATCCCTGGCCGCATCGGAAAAGCCTTTGATGGGCTTTTTTAGCATCTCGGAATATTTTGAAAGGAAGTAGTCCAAGAGTATCGGTATGTCTTCCTTACGATCCCGAAGCGGGGGAACATGAAGCGGTATCACGTTGAGCCTAAAATACAGGTCGCTTCGGAATTCGCCCTCCTTCATCATGGTCTCGAGATCCCTATTGGTAGCCGCTATCACCCTAACGTCCACTTCGGTAGGCCTGTTTCCGCCCACCCTTTCGACGCGCTTGGTCTGAAGGACGTGTAAGAGCTTCACCTGCAAATGGAGGGGGAGGTCTCCGATTTCGTCGAGGAATATGGTGCCTCCGTCAGCCAATTCGAACTTTCCGGCCTTTCCTTCTCGCCGTGCACCGGTGAATGCTCCCCCCTCATAACCGAAAAGCTCGCTCTCGAGGAGGGTTTCCGGTATAGCGCCGCAGTTCACCGCGATGAACGGCCCATTGCTCCTCGGACTCGCGGAGTGAAGTGCCCGGGCCAGCAACTCCTTTCCCGTACCGCTTTCACCGGTTATGAGTACGGTCGAGTTACCCGCCGCCACTTTCTGGGCTTTTGCCAAGAGATCCTTGATTACAGGGCTTTCCCCTTTTATCTCATCAAAAGTGGAGGTTATTTTTTTCTCGCCCATGTTATAGACGAGCCTTTTCACCTCCGTTATGTCGCGAAAAGACGCCACGACGCCTGCCGTCCGCCCTTCGATTTCTATGGGACGTGCGGTTATGAAGAAATGCATGCTCTTGCCCCGGGTACCGTGCATTTCTTCCCGTTCTATGTAAGCCGTCCCCGAGACCAAGGCGTCGAGCACACACGTGTCGGGCCAATACGTTCCAAGCGGGGTCCCTATCAGATCCTTTTTGCTCTTCCCGAACAGTCTTTCGGCAGTAGCGTTGCAATGGGTGATTATCCCTTGCTCATCTACGGCTATGACCCCTTCATGGATGGTTTCTATTATAGTCTTCAAGCGGTTCGAAGCCATGGTGAGCTCGGCAAGGGCATCCGCCTCCGAGACTTTGCTCGCCAAAAGGAAGGCCATTCGGTCTACAAACCTCATTAAGGAGCTCCGCTTTGTTAACATCATGTTCCTTTGCTCGTCATTGAAAGCCACAAGGCCCATGACGCCGATCACCCGTTCCCCTAGAATAATGGGGCAGCATATCTCCGCGGTCTCATCGGTTTCCCCTCTGAGAGACGAAGGATCGTATGTGGGGTCCTCACGCGGATCCTCGACCACGTAGGCTTGGCCCGTGGAGAGGACCCTTTTGTAAAGGAACCCGGTATCGTAATACGCCTCCTCTTCTTTCATGCCGATTTTCCTCAGGTACTTGCCGGTGCCCGCAACAATCGTCAGTTCGTCATCGACGATCTCGGTTTCTACCCCCAATGCCATGGATACGGCTTCCGCCACCTGTTGCGCAGTCTCCCTGATCCTGCCGAGCGCCGACATCAAAGGAGCACCTCCGTCCTCATAATGCGTTCGAGGTCGCTAAGGCTTCTCGATTGAAACATCTTGGAATACTTCCTGAAGTCCTGAAGCTGGGGCACTTTTCTCCATTCCTCTTGTTTCAACGGATTAAGCCACAGTATGAGACGCACATTGGAGTGAAGCTCCTCAAGGTGCTTTCGCGCGGACTCTCTGGCCATGGTCTTTCCATCGGACAGCACTATCAACACCGTTTTCCTGGTGCATAAAGCACCATAAGTCTTACGGAAGGTATGTAACGCCTTGCCCAAGTCAGTTCCTCTGCCCCACTGACTGGTTCGGGACAAAAGAAGCGCTACGGTCTCGGAGAACGTTTCACCCTCCTTGAATATGTCGGTAACCCGCTCGAGGTCTTCGGAGAAAATGAACACTTCTACGTTCTTGACTACGCTTGAGATACCCGACAGGAATTGCAGCAAAAACCCGGTGTATCGGATCATGGAGCCGGAAACATCCGAAATCACGACGATGCTCGGTTTCTCTATTCTAGGCGCTTCGTACCTGAGCGAAAAAGGCACGCCCCCGTACCTCATGTTAGCGCGGATGGTCTTTCTCATGTCTATGGCGGAACGCCTGGCAGAACGCTTGCAGCGACGGCTGAATCTGGTGGCGAGTCGCCTTGATAGATCCTTGGCAATGGTTTCCAGTTTGACCAAGTCCGCTTCCGAAACCGAGGCGATGTCCTCGGTGAGGAGTTTCTCGCGGTCGGAAGGGCCCGACAGCACTGCCTGCATCAAAGCGGCGTCGACCTCGGGATCTCCGGTTCTCGCAGATCGGGGAAGGTGCGTTTGGATATCCGAAATGCGCGACCTCATGCGTTCCAAGTGACCCTCTACGATGCTCTCGATCAGCGGCTTGAACGCGGGTCCTACCCGTTTTCCGGCCGACGCTCTCTCGAGGAATTCAAGGAGCCGGTCCTTGTCCTCCCGATCGAGTCTTGAGTATATCTCCTTACTTTCCGAAGAAAGATCGAGGGTCTCACCTTGAAAGAGGAGTTCGCCCTCGGCGAGTGCAATGTTTTCCCGTTCCTCAGCAAGTCTTTCCATTAGGAACTGAATGTCCGCCTTTTTCTTGTCGGGAGGAACGAAGAAGGCTTTGAAGGCTTGGTAAAAAAGGGCCCTTTCTTCGGGGGATTTGGCCAGGGTGGCAGCCAAGGCCGCTTTTACCTGACCCTCCTCTTCGATATTGACCGCCGAAAGCGCCAAAGCCGCATCCAGCACTTCCGACGTACCTAATCTGACCCCCATCTTCCTTAAGGTAGCCGCGAATTTCGCAAGTCCCAACATAGGCATCAACCTGGGAAACGAGAATGCACCTTTGCCAGCGACATGTTAAAGAAGCGAGGCTACCTTTTCCTTTTTCTTGTACAGCTCGAAGTCTTCGCGATTTTTTAGTACGAGGTTGAGGGTATGCTTCAGGACCGAAGGATCAAGAGAATCGGCTTCCAGACAGACAAGTGCCTTGGCCCAGTCAATGGACTCGGCTATGGATGGCTTCTTACGCACCTCGGGATCGTTTCTCAAACGCGATACCGCAGTTGCGACTTGAGAAGCGAGGCGCTCGCTCACATATGGTACTTTCGCCCGTATTATCCGATATTCCTTCTCAATAGTGGGATAGTCAATATACAAAAAAAGGCACCGTCTCTTCAATGCGTCGGAAAGGTCGCGGGATCTATTGCTCGTCAGGACTACGGCCGGAATGAAACGCGCCTTTAATGTACCCAGCTCCGGAATGGAAACCTGAAAGTCCGAAAGGACCTCAAACAAAAACGCTTCGAACTCCTCGTCGGTCCGATCGATTTCGTCGATGAGAAGCACCACCCTCTCCTCACTCCTTATCGCCCGTAGGAGAGGCCGCTCGAGCAGGTACTCCTCTGAAAAAAGATCGGAGAAAAGGTCACGTTCACAAGCGTACTCTCGAGGTCCGTCTCCCTCCGGCTTCACCTTGGCCATTTCGATTCGCAAAAGCTGGCGTTGATAGTTCCATTCGTAAAGGGCTTTGTTTTCATCAAGACCCTCATAGCACTGAAGCCGTATCAAATCGACTTTGAACACGCGACTTATGACCTTGGCTATCTCGGTTTTCCCCACTCCGGGCATACCTTCGATGAGCAGCGGTTTTTGCAGTCTCAGGGCGAGATAAACCGGGACTATTATGTTTTCGTCGCATATGTAGCCGTCTCTTTCGAAAGCCTCGGTCAAAAAATCCACCGTAGCTTCTTCAAAAACGGGGATCGGCTCCTGATGAGGTACATCGCCGGTCGGACGAACGTTCATAGAACCCTTGCCCTTCCCTTGTACACTAATCCCCTAACCGGGTCTATGGTAACGACCATACCGTTCTTCAGGATTTCAGTAGCTTTTTCGGCGCCCACTATGACGGGTATGCCGAGACTCAGCCCCGCAATGGCCCCGTGCGAGGTGAGGCCTCCTTCCTCCGTTATGAGTCCCGAGGCCTGTTTGATCAGATCCATGAACTCCTTGTCGGTGGAGACGGTTACCACGATGTCTCCCGGCGTGAACGCCTTTCGGGCTTCCTC
>DUSP01000142.1 GCA_012842575.1 Clostridia bacterium
AGGTCGAAGTTGAGGTATAGCTTTTTGGCCCTGGAGTCGTAGCCCGCCACCTGGATCTTCGTCGGGTAGCTTTCTCCGGTGACGAAGTAGTCGCCCTGTCCTTCCACAGTTAACTGGGCTGGGGTTTGAGCTAAGGCAAGGCTGCTAAGACCTGCGGCAAAGACCAGGGCCACCATGACCGCCGCAACCCATCTCGCTTTCCTACCGCTTTTCACCTGCACCTTCCTCCCTTTTCAGGATTCTTCCGCCGGTTGGCAGCCCGCCGGATGACATGATTCGACGGGGGGGAGGGGGGGGGAATCCTTCTCATACTCGGTGCAAAACCAGGCCGTCTTGTATAGGAGAGAGGGAGCGGCCTCGTATCAATAGGTTCCACCGAAACGCGCTGAAGCCCGGCGCGCCGCAGGAACAGGGTCGCCACCTATGCGGCCGGTGAACCCCTTGGACGACGCGGACGACGCCCACCTGGAGTACTCGTCGAAGACCGATCTCACGCGGCTATGCGCCCACATGGCGAACATGAGCGCCGGCAAGAGGAAGACGATGTGGCCGGGATCGATGTAGAATACGAAAACTCCCTGCCGTCATCCGTCGATGGCTTCAGGCCTTCCGAAAAGGGTACCCGGCGGTAAAGGATTGCCCAAGAGAAACTCCCTGGCGCAAAAAAGAAAGGAGTCCTCCATGCCGCCAAGGGCGGCACCGCGAAGGATGAAAAAGGATCAGGGGCGAACTTGTACTTCACTACCCGGCTGAAGAAGGTCGTCTCGCCATGGTGCCGGAGAGCCCGATAAGGAGTCTGACCTCGGCGACCGTGAGGGCACCGCGAAATGTCGCCTCCGGGAGGAGAGCACGCGAAGGAGGAGGTAACGAATGAACCTCGTAAGCGTTGTGGATCGCTGGAGCAAAGAAGTTCCCTCTAAACCCGCCCTGATTTCCCCAGAAAAAGAAGAAGCCCTAACTTACGCAGCGTTCAAAAAAGCAACGGAACACTTTGCTGTTGCCCTGCGAGAAATGGGAATTGGCCCGGGAGAGAGGGTTTTTTGCTTGCTTCCTAACTCGCCAGAATTCGTAATCTCTTTTTACGGGACAATGCGTGCGGGCGCTATCTTTGTTCCCGTTAACCCCGCCTACCAGGAGCACGACCTTGGAGCCATCCTTCTTGACTGCACTCCCAAGCTGATTATCACTACCCCCGAAAAGCTTGCGGTTCTTCAAGGATTTCTTCCCCGCCTCCCCCAGTCCAGAGTAGTGCTTGTAGCAGAAGAAGCCCAAGAACACCTTTCTTTCTCTACGCTCCTGGCAAACAGAGAGGGTTTTTCTTTTCCTCCTCTTCAAGACGAAGAGGTGGCCGAACTCATTTATACCTCCGGCACCACAGGCGAGCCAAAGGGAGCAATGCTTACCCACGATGGCCTTGCACGCAATGCCTTTAATTTCTCCCAAACAATGAAGTTTAGCAGCCGTGACGTGAGTCTCCTCATGGCCCCTGCTTTCCACATTGCCGCGCAAACCTGCCTGCTTAACGTCAGCTTGGTTTCAGGCGCCACAGTAGTCTGTAGCGGTTGGAACCTCCACCGCTTTTTTGAAGCTTTCTCCAGGTACAAAATTACTTACTTCTTCGGCCCTCCCACCTTTTACATCCAAATTCTTGAAAACTACAATCCGCAAGAGCACGACCTCAGCACCTGGCGCGCTGCTTTCTCCGGTGCCGCCCCCGTACCAGAGGAGGTTTTCCACCGCTTCCAAAAAACTTTTGGCTTCCCTATCATTGAAGGCTACGGCCTCTCAGAGACCTCACCCGTGGTAGCCCACAACCCCATTGATGGTCCCCAAAAGCCGCAATCCATCGGGCGCGCCTTCCCGGAAGTAGAAATCCGTATTGTGGACAGGAACGACCAGGACCTCCCGCCAGGAGAAGTGGGTGAGCTTATTACCCGCAGCCCCTACCTCATGAAGGGCTACTGGAACCGCCCCAAAGAAACTGCAGAAGCAATAAAGGGAGGCTGGTTCCACACGGGAGACCTTGCCTACGTGGACCACGAGGGCTATTACTACATCGTTGACCGTAAAAAAGACATGATCAACAAAGGAGGGTGCAAAGTTTACCCCCGCGAGGTAGAAGAGGTGCTTTTTAAACATCCTGCCGTCATTGACGTAATTGTGGTGGGTGTGCCCGACCTTTTAAGGGGAGAAGAAGTAAAAGCTTACATTGTCCCGCGCCCAGGAAAAGAGGTTTCTGTAAGGGAGCTAAAAAAGTACTGCCGTGCAAACCTTGCACCTTACAAAGTGCCGCGCTACATTGAGTTTGTCTCCTCTCTCCCCAAAACGGTGACGGGGAAGCCTTTGCGCCGCCTGCTGAGGGAGGGAGAAAAAGAAAAAGCACCTGTAGGCTAAAACGAAAGAAGGAAGTTGTGCCTGCGCCACAAGCGATGACGGATGCGCAGCGGGTGCGGAGGTTTGACCTGGCATCAGGCTTCACCCTGTTCCCGTAACAGAATTGCGTTAGCGAGCCTGAGTCATCGCAGGGAGGTTGCCATCAGTGAGCCGCTTTAGTTGCAAGTTCCCGACCCTGAAGACCGCCCGGTTCAACTTGGGGAACAGCGCCACCACCTCCCTGATCAGATCCAACTCCGTTTCGGTGAAATCACGCCCCACCGGTAACCGTGTCTTCATCCCATTCATGACAAAAGGCGTGGGCAACTCTGGCCGTGGTGCTAGCCTGGCTGAGCACTGTCACTTTCCTCCTCAGATCATGGTCACCTCAGCGAGCACCGCTACGACTATCGCGCTCGCCAGCGACAGGAGGCCTGCCACTTCGCACCGCCAGGCCGACGGTTGCCGGTTTTTGCCAAGAACCGCTCCAGGAAGCGTCCAGGTATCCATGGCGTAGGCCAGCAGTCCGACCCTGACTCGTAAGAGCAAGGGGGCCGACGAACGAGTCGAACATCATACCGGAAAAACCGACCATACTCGCGGGCCACCCTATACGAATACGAGAATCGCATTCGGGTAGTATCAACATGAGATTTCCGCCCGCAACTCCATTCCGGCATACAGCCGGACAACCTTGATCAACGCAACACGTACACCTCGACCTTCCTAACCCCCCATTCCAGCGTGTCTTCGACGTCCTCGAAATACACATCCAGCCTGTCTCCCCTTATCGCTCCCCCCCTATCTACGACTACTCCCCAACCATAGCCGGGCACGTATACCCTCGTCCCGAACGGAACCGAAGGATCGGCGGCAACCGCCCCCGGCCCGGCCTTCAAGCCGGAAGCGCATACTCCGTAGGACGGATCCACCGGACGCTTACCCGTTGATTCGGGACCGGATGTATACGCGGTGACAATCATGACGCGCTTTTCCGCGCGCGGACTACCCCGCCAAACCTCCTGTCACGGGAAGGGCCTGACGTCCGAAACGAGCCGGGGAGCCAAGACCTTCGACCCGGAACTGAAAAGAACCAAAACCGCGACCGTCGCGGCTAACAAGGCCGACCGCGTGATGCCCGAACCACCACCTCCCCACAAAAAGAAAGAGCCGGTCCCGAAGGACCGGCGCAGCGTCGGAAAGTCCCTAGCCTTACGCCTTGACGGTAGGATGACATAGTAGTACTATCAGGCCGGAGGTGGTAGGAGTGAAGACCGTAAAAGTGTCCATCACCCTTCCCGCAGACCTCGTGAAGGAAATGAAAACTCTCTCACCAAACTTGAGCTCCTTCATCGCCAAGGGAATGAGTGACTATGTCGCACGGGAGCGGAGGAAGAACGCGTTGCGGGCCAGCGCAGGCGCCTGGAAAGCAGAGGGCCATCCCGGACTCGAAGATCTCTCCCAAATTGAGCAATACGTCGAAGAGATAAGGTCGGGATGGCGACATGAAGGATGAAGTATGCTCCTGTCTTCTGGACACCGGGGCCGTTATCGCCCATCTCCGCGGCCTGGCAGGAGTGTCCAATTTTCTCGAGCACCTCGCGGAAAGAGGGCCTTTGGCCGTTTCGGTTATAACCTCCGTCGAAGTGTGGCAGGGGGCAAAGGAGCGTGAATTTGAGGCCACGCGGGCGTTCTTTGCAGGAGTCGCATTATACCCTGTAGATGCAACCTTGGCCGAAGCGGCCGGGCTTTTGAGTCAGAAGTTGCGTCGCATTGGAGTTACAATGCAGCTGGCGGATGCAGTAATCGCCGCCACGGCGTTAAACCTTGGTATCCCGCTTCTTACCACCAACGCCAAACACTTTACGCCCGTGCCGGACCTTGAAGTTTGGGACCTCAAGGAAATGGTGGCACCCTCCTCTAGATAAACTGAGGAAAGGGTGCCACAGTTTTCTCATCCGGCGTCACCGCCTGAAGCCACACCGCCACTTTATATCCTATCTCTTTGAACCACTCAACCTTCTCCACAATCCCCCCCACCTTCCGCCACCGCCCCCAGCCCCGCGAAGGCGCCGAGGGTGAGGGACACATAGACCCAGAGGGCGAGGAGCCTGTCGGGAATAGACAGGGGAAAACCTCCTTTCTGAGACGACTCGAGCGAATCGACGTTGCACAACTCTATCAGCGCCCGATAAAGCACACAATTTGGTTGGTAGACATAACCTCTCTTACTGTCCAAGGTGAACTTAGGAGGCGTACATCAACAAGTTCGTCCGCCACAGCGAGTCCAATAGCCCCCTTCTTCAATGATGGATCAGTCATTATTTTTCTATGAGCAGGTGATTCGTACCACCCCATGGAGAGTGAAACAACACGCTCTTTCGTCGGACTTGCCTTATCGTAGAACCGTGCCGCAATGCATTCGCCAGCAGGTTTCAGCTCATCTAGCAGATCCTTCTCGAAGTAAGGAGTAATCACCCCCCACAACCCCCCTTGCAGATACCAAGTAGTTCGCACAAATTCGGGGCGCCATACGGCTAGAATCCGAAGGCCTCGCAACTACCTGATCCGTGCGGAGTAGGCGATGGCGGATCGGGGGCACGCTTCCTTGCATGCGAGACATACGAGACAGTGGCGACGATCAATTACCGCATATTCTTTCTCGCCGCGCAGGCTAATAGCCTCGGCAGGGCAAACCCGGGTACAGAGAGAACAAGAGGAACATTTATTCTCGTCGATGTACAGCCGGATAAAAGCCCAACGCGCGGTTAAACTGAAGAGAGTTCCGTAAGGGCAAAGATAGCGGTGCCACGACGCCGGGTGATAAAAGAAGGTTAACAATAGAGCAGGAGGAACGAAGAGCAACATCAGCGGCAACTTTATACCTCGACGGGTGGTTAGGATCATAGCGACAATCATGCCTACGAAAAGACCATATTTCAAAACGGGTGAGCAAACCCAACTGGGTACGGGAAGGTGTTTGGAGCCAAGACGCGCTTTCACCCATTCTAGGGGGCGCATCAGGGTGTGAATGGGGCAAATCCAGCCACAGTAAACGCGGCCTAGTATAGCCGCCAGAAAAGCGGAGGCCAGGATCAAACTCATCCAGACCTGCATTTTGCCGAGACGCCACAACGCTATGAACGCCACCAGGAAAACGAGTTGAACCACAGTGCGAATTCTCTGTTCCATCGGTTTCTCCCTCCTCCGCGAACCTAAACGCCCCGTACGCCACGCCACTGTCTGGCGTTCACTTTTTGGATGAACCCGTACGGCATACCTTTTACCCCGTAGCCAACCCACGGGAGATTAAGCCGATGATCTCTTCAACGGCGGCGGAAAGAGCAGTCGCGTCCGACTTTGTCTCACCTGCCGCGAGGTAACGGGCCATTATCGCTTCGATGGCCCCAAAGAGTATGGTGGCGATGATACTCGCGTGGCAAGGGCGGATGTCTTTACGGGCGATGCCGGTACGAATTATCTGTTCCAACAAGCCCAGGAGTCCGTTCTCTTTTTGTCGTCGCCCGAACCTGTTCTCTGCCAGTATGACCTTAACCAAATTGGGGTTCTCCTGTACTTTGGTAAAGTGCATTTCCAACATGGCACGAATTTTGGCGATGGTCCCCAGCTCTTTTTGACTGAGTTCTGCTAAAAAGGCCGCCCGCTTTTCATATTCCACTTGAAAGATGTACTGCAGTATGTCCTCTTTGTTGGAAAAATAGTTGTAAATCGTGCCCACCGCTACGCCGGCCTCGCTCGCAATCTTGTCCGTAGTGGCGGCGTGAAAACCCTCCCGGGCAATTACGGTGATAGCCGCCTGCCGGATCTGCTCCTTTTTACTTTCGGGCATGGCCTATCCTCCTGAGGATGAGTGAGGTCTCACTCATTACGTTATCACCTTTGTGGCGCCTGTCAATCCCTTCAACAATAACAAGTTTGATAAACTCAAATAATAAGCTAACAAACCCAGCCCAGGCCAAGATTGCCGACGCGCCGCAAACTTTGACGCTCGCAGCAGGTAAAATGCAACCGGGGCCGCTCTCTATCTCACGCGATGGAACGGAACTTGAGGCGGCTACGTGAGGCGGCTACGTGATAAATGGGTACTACAGGCAGGAACATGCAGGCCGTAGACTCAGCCGTAGACTCATATTCAGGTGGGCAAGCTCCCCAGCGGCGGCGCGTTCTTTCGGGGACCCGCAGCACTATTGCCTCTAGTATAATTAAATATACATACAGACTTGCATGTAAGTAGACGATCTTGCAGAGAAGAAAGGAAGAAGCGCTGGATACACAGGTTACCCCGGAGATAATGCCTATGATACGGGAGCACAAGTTTGTAACCTCGGGGAGTCTTCGGAATGGTTGGTGGAAACGGAGCCTGAGAGGTGACCTCCTGTGAAGCACACAGGCATGTACAGGATCCTTTGGGAAAAGGGCGAACTCGCCGCCCGCAAGGACCAAGCCTGGAAGAGGCTTCGGGTTTGCGACCTTTGCGCCCACGAGTGTGGCGTTGACAGGCTCGCCGGTGAACGCGGTGTCTGCAAGTCTGACGACAAGGTGCAGATATCGAGTTACGGTCCGCACTTCGGCGAGGAGGACCCTCTGGTGGGCACCCATGGCTCGGGTACGATCTTCTTTACCGGCTGCAATCTCAGGTGCCTCTTCTGCCAGAACTGGGACATAAGCCAGATGCATGTGGGATACGTCGTCACGCTTTCAGAACTTGCTGACATAATGGTCGAACTCCAGGATATACGTTGCCATAACATCAACTTCGTAACTCCGACACACTATATGCCACACATCCTGGCCGCCCTCGTCATCGCGTGCGATCGCGGTCTCGAAATACCCCTCGTTTACAACTGCGGCGGATACGAGTCGCTCACCGCGCTCAAGTTGCTTGACCAGGTTATCGACATTTATATGCCTGACGTGAAATACGCTGACCCTGACGTAGGCCTGCGCTACTCACGAGCGAAGGACTACCCCAGGGTCGTGAAAGCGGCGCTAAAGGAGATGCACCGTCAGGTGGGGGATCTCCAAATCGACGAAGACGGCATCGCCTGGCGCGGCCTTCTCGTCCGGCATTTGGTGCTGCCCGAAGGGCTCGCAGGGACGGCTGAGATCGTCAGGTTCATTGCAGACGAGATATCGCCCGACACGTACATCAATATCATGGCCCAATACCGACCCGCTTACCGGGCCAGAGAGTACCCGCCCCTTGACCGTCCGGTAACGAAGCGCGAACACGAGGAGGCGGTACGCCTCGCTCGCGAAGCCGGCCTCCATCGGTTCGCCCGCTAGTGTCGTTATGTCGCGTGGCGACATGTATGCCCAATGATCCGCCGAGTTTGCCTTAATCTCATGCCTTATCCGAGGTTAGTCTTGAGATCAGTTTTTCAACGCGGTAGTTCTCTATTTCCTCTGGAGTTACAATAATGACGTCGACCGGATTACCCACTCCAAACAGGTTCATGTAGACCTCTTGTGCTAAGGCCCGACGGTTGAATGTGCCGGGCTTTACAACAAGAAGACCAAACCAGCTCTGTGAGGACCCCTCCGCACGACTTCGGATGAAGGAATGCCACGAGGGTTCCTTCAAGCCCCGGTCTGGGTTTCTGGTCAATGGCTTCAATACCCATCGACTTTATACGCTCAAGGTCTCCTTCTATGTCATCGGTTTCGTACGCGATGTGGTGAACGCCA
>DUSP01000179.1 GCA_012842575.1 Clostridia bacterium
ATTTTCTTGTAACCGGGTAGCGGGTGCGACGCCGGGCAAACGGCGTCCGTTATGGTATCGCCAACCCTGCATTCCTTGACGTTCTTTATGCCCGCCGCGAGATACCCTACCTCTCCCGCCGAAAGGATCCCCTTGCGCTCCGGCTTATCTTTGAATACGCCAATTTCGGAGACTTCGAACGTATGCCCCGTGGACATCGTGGCGATCTTCATGCCTTCCCGGAGGCAACCGTCCACTACCCGGACGTAAGCGATCACTCCTCGATAACTGTCGTAGTGGGAATCGAAGATCAAAGCCCTCGTCGGGGCCTCTACCGAACCCTTCGGAGGAGGTATACGACGCACGACTTCCTCCAGCACTTCTGGCACGCCGGTGCCGTCCTTTGCGGAGACCAAAAGGCACGAAGAGCTCTCGATTCCCAAAACGTTTTCGATCTCCTTTTTCACCCGCTCCGGGTCAGCGCTGGGCAAATCGATCTTGTTGATGACGGGTACGATCTCCAGGTTCTGTTCTAATGCCAAATAGTAATTGGCCAAGGTCTGAGCCTCTATTCCCTGCGCCGCGTCTACTACCAGGAGGGCGCCTTCGCAAGCGGCAAGGCTCCTTGATACTTCATAGGTGAAGTCCACATGTCCGGGGGTATCGATGAGATTAAGAATGAAGTCGCGTCCGTCCCGAGCGCGATAACGAAGGCGGATGGCTTGGGCTTTAATGGTTATACCCCTTTCACGCTCGAGATCCATCCTGTCCAGAAACTGATCTTCCATGCGCCTTTTGGGGACCGTTTCCGTGATCTCAAGAATCCGGTCCGCCAACGTAGACTTCCCGTGGTCGATGTGGGCGATTATGCAGAAGTTCCTGATACGCTCGGGTCCTAGCCATTCTTCGGGCTTATTGTGGTCCATACTCGGTCACGAATCCCCCAGTCCGGAAACGAAAAAGGCTAAGAAAAGCAGCACGCTCAAGGTAGCATGCTCAAAGCAGCGTGCTAATCCGATCGTCAAGGCGCTCGCGGGGCCAGGTGCCTTGGCCGATATACCCACCGTCTAGAGTGTTATTTCCTGCTCAATTATAGCATTTGGACCGAGCTTATACCGAGGGCATGTTGAGACAAAACGGGCCGGACGAAAGCCTGAACGTCCTGGCGATGCAACTTCCCACGAAAGGGCATCCGGTTTTTGCGGGAAGGCTAAAGCCCCCAACATCCTGGCGATGTAGCGCACACCAACGCGATGCCGAAGGCAAAACGGCGGCATTAAGGTCGGTTTCCGGGGAAAAGACCCCTGGGCGACATATCTTGGGGGAGGATGCGGGGTGAGAACGCTTCCAGCGACAACATAGGGTAAAGATCGGTGCCCAGAATGTCGGAAATGGCTCCGGCGGCCACTAGGAGTCCCGCAAGAACCATGAGCACCGTCGCTACGATGGTTGCTCCCAATACGAGCTTCCTCGTTCTCAGACGCAAAAGCGCCACCTCTCTACGGTGAAACCTGTAAAACCTACCGGTTTCGGCTCACAAACCCCTGGCCTGGTCTTTCGGGTACGACCCCCATTACCGCCGACGGCCGTGCGCGACGAGAGCGAATATTGGCGAACTGGGTCCCCGTAACCCGGGCCTTTGGGGACGCTGCCAATCTTCTGCAATCGGAGGTTATTATGCCCATTTTGACGTAGATCTTCTATGCTCTTTTATCGCATCCCGTTGCATCCCGTTTCTCCCGATAATCCTTTACTGGACCTCATTTCTCCCGATCATCCCCGCAATGATCTCGGCAACCAGATGGGATGTCCTCAGACACTCATCCATGGTGTTTTCGACGCCTCCGATTTCAAGGAGCATGGCTCCCGGGAGGAGGTGCTGATTGTATCTATCGTATTTCGGGTAAATGCCGATGATTATACCGGGCTGTCTCGTTTCCATGTTCCGTACGAACTTGAGGGCGACCTCGAAGTTCTTCCTCCAGTTAGGGTGGGGTAGCCTGCGGTCGGTCCCGAGGACCAACATCACACGGGCATACTTGACGCCGCCGACTTCAATGGTGGTCGCGTCCCTGGGAAGGGCGTCACGGTGAACATCGATCAACATTTTAATGGTAGGATATCTTTTCAAGAGATCCCGCGCGACCGCAAGGGATTTTACGTAGGCTCCAAGTTTACCCTCTTCGTCGCATGCCACTTTGGAATGTACTGCACCTATGCGGTATCTACTATTCAAAATGCTTGCGATTTCCTCTCCTATCCGCACGACGCTCTTGGATTGGTCGCTGGTATGAGCGTCGTCGAATGAAGACGGTCGCGGGGATATTTCCGGCAGGAAAGACTCCCTCGAATGGGTATGATATATACCGACCAGAATCTCTTTGGGCCCCGCGCCCGCCGCGTTCGGAACCGAGGACTCCCCGGAAGTCGATGTTTCGTTTACCGAACCCCGATCAGTACCCACTTCCCAGCCTATGCCTCCCGCGGTTACACCGGCCGAGGGCTCCTCTTGCCCGGTTCGTTGTTCCTTCCCGAAAATCGGCAACGCGTAAGGGTAACGGTTTATGAGGCCCGGTTCGAAGAAAGCCCCGCCATCCGTCAGGGCATCGCCGGAGGTATGTGGTGGGTTGATGTCATCCGGAGGTGATTGCCTTCCTCCGCGAGCACCGGCGAAGGAAACCTCGAGTACAGGCAAGACGAGCCCAAGGAGTGACCTGGGATCATAGGGCTTTGTGCCGCTCAGGGCGGAAACCACCCAATACAAGACGTCCTTGCCGGGTTCAAATCCGGTATCTTGGATGAGGTTCTCGGACCAGACAGCCAGGCCCGGAATGGAAGACTCCAAGGCCCACCTGGAGAGTCTCACTCTGTTCCCCGGCCAGAAGACGGCGTTTCTCGGATCGATGACGCCTTCGTACGAACCGCCTTCGAACAATCCCTCCTCGTACGATATCCTATCCCGATCGCCCGGACGCACGTCGGGGGCGGAGGGAGCAAAAGCCAAGACCGCTTCTTCCTCCTCGAGTTCTTCAAAGGCTTCCCATAATGCCAATCCATGGCCACCACCCGTTTCGTTCAAGATCGAGACCAGACAAATCGAGAAACGACCGGCCAAATTCTCTACTACGTCACGACGAAGAAGGAAAGCGAAAGAGACCACCACGATGAGGGCGTATATTGCGCTCGCCTTCATTACGGAATTCCCTCGGATGACGCGCACAAGATACGCAAGGCCCTTGATGGGTAGAGCTCGATTAAAAGCTCGATTCGAGGTAAAGCGCGCTCCTCGAAACGAGGGTACGGGTGACGAAGAAAGAGGATATGCCTGTATGGGCCTTCCTTCGCATGAGGGGTATCGAGATCCACCGGGCAAGGGGCTCCCCCCGAGGCTTGAGAATTCTCTTCTGATGCACGGCTATATAAAATTCATATGCGGGGGATCTACGGGTAGACCCGCCCCCTTTACGGTGGAGATGATAGGGATAGGGCATTGCGCCTCCAGGCAATGCCCTATCTTGGGATATGTCGAATCCATGTCGGGACGTAATGGGAAGGACGTACTACCTCAGTTCGGTAGGTACTACGACGTCGACCAAGCCGATTATCACCGAGGCTATTAGCGCCCCCAAGATTGTCACCCTCATGGTGGGAACCAAGAATTGGGCCAAGTAGATCACCACGGCCGCCGCGATGAAACCGGCTATTCCCCGGCCGTGGGGAGAAGCCTTTTTGCCCAAAAGCACCCGGGCGAGATAACCCAAAGCCGCTATGGCCACCGCCGCTATAATGGCATTGACGATGCCAGCAATGTGGAAGCCGGGAAGGATGAAACTCAGTCCCCACAGGACCAAAGCCGATACGATGAAGCGGATTATCGTTCCTATTATCACGCTTTGCACCTCCAAGTTTAAAAAGGGTCTTCCTTCGTTGGTAGATTAACCCGAAGCGACTTTGGGTATTCAGAGCCCTATTTGGGGATCTAGTAATGTTGACAGCATGCCAAATTTGGATATAATACCTTTTTGGTAGCACTCGCCTTGGGTGAGTGCTAACCACCTTGAATAGGGCAACAATCGGAAAGGAGGTACGGGGATGATTAAGCCACTCGCTGATCGAGTAGTGGTAAAACCCAGGCAAACCGAGGAGGTAACCAAGGGTGGTATAGTCCTACCCGACACCGCCAAAGACAAACCCCAGGAAGGTGAAGTCGTCGCGGTCGGACCCGGGAGACTCCTCGATAACGGTACACGTGTGGCTCCTGAAGTGAAAGAAAAGGATATCGTGGTGTTCTCCAAGTACAGCGGTACGGAAATCAAGATAGACGGCGAAGAATACCTGATCCTCCGCGAAAGCGATATCCTCGCGGTAAAGTAGTAATGACGTAACGGTGCAGCAGTGAAGTCAGTGAAGGCAGTAAAGCGGAACCTGTTGAAGATCCAGTTCGTGTGGACGTTATCGGAAATCAGTCAAAGGGAGGTCGAGTGAAGTGCCGGCCAAACAGCTGGCTTTTGACGTAGAAGCCCGGAAGGCTCTGGAACGCGGCGTAGATCAAGTGGCCCATGCCGTGCGCGTCACCCTCGGGCCGAAGGGCCGGAACGTCGTATTGGACCGCAAGTTTGGATCCCCTCAGATCACTAAAGACGGGGTCACCGTTGCCAAGGAAATAGAGCTCTCCGACCCGTATGAGAACATGGGAGCTCAATTGTGTAGAGAAGTAGCTTCCAAGACCAACGACGTGGCGGGAGACGGGACCACCACGGCCACCGTGCTCGCCCAGGCCATCGTAAAAGAGGGTCTGAAGAACGTCGCTGCGGGTGCGAATCCCATCTTCATAAAGCGCGGTATAGACAAGGCCGTAGAGAAGGCCGTCGAAGCCATCAAGGGCCTTTCAAAACCGGTCGAAGGGAAGCAGGATATCGCTTACGTGGCTTCCATCGCCGGAAACGACCCCGAGATAGGCAACCTCATCGCGGATGCCATGGAGAAGGTCGGAAAAGACGGGGTCATTACGGTGGAGGAGTCAAA
>DUSP01000201.1 GCA_012842575.1 Clostridia bacterium
CCACCCCGGCGGCAGGTATGCGCCTTATCGTCTTATCGTCTCATTCGGGCTTTTTATAGACGAGTACCGGCTGCCTGGCGGCTCTGGCCTCGTCGAGCCTTCCGACCACGGTGGTATGAGGAGCGGTCTTCACCAGCTCCGGATCTTCGTATGCCTCTTTTGCGATACTGCACATGGCATCAGCGAAGTAATCTAGGGCCTCTCTACTTTCCGTCTCCGTGGGCTCGATCATCAACGCCTCATCCACTATCAACGGGAAGTAAACCGTCGGTGGATGGACGCCGTAGTCCAGCAGGCGCTTGGCGATATCGAGCGTCTTAACACCGGTAGCCTCTTTGATACGTCCCGGTCGTACCACGAACTCGTGCTTACAATGGCGATCGTAAGGAAGGTCGTAGTACTCGAGGAGTTTGCGCATCAGGTAGTTGGCGTTCAAAACGGCATTTTCGCTCACCTGTCTCAAGCCGTCCGGCCCAAGCATCCTGATGTACGTATACGCCTTAACCACGACGCCGAAGTTGCCGTAGAACGACCGGACACGGCCCACGCTGCGAGGAAGATCGTAATTGAGATAGTATTTCTTGCCGTCGTAATCCACCACCGGAACCGGCAAGAAATCGGCCAGTTCTTCGATGACGCCAACCGGCCCGGAACCGGGACCACCGCCACCGTGCGGAGTCGAGAAAGTCTTATGGAGATTGAAATGCACTACGTCGAACCCGGCATCGGCCGGCCGGGCGATGCCCAAGATCGCGTTGGTATTGGCCCCGTCGTAATAAAGGAGCCCGCCCGCGTCATGAATGATCTTGGCGATTTTGTCGATGTTTTCGTCGAATAGACCCAAGGTGTTCGGGTTCGTCAACATGAGCCCTGCCACCTGATCGTCCACGACTTTTTTCAGCGATTCGAGATCGACCCCTCCGCGTTCGTCGGATTTCACCTCGACCGTAGAGAACCCGCACATCACCGAAGATGCAGGGTTGGTGCCGTGCGCGGAGTCCGGTATGATGATCTTGGTGCGTTTTTGACCCCTGCTCTCATGATAGGCCCTGATTATCAGTAGCCCCGTTAACTCTCCGTGAGCCCCTGCAGCCGGTTGCAAGGATACGCGCTTGACCCCACCGATCTCCGCAAGGTATTGCTGGATCTCGTACATAAGCTGGAGAGCGCCCTGCGCGAGGTCTTCTGGAACGTACGGGTGCAGGTTGGCAAAGCCCGGAAGGCCCGCCGCCCACTCGTTGATCTTGGGGCTGTATTTCATGGTGCAGGACCCTAATGGGTAAAAACCGAGATCGACCCCGTGGTTGAGCTGGCTCAACTTGGTATAGTGCCTCACCACGTCGACTTCGCTCACTTCGGGGAGATCCGGAGGCGTCTGCCTTTGGGAGTTTTGTGGAATAAGCGCCTCGAGCGGCTCCTCGGGAACGTCGCACTTCGGTAACGAGTAGGCCTTCCGTCCCTGGGAGGAAAGCTCGAATATGAGGGCCCGCTCTCTTTCGATCTTCCCCGGCTTCTTCATGCCTTCCTGGCCGCTCATGCTATTCCCCCCAATCGTTTCACCAAGTCGTCCATTTCCGCCTTAGTCCTCTTTTCAGTAACGGCGATCAAGAGCTGGCCGCCCAATTCCGGGTAGAACCTTCCGAGGTCAACTCCCGGGAGCACACCATTTTTCGATAACTGGGAGATGATCTCCGACGGTTTATTTTTGCTGCACTTCACCGCGAACTCGTTGAAGAAGGGCGCGTCCGTCGCCGCTTCAAACCCCGGTATCGACGTGATCTGTTTCTTCAAGTAATGGGCTTTCTTCAGGCAAAGCTCGGCCACTTCCCTGATGCCCTGTTTCCCCATGGTGGCAAGGTACACCGTTGCCGCCAGCGCGTTGAGGGCTTCGTTGGAACAGATGTTGGACGTAGCACGCTCTCTGCGAATATGCTGTTCCCGGGTCTGCAGCGTGAGGACGAAACCCCGCTTACCTCTCACGTCCACCGTCTCGCCTACCAAACGCCCCGGCATACGGCGAACCAGCTTTTCTTTGGTGGCGAAGAACCCAAGATACGGACCTCCGAAGCTCAAGGGATTGCCAAGGCACTGGCCTTCTCCGACTGCGATGTCCGCGTCATATTCCCCCGGCGGCTTCAGTATGCCGAGGGAAATCGGGTTTACGCACGCCGTAAACAGCGCCCCCGCCGAGTGGGCGATTTTCGCCGCGCCTTCCATGTCCTCGACGCATCCGAAGAAGTTGGGCTGCTGCATCATGACGCCCGCCGCTTCTTTGGAAGCAGCCTCGAGGGCCGCCATGTCCGTCAGTCCGCCCTTGAAACCGACTTCCTGGACGTCCAATTCCACCGCGCGGGCGTATGTCTTGACCACCTCACGATACTCCGGGTGAATGGCCGACGAAAGGACGATCTTTTTCCGTTTGGTGGTCGCCACGGACATGAGAGCCGCTTCGGCCAAAGCCGTGGCGCCGTCGTACATGGAGGCGTTCGACACATCCATGCCTGTCAAGCGCACGATCATCGTCTGATACTCGAAAATACTCTGGAGAACCGCCTGGCTGACTTCGGGCTGGTAGGGTGTGTAAGCGGTATAGAACTCCGACCTCGCTAAGACGTGACCTACGACGCTGGGAATGAAATGATCGTATGCGCCGGCACCGGCGAAGCATACGAGCTTCGAGGTATCGGCGTTCTTAGAGCTCAAACGCAACATGAGGTCGGAGACTTCGACTTCCGACATCCCTTCGGGAATGTTCAGTCTCCCGCGAAAGCGCACGTTCTCGGGGATATCGGAGAAAAGCTCCTCAACAGAGCTTATCCCTAAAGCTTCGCACATCAGCTGGCGGTCCCTGTCGGTATTAGGGATAAATCCGCCCATCAGTGATGCCCTTCCTCCTCCATGTGTTTTTTGTAAGCCTCTACGTCCAAGAGGTTGTTCACTTCAGACGGATCCGACATCTCGATGGCGATCAGCCAACCCTCACCGTAAGGATCCTTGTTGATGAGTTCCGGACTCGTCTCGAGGTTTTCGTTTCGTTCCACCACTTTGCCGCTGACAGGGGCATAGCAATCGGACACTGCCTTGACCGACTCCACCACGCCGAAAGCTTTGCCCTGTGTCACCTCCGTCCCTATCTCCGGTAGCTCCACAAAGACGATGTCGCCGAGCTGGTCCTGCGCATAGTAACTTAGACCCACGTAACCTTTTTGGCCTTCAACTCTCAACCATTCATGAGTCTTGGTGTACTTCAGGTTCTCCGGATACATCTTTATCACTGCCTCCTTCTTGGTTTTGCACCTGGAGTCCTCGTGGCCAACCCTTCTTTAAGTTAACCCCTCTTATAAAATGGTTTCTTTACGATTACGGCCGGAATACTTTTTCCGCGTATCTCGACTCCGATTTGTGTTCCGACGTTCGAAAGATCGGGTCGTACGAACCCAAGGCCCAGGTTCTTGTTGAGCGTGGGCGCAAAGGAACCGGTGGTGACGTATCCGACCCTCTCGCCATCCTTTACTATGGGATAGCCTGTCCTCGGCACGCCACGACCTACCATCTCAAACCCCACTAGTTTCTTCCTCAAGCCCTCCGCTTTCTCTTTGAGCAAGGCTTCTTTACCTATGAAATCGGGCTTTTCAAGGTCAACGAAACGGCCAAGCCCTGCGTCTAGTGGAGTCGTGTCGTCGTCCATTTCCTGACCATAAAGAGGCATGGAAGCCTCGAACCGGAGCGTATCCCTACAGCCGAGCCCGGCTGGAACGCAACCTAGATCCTGGCCTGCTTCGAGAATGTCGTCCCAAAGCGCCGGAGCATCCGCGGGAGCGCAGTATAACTCAAAACCGTCTTCACCAGTATATCCCGTTCGGGATATAACACACTTTTTTCCGGCCACTGTGGCCTCGGGGACGAAGTAGTAATACCCGATGCTCGAGAGGTCAACGTCCGTCAACTTCTTGAGGATCTTCTCGGAATTCGGGCCCTGAAGCGCGAGTTCCGCCGTTTCCGCCGAAATGTTCCTCACAGTGGCGCCAGGGAAGCCTGAAGCTACCTTCTGGATCCAATTGTAGTCCTTATCGATGTTGCCTGCGTTGATCACCAGCATGAAGTGTTCGGGACCGAACCTGTAAATGAGCAGGTCGTCCACGACGCCGCCCTTTTCGTTGCACATGGGTGAGTATCTTACTTGTCCGTCTACCATGGTGCTGACCCTATTGGTGACCAGCTTTTCGATCAAAGCTTGGGCGTCTTTCCCTTTGATTTCGACCTCTCCCATGTCGGAAACGTCAAAGAGCCCTGCGGCCTTTCGGACGGCATGATGTTCCTCTATGATGCTACTGAACTGAACCGGCAGCGCCCATCCTTCGAAGTCGATGATCTTTCCGCCGTACTTCAAATGAGTCTCGTAAAGCGGCGTCTTTTTGAGATCCAAACCGAACGCCTCCTTCTTGAGGTTTGACCGCACATATCTTTTTTCTCGATCTTTGTCCTTTCCTTAGCATTCCCCCTTTGAAAGACTTAAAGGGCACAAGCGAAAACTGCTGTGCCCCTGTCCAATGACCTGAGAGATTCCCTCCACACCGTAAGGTGGACTTTGTAGCGTCCAGGGATGTGAGCGTCGGTTCGTAACACAGAGGCCAACCCGTTACGAACCTTTTATACCAGCCCTTCCCCTCGCGGCTACGAATAGTGCTCAAGGTGTGCGGGGGTTACTCCTTTGGTGGCCGCCCGACTAGGACGGCGACTCTCCAGAGTTTCGTCCCGATGCGGTGCTTTTGCCTGAGAGTTTCGGTAAACAATCACCTTGCTCCTTCGGCGCCCGGATTATCCGAGTCTCTCCCGCACCGTTCATCCGTGAGTTATTCGGTTTTGCGTCTAGTCTATTCTACACCATTGCTTTAGATCCTTCATAGCGGATCTTTTTATTCGTCAGTGTCCGTTCATTCGTAGACGTCTTATTCGCCAGTGTCTATTCGTCAGTATCCGTCGATTCCGTCAATGTCCGTCCCCTTGGGTGCCAACCCTGGGATTGACAACCGTAGCTGTCAAGGCTCCTGTGGGGCAAACTGACACGCAAGAACCGCAGCTGCGGCAAAGATCTTTATCTACGGTCATGATGGGGAATTCCAGCTTGCGCGCCTTGTACGGGCAGGCCGCCACACAACGCATACAGTTGGTGCATCCGCAGTGCAGGCAGCGATTGGCTTCTTCTTTGGCATCTTTTTCGTCAAGCCCGAGCTCCACTTCTCTAAAGCCGGGAATTCTCTTTTCGACACTGAGCAATTCCGCCTCTTTTTTCCGGGTACCGTCTTCGGCGATGACGACATCGACAGCGCGACTACGTTGTGTGCCGTAAGTCTCCATAACCACTCCGTCGCCGCCTAGGTACTTGTCGATGGTTATAGCTGCCTCCCTACCCGCAGCGATAGCCTTGATCACCGAAGCGGGGCCGGTCACGCAGTCACCTGCTACAAAAACGCCGGCAGCATCGGTCAATCCTTTGGCTTTATCTTTAACGGCCGGCATAAATGGCGCGTCTACAACCTGGCCGACGGCTACGATGATTATGTCGGCGTCCATGGCAACCGCCGGTTCACCGGACTTCACAGGCTTCCTTCTGCCGGAGCTGTCCACATCCCCGAGTTTCATGGGGTCATAATAGAATCTCTCTACTTTTCCTTGACCCTCGATCTTGCTCGGGCCGGCCAGGAAGACGAACTTTACCCCTTCCTGTTTAGCCTGGGCAACCTCTTCAGCGTAGGCGGGCATTTCTTTCTCGGTCCTGCGGTATGCCACGGTGACTTCAGCGGCACCCATTCTGACCGCAGAGCGGGCGGCATCGATGGCGACGTTGCCGCCGCCTATTACGACCACTTTCTTGCCGTGGAGACCTCCGGCTCTGCCCAAGTTCACATCACGGAGGAAAGTGACGCCGGGAATAACGCCCGCTAAGTCTTCGCCGGGAATACCGAGTTTACTGTCACCATGAGCTCCCACGGCGACCAAGACGCTGTCATAGTGCGATTTCAGTTCATCCAAGGTGACATCCGTACCCACCCTAATACCGGTACGAATCTCAACGCCCATCTTCTCCAGGCGGGAAATCTCCTTCTTTATGAGCTCCTTGGGTAGTCTGTAGTCGGGAATACCCACAGCCAGCATACCGCCCGCAACGGGCAGGGCCTCGAATACTTTAACTCCGTAGCCTTTTTTCGCTAGGTAGTAAGCAGCGCTCAAACCCGCGGGTCCGGCACCGACAATAGCCACTTTCTTGCCGTTACTGGGCGACATGGGTGGCAACGGAAGGTTATCGCCGCAGCTTTCAAAGGTCTTATCGGCAGCAGTCCGCTTCAGTAAGCGGATAGCGATGGCGTCATCCACAGTGGCTCTCCGGCATTTATCCTCGCAAGGATGGTCGCACACTCTGCCACAGATTGCCGGGAACGGGTTAGCGATACTGACAGTCTTGTATGCCTCAACATATTGTCCTTTTCTGATCTGGTCGATATATAGCGGGGCATCCACCCCTGCGGGACAAGCTTCCTGGCATGGAGCATAGTTCGGCTCATAATGGAACTCGAGTTCGGCAACGATTTCTTCCTTCGGAAAGTTGGGAAGGGCGACTCCCCTGACACTCGGAATATCCTTGTAACCCAATTGCTCCAGCAGCCTTGCCAAGTCATAATTCAACTTTTCAAAGTACTCCACGCCTTTCAGGACGGCGATGGAATGAACACCGACGGCATTACAGCCTACCATCAAGTATTCGACCGCATCTTCGGCGCAAGTCACACCACCGGTCCCGACCAAGTTGGGGCAGCCGATACGGGCGATTTCGGAGTTGATACGCAAAGCGATGGGTCTGATCGCTCCGCCGGATAACCAGCCGTAGCCGTCTTTGCCCATCATTTCGGGCCTGGCCTTCTTGATATCGATTTTCAGGGTGGGACCTATCGAATCGATGGCCGTGATGCCCGAAGCCCCCATTTCCAAGGCTTTTTTCGCTATGCCCACCGGATCGGGCCAGTTTCCGCTGAGCTTACAGAGCACAGGGATTTTCACCCTCTTTAAGGTGGCTTCCAGCATGGGCAGTAAGGTATCCTCGGTATATGAGACCAGCTCTATCATATCGGCCCCGGCATCTTCGCAAGGTTTAACCAAGTCTTCGGCTTCCGGTAAAGTGTGGCCTACGCTGGCAATTACCACTGCGCCGGCTTTTTTGGCCATGGGGATTTCTCTCTCGAACCAGACTTCAGGAGGCGAATCTGCCCATTTTTCGCAGTTGATCAAAGAATCCTTGCCGATTCTACCTATGTGGTGCACCGGGTTGATGGCGGCATGATGTCTGATGGTTTTGGTAACGACTGCGCCGCAACCTGCTTGGTAGGCCCTGATCAAGCCTTCGGCAGCGTAGCTCAGCGGACCTGAGGAAAGGATGAACGGGCTCTGCAACTTAATACCACATAGTTCCGTTGAAAGATCTGCACCCTTGAGTTTCTTAAGATCGATCATGCTTTCCGCCCCTCCATTGACCGTTTGTGTTATGTAAATACGTAAAAGAGGTACTTCCTCGAGACAACCCCTTCGGGACCATATATGGTAGCGTCGCGGACACGGTAGCGTAGAGTAACATAGGGGTCTTGAAACTAGCGTTCCGATTTCTGTATCCCGTTTCTATACCCCAATGGCAGACCATGGATCAAGTACAACTGTACATGTAGAATGGTCGACATCCATGTCCGGCTTTTTTCAACTCAGAGATTAGGCGGTAAAAGACTATACGCGCGTTAACCTTATGTTCGATACGGGTTAACGTTATTCCTGCCTTCGTCGAAGAGTGATGTATAAACTGAATTGGTAAACACGGTATGGCGAATCTCTCACGGCGAAGGACGGGCATCAAAGGGAATGCCCCCGGCCTGGGCGGGGGCATTCGCGTTCGGGATCGGCCGGGTTTGAGTGGCCTGCGAGCCTCACCAAGTCTCTCCATGGATAAAGGGGGGAGGGGTAAAGGGCAAAACCCGTGGCGACCCTTTTCGCTTAGCCGGTTTTCGGTCAATCGGTAAGCCCTATGACTATGTCCGAAAGGTTTAGACTTTTCTCGTCACAAGACGGATTCCCGGATTCATCGGGTGGACTATCGCTTTGCTCTTGAGAGTTGTCCTCGTTGCCTTGATCGTCCTCATTATGCCGGTCGTCATCCGGCGGGGCCATATCCTTGTCGGGAGGCACCCCGGGTTCGCCGCTTTGGGGTTGTACGACTTTGAACGGAAGGGTTATTGCCCTTGTCGCCCCGCTTTCGAAATATGCAGTCAAAGTCGCCAGGTGTGACCCGCAGGGAAAGTCCACCGGAATCTCGAGTCGACCGTGCCAGGAATTATCCATTGCGCCTTCCGGGCCGTCACTTACGAGGCATACATCGCGTATTTTCGAAGATCCCGACGAGGCCACCGAGACCACCACTCGTGTGGCCTTTCCGGACGTACTCGCATGGGCCGTCAAATGGCCCCCGGGAGTGACTTCCTTTGGGTGTATGCGCCCATCGAGGGAATGCCTGATTAGCAGTATTGGACCGGTTATCGACTGAAATACCTGGCCATCCCTATCTTCAACAAAGGCTCTGTAATAGTACACCCCTGGGGGTACGGGCTTCGACTCCACGTCAAGGCCGTTCCACACCACCGTACCGATGTTCCCCATGCCGGAAGGACTTTCTGATGGTCCGCAAGATGATTTCGGACGGCCCTTGACACGCCCGGACCCCGCCAGCAACACCGGATCGTCGCCGGCGTCGGACACCTCCAGTTGCCAGGCCTTGATATTTCGGTTCCTTAGACCGTTTACGTAGAAGGCAACGGAGTCCTGGTGCCCGTCACCGTCAGGAGAAAATGTGGGCCGTTCCGCGAGCACTTTTACCAAGCACGATCGATAGCAAATGGTGGCCCCTTCCGCCCGAGTTATGTAATTTTGCGGCTTGAGTCTCCCGTCCGGATAGCCTTCAATGATCTTAAATCGCACGGCCGTAGCCATTTCGTCTATATACTCAGAGCTTACGGACGAACTATCCCTGAATCTCGATAGGATAAAATCTCGTTCGGTCCTCGTAAGTCGGTCAGAATACCAATCAAGACCTAAGCCCCTTACAAGGCTTGCGACCGCCTGTTCTCGGGTGACGTTATCCCAGGGACCAAACTTCCTACACGATCTCGACCCGACCAAACCCGCCCGGTACGCTGCTTCTATGAAGCCGTATGCGTTCCTACCGTCATAAACGGAGAAATCCTCCTCGACGTCGGCGAAAGTCGGTTCATCAGGATAATACAAAGGCATACCGAATACCTTCACCATCAAAATGGCATATTCCGCCCTGTTCATTCGGGAATCGGGGTAGAAGTACCAATGTACCTCGCGCCTCCGGTGGCCCGGTCGACCTTTATATCTCGTCACTTTATATCCATTGACCACGTTTTCTTCCCATAGCGTAAGGACGTACGAACGCGCCCAGTGGCGGTCCAAATCTTCGTACCACCTATCGCGTTCCTCGTAATCAGGCGAAGCTAAACATAACCCCTTCTCCGGCCGCGTTAGGAATCCGTTGAGAATTTGATCGAAGGCGAAAATCAAAAAAACCATCAGGAAACAGAGCGGCTTCTGCGACCGAGATTCCACTTTCGTTGACAAAAGCCATCTCCCCTCACCCCTCTTCCCCGGGAGATCAAAGAGGCGCCTCGGAGCGGCCCTTGAAACCCTATAGGCCTTTGGGTTTTAAGGCCACACGATTTCCATGCCGGAACTTCAATACGATCTTGCCCGACAGAAGTGCGCTCGACGCCATAACGAGCCCGAGCGACATCACTACCTTTTACCCTAGTTCTATGTCAAATCCTGGAATCCTCTTGACATCGCCTCGCAGGTCGCCGATGGTTTTCGACACGCCGTAGGCCGGTACAACATAGGGGAGGCTCTTGTACCGCCGATTAGGTTTATCCGATTAGGTCCGCCGGTGATTTTCGACATGCGTGAGAACACTTTTGCCGATCTTCGCATAAGCTTAAGGTGATCTTTTGGGCGGGAGGGGAGGACGTGTTCGCTTTGTTGGGGCTTGAAGTATTGACTTGGTTACTGGATCTAATCAGGGGATGGCGATGGCTCGTCGGCTCGATAGAGAACGCGAGCAGCTTCCCGCAGCCCCTTTCTGAAGAGGACGAGGCAAAATACTTGAGGTTATTGAGGCAGGGTGATCGGACTGCAGGAAATATCCTGGTTGAACGAAATCTCAGGCTTGTAGCCCACGTCGTCAAGAAGTTCGGTAATACGGATACCGACGTGGACGACCTCATATCCATAGGAACCCTAGGACTGATGAAGGCCATCAACACATATGACCCCGAAAAAGGAACCAAGCTTGCCACCTATGCAGCCAAATGTATCGAAAACGAAATCCTCATGTCCTTACGGCAAGCAAAAAGGGCAAGAAAGGAGGTATACCTCTACGAGCCCATAGGTACAGACAAAGAAGGCAACGAGATCACCCTCATGGATGTCCTACGGAGCGACCCGGACGACGTCTCCGACTGCGTGGGCTGCCGATTCGACAAAGCGCGCCTCGAGGAAGTGATCAAAACCCTCGATAAAAAAGAGAGGCAAGTAATTGAGATGCGTTACGGCCTAAGGGGTCAAAAGCGGAGAACGCAAAGAGAAATCGCGAGGTTGTTGGGAATCTCGAGGTCTTACGTCTCAAGGATAGAAAAGAAGGCCGTCGGCCGTCTTGCACGGGAATTCGAGCTCGCGGAAACGGAAGCGAAGACCCGTGCAGGCTGCGCCATGTGACGATGTCCGACTCCTCCGGTCCTTTAGTGACTGTTTGCGAAGATGGAAGGTGATGAGCGAACAGCCATGTTAAATCGCGGATAAAGCGTTAGATCGCGGATAAGAGGTGGTATAATACCGGTAGAGGCCAACGCAAGGTAGGAACGTGGAGGAACGTATTGCTCAAGGCATTCTGCCCCTCTATGTGGATTAAAAGCATCCACGAAATCCGCTCCGAGAACCTCATCGAGTCCGGAATACGGGGTGTTATCCTGGATTTGGACAACACCCTAATTCATTGGGGTTTTAAGCTTCAATCCGAGACCGTCACCGAAGAGCTGGCCTCTGCCCGGTCCTGGATATGCTCTCTCACCTCAGCCGGCCTGAAAGTCTGTATCGTCTCCAACAACGCACCTGCCCGGGTGAAAGCCCTTGCGGATATTATGGGAGTACCTGCCCTGGCCAAAGCGGGAAAACCAAGAAGAAGAGCCTTTCTCAAAGCCCTCGATCTCATGTGTACGGGCACCGCCGACACCATCTGCATCGGTGACCAGGTTTTCACGGACGTGTTCGGGGCAAACAGGATCGGTCTTCGTACAATCCTGGTAGCCCCTCTTACCAAGCGTGAATTCATAGGAACAAGGATCTTGAGGATTTTTGAGTTCTTGGTCCTATGTTTACTGAGGCAACGGGGATGGATTAAGCTATCATCCTTCCGGTAACTCCTCTGTCACCAAATCCTTCCATCTAACTACCGTGTCGTGTCGAACGATTCCCAATTGACGGCATAGCGAATGTGTCGTAGTCTATTTTATGACAGGATTTACCAATCCTGGGATGTTATGGGTACTCTTGGATGTAGCTGGTATAAGTAGTGCCACGATCCGTCAAATCATCTCAATATGTTTTGTCTGGGTTATTGTCTTGTCAATACGAAGCGGCCGGTCAAGCCAGTCAAGGGGTGAAAAGCATGTGGTACACCAAGAAATACCATTTGATAGCCCTCTTCTCAGGACTCCTATCGGCTGTATTCATGTGGCTTTATCTTTCATCTTTAGACAGATCTCAACCGATTGTCGTCGCCACTACGTTCATACCGAAATATGAAGTCCTCCGGTCTGAGATGCTTAAAGTAGTAAACGCTCCACTTTCCCCGTGGGGTAAGCTTTTCATTCACGACACCGACAGCGCAATCGGTAAGATAGCCCTTGTAGACCTACAAGCCGGTGAACCGCTCTTTCGTTCCCGCCTCGCATCGGCAGACGATTGGTTTCGCATACGGTACGACCTAGCGCCACAAGAACGCGCCTTTTTTATACCCCTGCAACCCGAGCGTTTTCCTATAGGAGTGGTTTCAGGCGGTGATCGCATTGACATAATAGCCGTAAATCGTCAAGATGAGTTCCACACCGCTACCGTCGCAATGCAAGGCATCAGGGTCATCATGGCAAACCCGGAAGGCGAAAGAATCGCGCGCCTGGCAGAAGAAAACAGGGTGTCTTCGGCAAGACCTTATAGAAATGCCGAATCTTTCTATACTGGAAATCAACCTTTCGGAAACCGCCTTTCTAACTGCACCGGGTTGGTCGTTGCGGTCACACACGATGAAGCAACCGCACTCACAGAATTTCTCGAAAACGGCGAGATTTACGTTGTCTTGGCCGGAACCAATGGTATCCCTGTCCATTGAGGTCGAAGGAGGTACTGTCCACCTTGCATGGCAAACCAAGGGTCATCGTCTTCGGCAACCCCTTGCCGCTGATTGACGCGATAGCTGACGGGAAGGTCGATTTCAAAGGCAGCACGGACGACGCCAGGTTGTTGCCCTCTTTGTTAAAGACCTGTAATGCCGATTCTCTGATCGTCTTCACCGAAACGGCCGGGGCTGGAACAAGCGTTGGGGGGAAAGACCTCACGGATACGCTCCGTACCATTAGCTGGGCGTATCCGGGGCTCAAGATCGCGGTTCTAACCGGTGAGGGAGATAGCGAAAATAAAGCCCTATTCTCTTCCCTGGGGGAAATCAACGGTCGGTTGGTGTTCCCCGCGCCCTGGGATATGGAGGAGGTGGTCAAGAGATTATCCGAAGAGCGGGGGGATAATACCATCGGTCGCGCCTTGCCAGCATCATCCGATCTCGCCGGAGTTCCGCAGTCACCGACCATGCCCCTCGAAACAGAACCACGGGGAAAGGGGGTGAACGACCGACACCGAACGTACCAGGTTGATTACAATCCTCGGCAGTGGCTCAACCAGCAAGGGAGCCTTCTGCCGTTCGGGACGGGTTCTATTTCGAGGGAGGTCTTGCCCCCACAAGTAATAGCGGTCTACGGCCCAAGAGCCGGTTCGGGAAAGACGTTTATCGCGACGAACATCGCGGCTTTGCTCGCCGAGCACATCGGCGACGGAGTGATACTACTGGATTTCGATACAAAGCACGCCGATGCCGGTCTATACTTAGACCTACCGCCAAATCCGAATATCGTGGACTTCTTGCCCTACTCGTTCGATGCGAGCGGCGATACCTTTCGAAAATACATCCAAAAACACACGTCGTCGAACCTGTCCGTTTTATTGGGTCCGCCGAGGCCCGAGCTATCCGACCTCGTGACTCCCGAGCATATCTTGACGGCATTGAGACTCTCGAAGGCCACCCATAAGATTTGCATCATCGATACTCCGTCCGACCCCATGAGTGATCTGTTGCGGGTTTGCCTCAACGAAGCGTGGGTCATAGTACTGGTCGCCTGTCAAGATGCGGCCTCACTCAGGCACTTGAAGATTTGTATGGACCTTGCCCGGCGATGGGGAGCGGCCGTTGAGAAGAAGTCCTTTCTGATCATAAACCGAATGGTGAGCAATCTCCCGTTAGGTCCACGGCAGGTTGAAGAATTTCTCGGGATGGAGAAGTCGTTTTGGATTCCGGAAGACAGAAGCATAGTGGAGTCATCAATCCTTTCGGGCAGACCCCTCGTCCTTTCCCGGAATGGCAATTGCGAGATCAGAAGAGTCATGAAGGAGATAGCCAAATCGCTTTATCCCTCGTTGGAGGCGGATACCAGTGGAGAGCAGTTTGAAGAAAACGCGGATGCAGCCTCCAGAAAACGGAGCTCGTTCTTCTTTTGGAGGCATCACAGGGCTAGATAAGCCGCCCTATGACAATCTCTCTATCAAGGCAATCATGTCACCAGAGTCGTACACAATGGAAGACCGTGTGGAAAACCGTCGAGATGACAACGGGTCGCAGGGCAACCCACGCTTGACGGGTCAACGGGCAGACATAAATTTAAAATACCTTACAAGGCAGGTGCAAGCGAAGCTCCTTCATCATTACCCCGATGTTTTTCGGGAAGCGACCTCGGATCCGGTCCGAAAGGCACAGCTTCTGAGTGTGGTCTCAAGGTTTCTGATCGCCGAAGGCCCTTACCTGGACCGTCACACCCGTGAAGATTTGGCAAGGACAATCGTCCATGAAATAGCGGGTTACGGTCCCATCGAGCCTCTTCTTTCCGATCCGGAAGTCAACGAGATAATGGTCAATGGGCCTGATCGCATATTCGTAGAGAGGAATGGCGCCATAGTCCCGTATGCGGGGAGATTTGAGGGCGAAGAACATCTGATCGAGGTAATAAACCGCATCGTGGCTCCACTCGGCAGAAGAGTTGACCAGTCAAGTCCTTACGTGGACGCACGCCTCCCGGATGGTTCTCGGATAAATGCCATAATAGGACCTCTTTCCTTGGATGGGCCAGTTCTTACCATAAGGAAGTTCCCTAAAGAACGCCTGACCATCGATGACCTCGTGCGCCTTGGCACCCTGAGTGAGGAGATGGCGGAGTTCTTGGAAGTTTGCGTTAAGGCTCGCCTCAACATCGTCGTGAGCGGGGGAGCAAGTTCGGGTAAGACTACCACCCTAAACGCCCTTTTGAGCTTCATCCCCGACGGACTCGAGCGGGTCATCACAATTGAAGATGCCGCCGAGCTCAAGCTGCTTCAGACCCACGTGGTGAGGCTCGAAAGCAGGCCCCCTAACCTCGAAGGGCGAGGTGAAGTCACCATCCGCCAGCTGTTCAGGAACGCATTGAGGATGCGCCCTGACCGAATTATCATCGGCGAGTGTCGCGGCGAAGAGGCCTTTGACATGGTACAGGCGCTTTCCACGGGGCACTTCGGATCCATGTCCACAGTCCATGCCAATAGTACCTTACAAGCACTGAGACGAATCGAGGCCATGGCATCCATGGGAAATGCCTCGGTGTCTCGCAGGGTTTTATCGGATTTGGTGCGCGACGCCATAGACCTATTGGTTCACCAATCGAGGTTCCCGGACGGGAGAAAAATAGTAGGTATTGCGTTCGTCCTGAAGAATCCAGGCCCACTCGAACACACCCTTCAAGATGTATTTAAGTTTCAAGCGTGCCCGGACGCACGGGATCCGTTGGAGGTCAGGCCTGCCGCCCGTTTTGCGCGGGTACTGAAACCTCCCGCACCCGATTTCTTGGTTGAGAAGGCCGCCTTGAGCGGAGTAAAACTACCACGGTGGTTACTGGAGGGAGAGTCCCATTCATAGTCCGTTCATTTACGCATCTTCCGGGCTTTTGTTCGTCTGTGCGTATTTACTGACGGCCCTTATGACCGATGGAAGACTGGGCCACCATTCCTGGCGAAACACCGAGAAACTCAAGACGGATATAAGTACGGAGGTCAGCCCCATATCATCCCGGAGTCGAAAAGGCCCGGTATTCCCCATGAGGGCAGTCGCCGTGCGGGTAGAGATGATACTAGCCAAGCTTATGCCAGGCTTAAAGACACCCAGATGTACCGAGACCGATTTCGAAGAGGCCATCTTTACCATCGCATCGTGCCTCGAAGCGAATATGAGCTTGATTCAGGCCCTCGAAGTGGTCGCTCGAGAAGCAAGGGAACCTCTTCGCTCTCACTTTGCCCTTTTGGTCAGGGAATACCGGGTCGGCGTTCCGCTATCCACTTCTCTGGAGAGGCTTTCGTCAAGGCTCGGAACGGCCGAAGCCAGGCTATTTACGGAAGCCCTTGAGGTTTACCGAACGCACGGGGGTAATATCCTGGACGTCCTTGAAGTGTTGACGGAGTCCTTGCGGGAAAAGCGCCTCTTTAGGGAAAAGGTCGGAGCTCTTACCTCGGAAGCACGGTGGAGCGCGGTTTTCCTCGTGGCACTCCCACCGGTCCTCGCCTGCGTCACCGCGATTTTGCAAAGCGATCTGGTCGCAGGGGCTTTAGCCGACCCGTTAGGGCGACTGTCCGCGGTTTTAGCCCTACTCCTTTGGCTTACCGGCAGCGTAATCATAACGAAGGTGGTGAGGCTATGAGCTCTCCAACGCCCGCCTTACTGGCAGCATGTACGTCTTTAGCGGTTACAATCTCAACGGTCACGTTATTGGTCCTAAAAGAGCGACGCCTGCTGACGTCCGTTAGGCTCGGTCGCATCGACCCGCTCGGCGGAAAGAGGCCGACAATCCGGACGGCTGGTAAGTCGCCCGTAGAACGGATGGACCCAGCTCTTGATCGAAAAGGTTTTCTTATAGGTCAGCCTCTTTCTATCGAGTTTTGCTTGAAGCTTATAACGACACGTTTTCCGAAGCTTCTGGGCACGCCACAACCCAAGGAGAAACGGCGGATCAAGGCAGAACTTCCCGACCTAATGGACCTCTTGGCTCTATACTCCTCGAGCGGTGAGTCCTTGACCAAAGGCGTCGAAGCCTTGGCCGCTCGCTTCACCGGAGGGGTGTTCTCCTACCTTCCGGAGGTCGTGCACGAGATACATCAGGGTCACGGCGTTGCTGAAGCTCTATCGCGGGCTTTCTCGAGATTCGAGTTGGAGGACGTAACGCTCATGATTACGGCTTTGGCGCGAGCCGAAAGCGCAGGTACACCCATCGGCAAGACCTTGAGGTTGCAGGCACGGTTCCTACGACAAAGGCAGAGGATCGAGGCGGAAAAACGCGCTTCACTCATACCCTTCAAAGTTTCTTTATGCACGGCTTTTCTACTCCTACCATCCGCTCTACTGGTGGTTATGGTTCCGAATTTGCTGGTTTTCGTCAGGTCGTGGGGTTAGGAGACGAAAGTCCAAATCGGAATACTCGGCGGGTTCGCTCTGAGATCTTTAAGTCCTCTGCGTAAGGAATGAAAGTCCAATCAAGGATGCGGGGAGGTAGTACCATGAACTTAAAAAGGTATTTCTTGTGGACATATTCCCACGTCAGCGATTTCGCCCTCGGCCTCGCGAGCAGAGCTTATTCAGCCTTAGCAAGGGACGAGCGCGGTGTTACCGTCGCGGAGTACGCTCTCGTTTTAACCCTCGTCGTCGTTGCCTTAATCGGTACACTCACGCGCCTCGGGGACGTGCTCAAGACGCGTCTCGAAGAGATTATCAGCGACCTCATGCTCGAGTGAACGGGGGCTTCACTAAGATGACGGGGTTCTCTAAGTGTAAAAAACTCGCCCTCGCTGAAACCGGAGCCGCCATGGTGGAGTTTACGCTCATTATCGGGCTCACCCTAATGATCCTTTTTTCCGCAATCGAATTCGGGCTGTTGTTCAACACCCAACTCGTCCTGGCGAACGCGGCACGGGTCGGAGCGAGGCGCGCTTCGATCGATGGCGGTGCCACACAGGAGGTTTACGAAAAAATCAATCAACAGCTCGTCTTCGGAAAAATCGACCCTTCACGCGTGGACATTTATATCTCACCGTTCACTGCGCCATTCGGTCAACGGATTCATCTGAGACTTGCCTATACGTATAGGCCGTCTACCCCTTTTTTGAAAGTCTTGGCAGCAGATGGCATCCCGTTGAAATCTGAGGTTTTCGCCAGGAGTGAAAAGGTATGGTAAAGGTGTTCGGCGCCGACGAATCGGGATCGGTAGGACCACTGGTAATCTTACTGTTACCTGCACTGGTCTTCGTCATATCCCTGGTCGTGGACGTAGGTCTTCTCTTCGTGTGTAAGAACTTAGGGGCCACTGCTGTAGACATAGCCGCTCTAGCAGCAGCGCAGGAAATAGATCTGGATCGGCTTGCCGTAGGAGAAAGGTATATTAAACCCCAAGAGGCGGAAACGACGGCACGAACCTGGATTGGCGACAACCTCACCACCCTCGTCCGCCTCGCCGGTTGTTCCTTCCCTGGGGACGTGGCCGTCAGTGTGGTCGTATACAACGCTACAAGGGATGCTCCTCTAACCCACGAACCCTTCAAGCGCCACGAAATGCGCTCCCATATTTCGTCCAATCGCGCATCGCAACCGAAAGGAGGGGTTGACTCAGGGGGAGTTGACTCCGACCATGCGGGAGGCGCTGAAAAGGGCCGGTTGCTTAAGGATCCTACGGTTTGTGTCACCATGTCTTTACCCATAAGAAACGGCCTCCTCCTGGGGAGGCTGATTCCGGCGGAGATAACGGCCCATGCGGACGCCAGCGTAATGGAGAAACCGCACTGACTTACCGGCGAAATATGAACATTATATAAAAAAGACATATAAAAACAGCTCACACGGGTTAACGAAAGAAGGAGTATGGGCCTTAAGGGAGTAATAAACACCCTAGGTGAGCGGTATAGCGTGTTTTGTACCCAATAGCGGAGTCACGAGTGCAAAAAGGCAAAGTGCGAAGCCAATCGCGGGGGAGGCGATATAGTCTTACGCGACGCAATTCCATCGGAGATCTGTCCCAAGTGTGGATGTGACGAGTTGAATTGGTGCGGTATAAGGGTTCCCTCCGATACCAAGCGTTCCTCGTCACGACAGATAGTGGAGCGGGATTATATCCTGAGGTGTCCCCGATGTGGCTTCAAGTACTACCTACCGCAACTGCCGGAGGCCTATCTTTCCTTAGTGGAAGGACAAGGGGCTTAAGCTAGGGTAGGTAATCTCCCGAGGAAAGCTTAAATGGGTTTCTAGCGAAGCGAATAAGAGGGAAAAGTCGGTCAGTCGGCCTTTCCCTCTTATTCATTCTTTCCTTATCTCTATCTTTCTTTATCTTTCTCTATCTTTCCTTATGTTCCCTTACCTCTATCTCTCCTTCGTCCTTCACCTTCCCTTTATCCTTCCTTTGCGCTTCACATTTATCCTTCACATTTGATATCTTCCCTTATCGTTCGGATTCCGTAGAGGCATATCGTCCCTCAACCGTGCGGCGACTTCTTTCGTTAATTCGTAGATCCTAAGGGCAAGTTCCTCGGATAGAGTCCCGGTCCCACAACTCGGAGTGACGATGGACTGTTTCGAAAGTCGTTTTTCATTTACGCCTTTTCCCTTGAGAGCGACCATGTAATCGACGAGCCGATGGACAATGGTCTCGACTGTTTCTCTGGTAGCCGCTTCACTGGTAGGAACGACCCCCCATGCAAAAATACCGCCGCGTTCCAAAAAACCATTGAAAGCGTCGAGGCATCCCAGGATCGACGTAAAGTAACCGTAGACATCGGTGTTCACGACATTCGCCCTGGTTTCGAATAATATGGACCATTCTCCACCGGTACAGGCATGCACCCCTGAAATGCCTCCCTCCGCCTCAATGCCTTCAAGCATCTCGTCGAGGGCTTCGACTATATCTCGTCTGTCGAGGGATACGAACATCTGGCTCCCGTACGCGGATAGAAACGCTTCGTCCACAAATACCATCGGCCTCTTCCCCGTAACCGCGCCTAGGCGCCGAACCTGCCACTGTGCGGTCTTCTTCAAGCATTTCACCAAGATGTCTCGAAGGTCCGGCCTATAGAAGCTCGCTTTGCCTTCCGCATCGTGCAAGAGAAAGCCCGCCGAAACGGGTCCGATTATCTGCCCTTTTACTACGAGCGGATCCGCCTGTAATAAGCGCGAAAGGCACTCATCGCCGCCAAAGGCTTCGAGAAAGGCATAAAAACCACGTGCTCCTTTTTTCGTCATGGCAAATCGGTCAAGCGCGGCATCGCGGTTACCGCCTGGCTCCTCGCTCTCAAGATACCATTCATAGAATCTGGTCATGTTATCTACGAAGTCGGGGTTTTTATCCTTGAAGCCCCAACCTTTCCCCTCACTAAACTCCAAGAGATCCAAATCCAATAGCGGCCCGAGGAATTGGGTTACGAAGTACTCTTCCTTGAGTTTAGGAAGCTGAGGCCAATGGGGGCACTCGGGAAAGGTTTCGAATACGACCTTTAGAGCAGTCTTTACATCGGTTAAAGGAAGACTCCCCACCCCTGAAGGCATAAAAGGAAAGAAGGGAAACTCCGTCGCGTGAGGAGAAACCATCTTCGCGTTTGAGGAAACCACCTTAGTATTCGGGGAAACCATGGAAGTTCAGGTCGACCTCGCTTTCGTTGCCCAGTCTATGAATTCAGGAATTCCTCTTTGGCCTGCGCTAGCAGATGAGGGAAGGCCATCAGATCGATGACGGTCGCAACCAGCGCGTAGGCACTTGCAAACAGCGCTTTCCTCGACCTCGCGGAAGTCGTGGCACGAGCGAATTCCCGCGTATGCGGAGATATGCTGGGTTCGCATATGGCGACATACGGTTGAATCGCCGGAACGACTCTACTCACATTGCCCATATCGGTCGAACCGGCACCGATACGACGGCTCAGCTCTTCCCCTTTCATACCAGCATGGTTCAGATTTCTTTCGAAGACCTCTTCGAGAACTCGATTTGACTTCATACCCTCGTATACCCTTGCAGTATGTGAAATCCTAATGGTGGCACCGATACTTTTCGCGGCGTTTTCGGCGCATTCTCTCACCCTTTGTTCCCCCCGCCTGAGTAGCTCCGCGTCGCGCGCCCTAACGTAGGCCCTGATTTCGGAGAACTCGGGAATGATATTTGGGACTTCGCCACCCTTCGTTATAACACCATGTACGCGGACGGCGTCCTCGAACTCCGATCTTAAGGCCTTCCATTCATTGAAAGTCATGATGGCAGCCTCAAGGGCGTTTACACCGTCTGAGTCGCCACCACTCGCATAACCCGGTTCGCCGAAAAATTCGATCTTTAAGGCCACTCGTCCCGTCGTCACGCAGTGGATCACAGTGCGGTTCGACGGGTGCACCATTAGAGCCGCATCTACTCCCTTGAAACCTCGTTCCTCGATTATGATTACCTTACCTCCGGCCCCTTCTACACTGCCTTCCTCGGCAGGACATCCGATGACCTGGACCGAGCCTCTCAAAAATGGGAGAATCGATGCCAAGACCACAGCCGAACCCGTGGTGCACGCCGCAATGAAATTGTGTCCACACCCATGACCCATCCCCGGTAAAGCGTCGTACTCCGCCAATAGAGCTATCGCCGGAAACGAACTCCCCCGGAATCCCCGAAGACTCGCTCGAAAGGCGGTCTTAAGCCCACAAAAAGGCATTTCAATTCGATACCCCACCCTACCGAGCCATTCCGTGATCCAAGAACAAGCCTGATACTCCTTGAAACCGAGTTCCGGGCAAAAATAAAGGCGTTCGAGTAGTGCCACCATATCCGGGAGAATTTGCCCGAGAAGGGAACTTGCCCGCTCTTTGAGAAGTGTGACGTCCATCATAGCACCGGGGGCGTCCAGGCCGTTCTTCAAGGGATCTCGGTCCTTTACTCTTGCGATAATCCGGGATCTACACTCTCCTTATGATCCAGCCAGAAACGATCTACGACGATTCGGAGAGCGAAACGCTCGTCCCTCACCCTCGCTGGCCTAACCGGCGACGTTAGGAGAGCCGATGGAGTCTTCGTACTCTTTCCAGGAAATTTGACCGCTTCGCACGAGTTCTCTCGCCGAGGCTTCCATGCTCATCATGCCGTACTGTCTTCCACCTTCGATGGCAGCGGGAATCTGTGAAATCCTACCTTCCTTGATGAGTTTTCTGACTATAGGTGCACCTACCAGCACTTCAAAAACGGCGACCCTTCGGGTCTTGAGCGATGATGACTTTATGAGCCGCTGTGATATGATTCCCTCCAGCACCTCCGCTAGCCTCGTCTTGATAGCTTCCTGATGATAGGAGGGATACAAGTCTATAATCCTTTCGATGGCGTGTGAGGTATTCAAGGCGATCATCCCTCCTATGACGAGGCGTCCGCTCTCCGCCGCAGCTATCGCCTTCGATATGGTACCCGCATCGGGGAGTTCGCTTAGGAAAATGACATCGGGGTCCTGTTTCATCGCGGTCTTTAGCGCTTCCTCGTAAGATGCCACATCTACGCCCAGTTCTCGTTGGTTGACGATGCTCCGTCGGTGACGGTGCAGGTATTCAATGGGGTCTTCAATGGTAAGGACGAGCCTGCGCTGTTCTCTGTTGATGAGATCCACCAAGGATGCGAGGGTGGTGGACCTTCCGCTTCCCGCCGGGCCGGTTACGAGGATGAGACCCGACTGCTTTCTCACCAAATCGGCGACTGCAGTCGGTATACCGAGTTCCTCGAAGGAAGGTATCCTATACGGTATCACCCTGATGGCCATGGAAATGGACCCTCGCTGCCGATATGCGTTTATTCTAAAACGGCCCACCTCGGAAAGACTGTATGAAAAATCGACTTCACCTCGTGACTTAAATCTCGCCCACAAATCGTCATCGAGGATTTCGCGAAGCATCTCTTCGGTATCCTGCGCTGTGAGCACTCCCGTTCCCAATGCTACCAGTTCTCCGCTGACGCGCACGGTACAGGGGGCGTTCACGACTATATGAACATCAGAGGCGCCCAGACTCACCGCCTGAGTGAGCAATGCGTTAAACCTATCCGTGGGTCTTGGCATCTCCGTCTCGGCCATACCCATACTTATTCCTTTCCCGGCATTAATTCCTTTCCCGGCCTTGCGTCAGTGGCGCCTCAAACAACACTGCCAGAGGACCATGTCGGCGTGTAGACGGGTATACACATAGACGAGCGTATAAAAGAGTCAGGGAATGCCCTGTCCGAACTACGCGTTGGCGCCGTCATGATGTATGGGTAAGCCTGCGCGACCTCAATGATATCTTAACGCTATCGTAATGATGTCGCAGGCCTATGCCAATCTTAGCATGAGGTTGATTTCGAAGCAAACGTTTTCCGGGAGTGGCCGCTCGTAGACGGCGCTTCGCAATGATATGTATGTACAAGATACATCCTCAAGCGGTACAACAAGAGGCAGGATCTCTTCTAGACTTCTCCAAAACGCGTTCATGACACAACATGCCGAGGCTTTCCAAATCGAATGGCTTATAGAGCGTGTGATCGACCCCGAGCCTTTGGCCGATGGACCCGCGAAATTCTTTCAATGAGCTGAGGATTATTACGTCGAAAGGTCGCACCGCCTCGCCCATACAGGTCAAAAACCAGTCGGGAACCGTTTCTTCGGCGATGAGGTCTTCGTCCAAGATGAGGATGTCTACATAGTGCTTACGAACATAGCCGAGAGCGTCGTCGAGGCGATATAGCTCGACAATCGCCCACCCCCCTTTACCGATGATCTTCAAATACTCTTTTATGATCATGGCGACCGAAAGCCGTTTCACCCCGATTACTACCGAGAGCATACTCGGATATACCGGATGCATTGCGCACACCTCATTATGGCAAATATTGTCTAGGAAGAGTCTTCCATGGTACTAGGTGAGATCATTTATCACAAGGGGTATCATAACGTGAAGTGATTGTCGGAACGTGTCATTTTAAGCCAGATTAAACATTTTTTCCACAGTGGTTTTACCCTACAAGACCTACGCTTTTGTACCATCTATATTTTCGGCTTGCGGTTATCGCGGTGATCAAGGTCTCCTCCGAACATTTTTTCAATACCACTGCGCATCTCCCGAAGAGCGGACACCGCATTCCCAAGCGCCATACCGGATACGGGCGACGATTCCTCCACCGTAACCAAGACCAAGCGCCGAAAAGGAACGCTATCTTCGC
>DUSP01000107.1 GCA_012842575.1 Clostridia bacterium
CGACGCTATTGGCGTCGGCCGGCGGTCATGTGATATGCCGCTATGCTATATAGAACAGATCAACTTTTCTTGTTGGACAGATCGTAACCGATGGCCGCATTGCCCGCAACTGACTTTATGAGATAATCGATCCTCACCCGGTCGTAAGGCGTATGGGCGTATTGTTCTTCCATCGGCGAGTACCCGATTGAGGGGATCCCGAGCACGCCGGTTACATAGCTTGCATCGGTGGCAAAATCCCATTTTCCGAACCCGGGCTTTTGCCCGACCTTCGCGAGGGCATCAACGCACGTCTTCACGAAGGGATGATCCTTGTCTACTACCCAAGGCGGCATCGATTTCTTTACCGTGGAAGAAATCCCGGTATACGACATCTCCGTTACTTCACGTATTCTCACTTCGGCCTTGAAGTCGGGATCCTTTGCGGCGAGTTTGTCAAGCACCTTTTGGATCTCTTGAACGGCCCCGACGTCGGTTTCTCCTGGCACCAAGCGGCGGTCAAGCGATATGGAGCATTGATCGGGGATGATGCTCAATCGCCCTGGGCTACAGCTTATTATAGTAAGAGCGATGGTGGACTTCCCGAGAAATTCGTGTTCCGGAAGGGTATCATAGAGCGCTTGAACTTCCTGGATGACGGGCACCATCTTGTAAACCGCGTTTACCCCACGCCATGGCGCACTTCCGTGACTCGTGCGTCCTTTGGTGACTACTTCGATTTCGACCCGTCCTCTATGGCCGAGATAAAGGTTCATTGAGGTTGCTTCCGACGAAATCATCACGTCGAAATTGATGCCGCGGCTTTTGAAAGTGACATCGCAAAGATACTTCATTCCGAACATTTCGGCAGGCTCTTCCTGAACGACGCCGGTATAAATCAGATTACCTCCGAGGGGCGCTCCAATTTCTTTCAATATCGCCAAGGCGTAGATCTGGGAGGCCATACCGCCCTTGACATCACTGGCCGCACGGCCGTGGATGTACCCGTCCTTTACTTCCGCTCCGTACGGCTCGAACTCCCAGTTCTCTCTTGCCCCGGGATCCACGTGATCCATGTGGGAGTTGTACATGACGGTGGGACCGCCACCGCTTCCCTTGATAATTCCTACCACGTTACCTATGTGATCGCGAAATACTTCGTCATAGCCCAGCTCTTGCATTTTTCGAAGGCAAAGGTCCGCCAAATTCTTCTCATCACCACTGGTACTGGGGGTCATGATCAACGCTCTGGCAAACTCAATGATGTCCTTCTCGTGTTTTTTCACGGCGTCCTGGATCTTTTGATAGATGTCCTGCATGATGGCGCAACCTCCTCGCGTATGTTTGAGTCAGTGCCAAAAACGTCCTTAACCAGTGTCCCTTGACTGTCCTTAACGTGAATACCTTAAACGAGATACCCTAAACGGGTCCTGTTTATGCACTCGACTTAGCCCTCAAAGCATAGCGATTTTTGAGTCAATACCACTATCCAACGACATATCCCTTGCGAATAATACATAAGAGCCCTTGTAGGGGCCCTTACTCAGTCTCTCTTCCGCTCTGGGACGTAACTGTCCCGGCCCGTGTAGTCTGGTGAGTAGCATCCGATCAGATAGCTTGCTACGTTTTAACTCGAATACTAGCGCATACACACCCGCTTGAGCCGGTTCCTATCCACTTTGCGGTGATATGTTCAATTCTGAGAGCTTGCTGACTGTTGGGTAATTCTACATCAATTACTCTAATCCTGCCTGTTTTCGTGAAATAACGGAAAACCAAGGAAGGAGGAATGAGCGAGGGAAGATAGAATACTAACAAGGACAACGATATACTCCGAGCCCTGTAACCTAACGGCCTCTCCGAGACAGCCAGACCCGGTGTGGCGGAAAGGCCCGGGTGATATGCGGTTGTCGCATAACAAGCTATCGGAAGTTAAGCTATCCCCCGGGGAAGCCATATGCAAGAGCCGGTTAAAGTGAGTCTACGCGTGAGGTCTACGGTTCTGGGCCGACGTCTCGTTATGGTGGCATCCGCATATTAACCAAACGAGGCTGAGGGTGCGTCGCGGCAGACTCTATATTCTGGTATACCTTAAAGCGATCGAGAGTCAAGCCGCAGCGGGAAACCGGCGTACCTCCCGTGTTTGGAAAGGAGGATCCGACCCATCGGGGTCTTCCGAGATGGGTCGAAAAGTGCGCGGGTAATCCGGAGCCAGCACCTAAAATGGTGGATGCTGGCGCTTTCGTTTCTTCAAGTGGTTTTCCGGGATTGGATTCGATTCGAGTGTATTATGCGACCTCACTCGCGGAAAGCCACTGAAAAACGAAAGCCAGAGGGCTGTCCTCCGCCTGTTCTCGGGGGATAAACCGCTTAATCCGACGACCCGACATGTATCCGCTGGCCGGCTCCGGCCTTCATCATTAGAACATGAGGAGGAATCGCAAAAAATACCATGAATCGCGCCGAATCCTGCGAAGACAAAGACCTCCTTCGCGCCGTCACCGCCATAAGAGAGGCCGCCAAGGACGGGAGGATCGCATGCCCCGAGGCCCTCTCCCTGGCTCATACCCTCGGCTTACCGCCTTTTATCATAGGGCGGGCCGCCGATAAGGCGGGAATTAAGATTGTCGGTTGCCAGCTGGGATGCTTCGGCCGGGAAAAAGGGCCCGAGAAAAAAGGGGTGATATCTAGACCGGAGTAGGGTCGGGAGTCAAAGCGAGTCAAAGAAAGATAAAGAGGCACGAAAACCTTACGGGGAACGCGATGCAGGAGGGTGAGCGATTCATGAGGTCCGAAAAACCTGTAAAACGGAGAGCGCTGGCGCTTTTTACGTTGATCTTGGTGTCTGTTCTTGTGGCCTCAATGCTATCGGGGTGTGGCGGCAAGAAAGAAGAAACCCCTACTTCCGGGGGAGCTGGGCAGAGTGACACTGCCGCTTCTGGTACGGAAAAAGCCGAACCAAAAGAGGGGGAAACAGCCGGGACGTCGGCTGAAGGCAAGACGGAGCCGGAGGTAAAGGAAGTCATTCTCGCGACTACGACGAGTACCATGGATACCGGCCTTTTGGACGTACTGATACCGGAGTTCGAGAAGGAAACCGGATACGTGGTCAAGCCGATTGGTGTGGGTACGGGGCAGGCCCTGGAAATGGGTAAACGCGGTGAGGCCGATGTATTGCTGGTCCATGCTCCTGCTGCGGAGAAGGAAATGGTGGAAAGCGGTTACGCCATTAATAGAAAACTCGTAATGCACAACGATTTCATCATCGTGGGTCCGCCTGGCGACCCGGCAGGCACAAAGGGCAAGAGCGCCTCCGATGCCCTGAAGGCTATAGCCGAAAAACAAGCCCTATTTGTCTCCCGAGGCGACGACTCGGGCACTCACAAAAAAGAGAAAGACCTGTGGAAGGCGGCTTCCATACAGCCCTCCGGCAAGTGGTACCAGGAAACAGGACTTGGAATGGGCCAAACGCTGAACGTGGCTTCGGAGAAGTCGGGATACACGCTTACCGATCGCGGCACCTACCTGGCGCTCAAAAAGAACCTGTCGCTTGAGGTCTTGGTGGAAGGCGATCCCCGACTCTTGAACATCTATCACGTGATGCAGGTGAACCCGGAGAAATGGCCTAAGGTGAACGCCAAAGGTGCTGAGGCTTTCGTCGATTTCATGGTATCGGAGAAGACCCAAAAGATCATTTCGGAGTTCGGAATGGCCGAATACGGTAGTCCGCTTTTCTTCCCGGATGCCGGGAAGTCAGAGGAAGACCTAGGGGCATAATGGTTTGGGGCTATAAGCCGGGCAGTGAGGAGGAGAGTGACGTATGGACCTGATATGGGAAGGTATCCGAGAAGCTATTCGCCTTTTGGGTTCGTTTGATCGTGAAGTGGTCGCCGTCACCCTCCTTACATTCAAAGTATCGGGTTTGGCAACCCTCATAAGCATACTCATAGGGGTGCCGTTAGGCACTTTTCTCGGACTCAAGGCTTTCAGGGGGCGCGGGATTTGGGTAGGCCTGGTCAACATGGGTATGGGACTTCCGCCTGTAATCGTGGGGCTTTTGGTGAGTATAATGCTGTGGAGAAACGGACCCTTTGGAGCATTGGGCCTCATTTACACCCCGGCCGCCATGGTGATCGCCCAAGCGGTCATTGCTTCCCCAATAGTCACGGGTCTGTCCATGGCGGCCGTCCAGCAGGTTGATCCACGACTCCGCCTCCAAATTACCGCCTTGGGTGCTTCCGGGTGGCAGTATTTCTGGCTCCTACTGAGGGAGGCGAGGCTCTCCTTGCTGGCTGCCATCATCGCGGGGTTCGGGGGCGTGATATCGGAGATAGGTGCCTCTCAGATGGTCGGCGGCAACATCAAGGGTTACACACGGGTCCTCACCACAGCCATAGCCATGGAGGTCTCTAGAGGGCATTTCGGGCTTGCCATAGCATTAAGCATTATTTTGCTACTATTAGCATATGGCGTAGCGTACGGGTTGACCGTAATCCAACAACGGGGTCGAGCTCCGGTGAGGCAAGACTATCGCCTCAGAATGCGCCGGAATACGGAGGTTGATCATGGCCCTAGCCTTGAACGGGAAACGAGTGCCGGTTTTCCGTCATACCGGACATGAGAAACGTTGCTATGAAGAAATCCGCGAAGAAATCGGCGAAGAGAACGGCGAAAAAGTGACGCTCCGGCACCGGTATGAGACTACCGAGGCTCTCTTCGCCAGGGACATAATAGTGTGGCGGAACGGCAGGGCAATCCTCGACGTTCCCACGTTGTCTGTGCGGCAGGGTGAGATCCTGGCGGTTTTGGGAGTGAACGGGGCGGGTAAGTCCACGCTCCTCAAGGTGCTTGCGTTGCTCGAGAAGCCTGATCATGGAGACATATACATCGGCGGTACCAAGGCCTGGTCGGGAAAGGACACTCTTTCCATGAGGAGGAGACTCGGTGTGGTGTTTCAAGAGCCCCTCCTTCTCAGAGGTACCGCCCTCTATAACGCATGTTTAGGGCTTCGTTTGAGAGGAGTGAAAAGGTCCGAGGCTTCGCGGAGGGCCCTCAAGTGGCTCGAGACTTTCGATGTCGCAAGATGCGCCCATCAGGACGTGACGACGCTTTCCGGCGGGGAGGCCCAGAGGGTTTCACTGGCGCGGGTATTTGCACTGGAACCAGAGATACTCTTCCTGGACGAACCGTTCTCTTCGCTCGACCCGCCTTCCAGGGCGGTGCTCTTCAAAGAACTAGCGGCGGTGCTCCTCGAGACAGGAATGACCACGGTATTCGTCACCCATGACTTAAATGAGATCCCCGGCTTGGCGACACGCGTGATTGCCATGCACGAGGGAAGAATCATACTGGATGACGACGTGGGCACTTTCTCATCACGGAGTCCGGAGGAGATCCTTTCCGTTTATACGGGGAACTTGAGAACACGATGATTACGGAGCATAAAACATGGAGTTCTTCGAGGTCCTAAGGGTAGAAGAAGCCATTCTCAAAATGGTTCATGAAATAGGGGAAGAACGCGATCGTCAAGCGGGCATTCTTGACGACGGTAGCAAAAGCGGGGTTCCAAGCGGCGCTCCTGGAACTTATGCCAGCGGTCTCCCTTTTAAGGTGGAGGAAATTCCCCTCCTTTCTTCCGTGGGGCGGGTGCTTGCAGAAGAAGTGATAGCAGGTGATGATCTCCCTCCCTTCGATAGGTCCACTGTCGACGGTTATGCGGTTAGGGCTGCCGATACTTTCGGAGCCGGGGAGTCAAGCCCCTCACTGCTCTACCTCAAAGGAGAGGTCGGAATGGGGGAGGAGACCCACCTTGATGTAAACCCGGGTGAAGCCGTGAAGATCCCAACCGGTGGCATGCTTCCTGAGGGGGCGGACTCCGTCGTGATGGTGGAGAATACCGCGCTTCTTGATCCCGTTACGGTGGAAATACGCAGGCCGGTGGTGCCGCGGGAGAACGTGATACGTCGGGGGGAAGACATATCCGCCGGTACGACGCTTCTTAGGCGGGGGAAGAGGCTACGGCCGCAAGATGTAGCCGCCCTTGCGGGGCTGGGTCGCTCTGTCGTCCGCGTTTATAAAAAGCCGCGTGTCGCGATCCTCTCCACCGGGGACGAGGTGATACCCTTCTGGGAACCCTTGTCTCCCGGGAAGATTAGGGACATGAACGCACCTGGTATTTTTTCCGCCGTGGTGGAGGATGGCGGCGAGCCCGACTTCCTCGGTATCGCCAAAGACGACGTCAAGGACCTCGAAGATAGGATCCGACAAGCCCTAAACCGCGGATATGACATGATCTTGCTGTCCGGCGGGAGTTCGGTCGGATCTCGAGATGTGACCCTTTCGGTCATGCGGGATCTCGGTAATCCCGGAGTATTGGCCCATGGATTGGCCCTTCAGCCCGGGAAACCGACGGTCCTGGGAGTATCAAAAGGGGTTCCGATAGTAGGGCTACCCGGTCATCCCGTATCTGCCATGATCGTATACAGGCAGTTCGTAAGGCCTCTCCTGGCCTGGATAGGCGGGGAGAGCATACGTTTGGGGGATGAAGGTCGTAAACTTGAGGCCGGAGGCGAGGGCCAGGAGAAACCATTTCTTCGCCTTTCGGAGTGCTATGTGGAGGCAAGGCTCGGACGAAATCTACATTCTTCTCCCGGCCGCGAAGAATGGGTAAGAGTCAGGCTCGAGCGCGAAGGAGGCGAATGGGTGGCCGTACCCATCTTGGGTGGTTCTGCCATGATTTCAACCTTAGTGAAGGCGGACGGTTTAGTATGTATACCGCTTTTTTCCAACGGAATACCGGCCGGAGAAATCGTGAAAGTGTATCCTTACTGACTGGCAAAAAGCCAGAGAACGGCATATACACTCGGGAGAAGGCCGCCCATATCCAGATGAGCAGGCTAAGCGAGAGAGCCCCAAACCGGGATATGCGCTCGAGGACTACGTGGTTCTGGCCTCGTTGAAATAAACCTGGGAGGGTGGCATTTGGAACCAAAGAGGGACGGCGTTTACCTTCACTTGGACCCATGGCGTGAGGCGCTGGACAAGCTCCTCTGTAACATTGACGGACGATACCGGGGGGAAAGGTCACCGACAGAAGATATGGGCGAAACCGTCCCGACCCGTAAGGCCGTCGGAAGGGTCCTCGATCGCCCTGCTTTTGCTCTGATTTCGTCTCCTCATTACAACGCTGCCGCCATGGACGGCATTGCGGTGGTGGCTGAAGACACTTACACCGCCAGCGAGACGAACCCGGTGATCCTCAGAGCACGGGCGGCCAATCGTGGAGCCGCGACTGAGCTTGACGGTGGTCATGCCGGTGAGCGGACTTCGATAAGTTCGATAAGAGGGACATGTGTATGGGTCGATACGGGGGATCCCATACCTCCCGGGTACGACGCCGTCATAATGACAGAAGATGTAAACCCATTGGGGAAGGGTAGGATTGCATCGGGGAACGAACCAGGAATCTCGGAAGCACCGGACGACGGTGAGGGTGCCGCGGAGGCTGTGGAAATAATACGCCCGGCTCATCCCTGGCAGCACGTGAGGCTTATCGGCGAGGACATCGTAGAACAGGAAATGATTTTGCCCGAAGGCCATGTTATCCTGCCGACTGACGTTGCCGCCTTGCTTGCGGCCGGTTTGACCGAGGTCCATGTCAGGCGTAAACCAGTCGTTCACATAATCCCGACAGGTACCGAACTCGCGCCTCCTGGTGTCGCACTCGCTCCCGGAGAAATCCCTGAGTTCAATTCAAGCGTCCTATCGGCGCTCGTTGAGGAATGGGGTGGGGTGCCCACGACAAATGAAGCGCTCCCGGACGACTTCGATGCGATTTCTGCTGCCGTAAGAGGCGCTTTGGATAACGGGGCCGACATAGTGGTGGTCAATGCGGGGTCCTCGGCAGGACGAGAAGACTTTACGCCGCGCGTGATACAGTCGGTTGGCCGGCTCCTGGTCCGCGGGGCCGCCATCAGGCCCGGTAAACCCGTGTTACTCGGGGTTTCAAGGGACGGTAGACCCGTCCTCGGTTTACCGGGGTACCCGGTATCGATGGTGCTCACGGCCGACTTGTTTCTCAAGCCCATCATCTACGGGTTCTTAGGCAGGCCAGTGCCCGAAAGACCTCGGCTCCGGGCATACCTCACCACCCGGATCGTCTCCTCTTTGGGGATCGAGGAGTTCATCAGGATGAGGGTGGGTAAGGTGGGAGAAAGGTACGTTGCGACTCCACTGGGCAGAGGAGCAGGAGTGACCACTGGTCTCCTCAAGTCCGATGGGGTGACCGTCATCGGGGCGCTCGTCGAAGGCTTCGAGGAAGGCCGGGAAGTGGAAGTGCAAATGTGGCGGCCCCCGGAGGAGGTGGAGAAAAACGCCGTCATTATCGGAAGTCACGACCTAAGCCTTGACGTGTTGCACGATATCCTGAGGAGGAGCCGTGACCCCATGGGCATTTCTTCTGCGCATGTCGGGAGCACGGGCGGTATCACAGCGGTATCAAAGGGATACGCCCATGCGGCGGGCGTTCACTTGCTCGACGAGACCTCCGGGGTTTATAATATCCCCTATGTCAAAAGATACATGCCCCAAAAAAAGGCGGTTCTGTTCAGACTCGCGGGAAGGGTTCAGGGTATAATGGTACCCCGCGGGAACCCCAAGCGCATCGAAGGGATCGCGGATCTCGCGCGCCCGGATGTAACCATAGTGAACAGGCAAAGGGGTGCGGGTACCAGAATCCTTCTCGATTATTACCTGAAGCGCCTCGGCATACCGCCGGACGTGGTAAAGGGATACGGTCGTGAAGAGCATACCCACATGGCCGTAGCAGCAGCCGTAAAGGGGGGCTCCGCCGACGCGGGATTGGGTATTTTAGCGGCCGCGCGAGCGCTAGGACTTGACTTCATACCGCTCACCGTCGAGGCGTACGATCTCTTGATCCCGGAGGAGTTCTTCGACAAACCGCCCATGAGTAGGGTTGTGGAGGCCGCTTTATCGCCTGAGTTTAAAAAGGCCGTAGAGCGGTTGGGTGGATACGATCTTAGCGAAACCGGCAAAGTGGAAAGGGTGTAGACATGAGAGATGCCTGGGGGAGGAAAATCGACTATTTTCGCATATCGGTGACTGACCGTTGCAACCTCCGTTGCTTTTATTGTATGCCTGAGGAGGGCGTACCCTTCAAGTCTCACGATGAGATCTTGAGATACGAAGAGATTTTGAGGATCGTCAGGTGCGCCACCTCCCTGGGTATAAGGCGAGTGCGGGTTACGGGAGGAGAACCTCTCGTCAGAAAAGGGCTCCCGGGCTTCCTTCGCGCTTTGACCTGTATAGACGGGGTTTCTGACGTGAGCATCACTACGAATGGGATTCTTCTGGCCGATCTGGCGACGGATATAAGGAAGGCAGGCGTATCACGAATCAACGTGAGTCTTGACAGCCTCAAACCCGATCGTTACGAGGGGATCACACGTGGGCAGCCTGGGAGTTGGGAGCGGGTTTGGAGGGGTATCGAAGAGGCGTTGAAGCTCGGTTTTGACCCGGTGAAGATAAACGTGGTAGCGATGCGCGGGGTAAACGATGACGAGTTGCTGGACTTTGCCCACCTTACGGTGAGCATGCCCATTCATGTCAGATTCATAGAAATCATGCCGCTCGGGGAAGAGGCTTCCTGTACCACTCCTGGAGCGACCGACTGGAAGGACCTCTTCGTTTCAGGTGACACCATATTGGAAAGGCTCTCTTTATCCGGGAGTCTACACCCCACCGAGGTCAAAGGTGCGGGTCCCGCCCGGTACTATCGCCTCGATGGGGCAAAAGGGACCATCGGTATCATCAGCGCCATAAGCAGGCACTTTTGTCCAACATGCAACAGGCTTAGGATGACTGCCGACGGAAAAGTCTCGCCATGCTTGGCCAGCAACGACGAGGTGGATATCGGTGGGCCCTTGAGGAGAGGAGTAGACGACTCGGAAATCGTCCGGATACTGAGATTCGCCATCATGTCAAAGCCCCTCGAGCATGATATGGAGGCTCCCGATGTGGCGGCCGAATCTCATCGGATTATGAAGGAAGCGGCTGTATCGTCGGGATACGAACCCCTAACGGAGGGTGAGGCCGCCTCGGATGATCCAATCGACTCAAGGGTAAAGCCCAGCAAAGCGGCGCAGTCCTCCAAAAACCAGCTCGCGGCCGCATACGGTATGACGCGTTCTTGCCCTACGGGGCTCGGTTGCCCGTCGGCGCGACCTAGAGAAGAACCTTTGGCACGGCCTGAAGGAGGAACCTTGGAAATTCACCCCGGCGGCGGGTCCGGCGGGTTCGGGGACAAGTCTAAGAGGAGGATGTCACAGCTCGGTGGGTGAAACGATGTCAAGCCTCAGTCATCTAGACGAACACGGCAAGGCGCGCATGGTGGATGTCGGTGATAAACCTGTCACGAGACGCGAAGCCGTATCGAGGGGCCGAGTCTTTATGCGAAAAGAAACCCTCGATCTTATACTCTCCGGCGGTATGCCCAAAGGGGATGTATTCGCGGCGGCGCGCATAGCGGGGATCATGGCTGCGAAAAAGACCCACGAACTCATTCCGCTTTGTCATCCCATCCCCATCTCGCACTGTTCCGTGGATTTTAAGGTTTACAGGCCGGATGCCGCCGAAGGCGACACCGGTGACGTACCCAAAAGCCGCGAAAAGTGCGGTGGGTTAGAGTGCGAGGCGGCCAAAACGGTCGAACTCGGTGCGGTCGAGCACAGCGCGGTCCAGTCCAACGCGTCCGACGCCACCACAGAAGATGCGGTCATAGAAATCGAAGCGCGTGTTAGGACCGTGGGTCAAACAGGTGCGGAAATGGAGGCCATGACCGCTGTGGCCGTTGCGGGTCTCACGATATACGATATGGTAAAGGCCGTCGACAGGGGCGTTCGCGTGAGCGACATCAGACTCGTCGAAAAGTCCGGGGGAAAGAGCGGGCACTATATCGCTCCGGAGCCGGAGCCGGACGCCCAGTTGCCCTCCTACGGTAAGCAACAGGAAAAAAGCGGATGCTACATGGCTTGGGAATCACCCCCTTCAGAGGAGAAGGCGGCTGTAGGGAGTTCGGGCGACTTTGGCCTCGCGAAGCCCCTCAGCGGGCTCCGCGTGGGGATCGTGACAGCCAGCGACAAAGGATCTCGCGGGGAACGTGAGGATAAAAGCGGCCCTGAGATCGCCGGTATGATGCACGAGTACGGTGCTAGTGTCATCTCTTCTGTGATCGTACCGGACGAGAAGGACCAACTCGTCCGAGCGTTAGTCTCCCTCTCGGACGAGTGGGGATGCGACTTGATTTTCACCACGGGCGGGACGGGTCTTGGCCCCCGCGACGTAACGCCTGAGGCCACCCTCGAGGTGATCGACAGGTCGGTACCCGGCATAGCCGAGCGGATGCGCTTTGAGAGCTGGCGGAAAACCCCTCATGGTGTGCTTTCGAGGGCGGTGGCCGGGGTCCGGAAGAAGAGCATCATAATCAACTTGCCAGGTAGCCCCCGCGCGGTCAGGGAATGCCTTGAGTCCATTATCGACGCTCTGCCCCATGCTGTCGAGGTTGTACGGGGTGCCGCCGTGGAATGCGCGCATCTAAGGACAGCAAATGTTGACGATTAACGTCTTGCCCTTATTCTTGGGCTTCTTTGTTTCTTTGCCCGTTCCCAAATGGAAAGGAGGGCTTCCTCAATGAAGTCTGCGATGCTCGGCGAGTCGCTGCGATCAAGGATTCTGACCCCTCCTTTTACCTTCTGGGCCCACGCCTCCGGTATCGGGGAATCCCCCCCCGTGACCAGCGCCATGACGCCCGAAGATTCAAAAACGGACGGGTCGTTTTTTTGATTGCCGAGCCCAAGCCCCCGTGGGTCCCCGTCTCTGCCGAGTACCACCAACCGTAGAGCAGGATCCGATGCGAAACCCTCTGCCAAAACCAGGTCGGGAAGACTCGTGTCGAAACCAATATCGAACCTACAAAACCTTCCGGCTGCCGCGCTCAACGTCAGGGGCCTGTCCACGTACGATACAAATGCGCTCCGGCACGAACCGACCATTCCTACACTCTTTGCGCCCGCCTCCCGGTAAAGCCACGTATCTTTTCCGGCTATATCGAGATCGAAGTCTCCCCGGTGGTGTTTGATCACCGCAACGCGCCTACCGCGGCTCACCAACTCCTTGACGAGGGCGCAAATCAAAGTGGTTTTTCCTGACCCCGATGGGCCCGATACACACAGCACCGGTGGGTAACCGAGAATACCGAGCGCCTTGAGATAGTCTTCCTTCGAGTTCACATTGAAGAATAGCAGTTCGGGATCGCCGAAACGCACCACCTCCGCCTCAAGGAGGGCGAATACCCTTACCTGCGGGAAGAACTCGATGATCCGCGGGCGGTCGCGAGCCTCTAGCACTGCCTCGATGGGTTTTAGGCACTTCTTCGAATAGACCGCGACGGTAGGCTCGTATTCGCCCTTTACTTGCGGCACGACCGCGTCGGCGTTTTCGTGGGCGGTCGCTGTATCGCAAATAAACCGAAGGAGGGAAACCGGCGCAAACGGTATATCGCATGCGAAGACCAAGACCTTATCCGAACGCGCCGCTGCCAACCCGGCATGGATACCCCCGAGGGGGCCACGGCCAGGGAAGACGTCCTCGACCAGCCGGACGCCTTCGGGCACGATCTTGGGGTTCCCCACCAGAATTACATCTTGGCTTAGGGCCTTCAGTTTACGGACAGCACGCTCGGTCAGGGTGCCTCTTCCGAAAGGCAAGGAAGCCTTTTCGGCCCCCAAGCGGGTGCTCTTACCGCCAGCGAGGAGAACACACGTCAGATCTTTTGCGTGCATGAATTCACCCGCGTACAGGCTAGAGCTTGTAACCTATCTTTCTGAGTAGGCTTTTTCTGGCCGCGATCTCATCCTCACCTTCTATGCCCAAGGACGCGCCGCCGTCGATTACCCCGAGAATGCCTCTTCCCTGGCGAGTCTCGGCCACTATGACCTGAACCGGATTGGCGGTGGCGCAGTATATCCTACAGACCTCGGGTACTTGCTTGATGGCATTCAGCACGTTGATGGGGTAGCCGTTTTCCATGAAGATGAAGAAGGCGTGGCCCGCTCCGACCCGTAAGGCGTTCTCTTTCGCGAGGTCGACGAGTCGCTGATCGTTGCCGCTATATCGCACCAGTCTCGGCCCGGAAGATTCGCAGAACGCAATACCGAACCTTATCCCACCTCCGGCATTGGCCATGGCCTCGTGAATATCCTCCACGGTTTTGATGAAATGGGATTGCCCGATGATCATGTTCATCTCTTCGGGCTTTTCGATGTCTATGATTCTGATTTTGAGGTCCATATCGGTTTCCATCTGTGAATCCCTCCTACTTCTTCTAACCACTTTCCCCATATTCTCCCCGCCGAGAGCGTTTTCCTTTGATGATAATGACCTGAAGTCTAATGTATATGAGGGTGGCGCCAAAAGAAGGGACTCCGGTGTGGGATAGGGGTGCTCAATATGCTATGATAAGGCTTGTAAACTGATAAGGCTTGTAAACTCTATGCCGCGTAAGATTGTGGAAAGCAGGGTGCCGTATCTGCCGATGGAGGGCTTTTTGGAGACAAAGCGACGAAACGGTTCTGCAATAAATGCTCCCGCAGGGGATGATTCAGCGCAGGGCGGCTCGAGGAGCGCAGAGTCGCTCATATTCCGGTTCGGCGGGGATCGGGGCGGTTTACCGTTTCTGACGCAGCGGGAGACCTCCCTTGCGGTGGAGTCACCCTTCACCATATACCTCGACGGGCACGAGGTGGTGACACTCCTCGCTACGCCCACCGATGTGGAGGATCTCGCCCTCGGCTACCTGTGCTCGGAAGCCATCGTAGATTCCGTAGAGGATATAAAGCGTATCGATGTGGACTTCTCCGGTCTGATCCGGGTTCGGACGCATTTTTTGGCAGATGTGTGGAAGAAGAGGCTCGACAGCGTAGGTCGTAGGGTTCTCACTTCGGGTTGCGGTGCGAACCCTCACGTGTTCAAGGCGCTGGATTTCAATGGGGTAGGGGCAGGGTTGGAAGGAAGGAGTCAAAGCCACCCGCAGGGCAGCAACAGCGCGGGTGATCGCGCGCCGTCTCGGGTACCGGTACTCCCGAAGATAGGAGGTAGCAAGGTCGAAGCAGAAGTCCTGGCATCTTTGGCAAAACAAGTGGGACAGGCCTCTACTCTATACAGGCTGACTCGCGGCAGCCACTGCGCAGCCATAGGCTCTTTCGACGGAGCCCTCCTGACGGTCAGGGAAGACATCGGCCGGCACAACGCCGTGGACAAGGTCTTGGGTTATGCCTTGCGATCCGGAATATCACCCTCTGACAAGATTGTCCTCGTGACCGGCAGAGCCTCTTCGGACATCGTGGCCAAGTGCGCGCGCCTGGGGTTTCCCTTTGTGGTCTCAAGATCGGCCCCCACAGACCTCGCAGTGAAGGCCGCTCACCGGTCGGGAATTACGTTGGTGGGGTTGGCTCGTGGGAATTCATTCGAGGTCTTTTCTCATCCCCATCGTCTCGCCCTGTCGCAGGTCGTCAATACTTCGGACGCGAGGCCCTTGGACACGGGAGCTGCGAGCCATGCCACAGCGCCCCCACACTCCGAAGACACATGCGGGGCAAAAGCCGAGGCTCGCGTAACCGGCGGTTATACCGATGATATCCTAACCCCCTTACACCCTCGAGACTCCGTTTCGCCTCCGCACTCCGACGGCCTAAGGGAACTCATTTCTCCTGAAGCTCTCGAGGAACGCGTCTGGGCGCTCGGGAGACAGATTACGAACGACTACCGTCAAAAAAGACCGGTTTTTGTCGGAGTGCTGCAGGGGTCATTCATGTTCATGGCCGACCTGGCGCGCGCCGTGGAGGTTCCAATTGAGACGGATTTCATGGCAGTCTCAAGCTACGGTAAAGGAACGGAGTCGAACGGGCGAGTGGTGATAACGAAAGACCTCGGAGGATCCATTCGCGACCGGGACGTTCTCCTCGTGGAGGACATCGTCGACACCGGGTGCACTCTCGCCTACCTACTCGAACACCTTTCGAGAAAACGCCCAAGAAGCCTCAAGGTGTGCGCGCTTCTCGACAAGCCGTCGCGGCGAAAGGTCCACGTCGAGATCGACTATGTGGGTTTCACGATTCCCGATGTGTTCGTCGTGGGGTATGGCCTTGATTTCGGCGGCTTGTACAGAAATCTTCATGGCATCTATGTGGGGGTCGGGGCGGTACCGCCGAACGTACCGGGAATCGGTGACTAACGCTGAAGGACGAAAGAATGCGAAAGAACGAACTAAAGAGAATGCGAAAGAACGAACTAACACGAAGGAACTAACACGAAGGAACACAAGAATACGAAAGAACGAAAGAAGCGGTTACGCAATAGTTACACAGTATATGTAAAGGAGGGAGCGGTGTGCGACCCCAAAATCGAACCAAGGAAGCGCACTCTGTGTTTTCGGTGATTTCGCCCTCGGCGATCTCGGTCTCAGAGATTTCATCTATGGTTTCGCAAGAAGAGATCTCACAAGAAGGGTGCTGCACGGCACGTACAAGCGTTGTTCCGGCGCTTTCGGTGATTAGGGGAGCCGATTTTGGGGCCGAACGCTGCGCGGACCGGTGAGGGAGCGGGTCGTCGTACTCGATTTTGGAGCCCAATACGCCCAGCTCATAGCGAGACGAGTCAGGGAACTGGGTGTATACTGTGAGATCTTACCCTTTGATACCCCCATAGGATCATTGAAAGGGCGGAATTGCAAGGCGGTGATTCTATCGGGGGGCCCTTCGAGCGTGTTCGCGCGCGACGCACCGCGACCCGATCCTGGCCTGTTCCAGTCAGGATTGCCGATTTTGGGTATTTGTTACGGAATGCAGCTGATCTGCCATGCCCTCGGAGGTCACGTGATACGGGGTGGCCACGAAGAGTACGGGAAGGCCATTCTTGAGGTATTGGAGCCTGACGTGATTCTTAGGGGCTTTGGAGACGGGGATGCGAACCGAGGCCAAGTGTGGATGAGCCACGGTGATACCGTGTTGGAGGTTCCCCCTGGTTTTCAGGTTATCGCCCGTACAGAACGATGTCCCATCGCCGCGGTCGCCTGCGCGGCGAAAGGAATATTCGGCGTCCAGTTCCATCCGGAGGTCGTTCATACCGCCGGAGGCGACCGGATCCTGTCCAATTTCCTGGAGTTCGCCGGCGTTCCGAGGACATGGACCATGAAGTCCTTTGCCGAAGAAGCGAAAGCGGCCATAAAGAAGAAGGTGGGCGACGCGCGTGCCGTGTCGGCTTTGAGCGGGGGCGTAGACTCGACGGTAGCGTCGCTTCTGGTATATCTCTCCATAGGGGACAACCTCACGGGGATTTTCGTGGACCACGGCCTCCTGCGGGCGGACGAGGCTTCCACGGTGCTCGGGACGTTACGGGGACAGTTCAAAATGAACATCGTCATGGTGGACGCGCGCGAGCGCTTTCTCCGCAAACTGTCCGGCGTGACGGACCCGGAGCAGAAGAGAAAGGTAATAGGCAACGAGTTCATCAGGGTCTTCGAAGAAGAGGCGCGCCGGCTGGGTGATATCAAGTTCCTGGTCCAGGGGACGCTTTACCCGGACGTGATCGAAAGCGGCACCAAGACGGCGGCCACCATCAAGACTCACCATAACGTCGGGGGGCTGCCCGAGGACATGGAGCTCGAGTTGATAGAACCCCTCCGCGACTTGTTCAAGGATGAAGTGCGCGCCCTGGGAAAGGAGCTGGGCCTTCCGGATGAGGTGGTCTGGCGGCAACCGTTCCCCGGGCCCGGGCTGGCGGTACGCGTGATCGGCGAAGTGACTCCGGAGCGCCTCGAGATGGTGAGAAAGGCTGATGCGATAGTACGAGAAGAAATAGCTCGAGCCGGTCTCGAACGAGAGATCTGGCAGTACTTTGCCGTCCTCACCGGCGAGCGAAGTGTAGGCGTTATGGGCGACGAGAGGACGTACGGTCACGCCGTGGCTATTAGGGCAGTCACGAGCCAGGACGCCATGACGGCGGATTGGGCAAGACTTCCCTACGACGTATTAGAGCGGATGTCCACGAGGATCACCAGAGAAATAAAGGGCATAAATCGGGTGGTATACGACGTCACGTCGAAGCCGCCCGCGACGATAGAGTGGGAGTGAAGAACGCGACGGGACGGCGCCGGCCGCTTGCTCGCTGATAGCGCCGTAAAGCTGGTAGCTCCGTAAGACGGGAGGAATGCCGGTGGTACCTAGCGAACCCCAGAGTGTGAGTGAGAGTACAAGCGAAAGAAGCGATCGAGGGAAAGACCTGCCTTCTGTCAGCATAGTCATGGGGAGCGATTCTGACCTAGAACGCATGGCAGAGGCCGAGAGGGTTCTCAAGGAGTTCGGGGTCGGAGTCGAAGTGACCATAGCGTCTGCCCATAGATCTCCCGAACTCGTGAGGGAGTATGCCCAGGGGCTGAAAGCGCGTGGGGTAAAAGTGGTGATCGCCGCCGCGGGAGGTGCCGCTCACCTGGCTGGTGTCATAGCGTCGCTTACCGTCTTGCCGGTGATCGGGGTTCCCATGGGGCCCACCGTACCTGCGGGGTCGGCCGCACTTGGCGGCTTTGGTGGGCTGGGTGTCATGAGCGGACTTGACGCCTTACTTTCGACGGTACAAATGCCGAGCGGAGTGCCCGTCGCGTGTGTGGCCGTGAACGGAGCGAAAAACGCCGCTCTCCTGGCCGTGCGAATCCTTGCCCTTTGTGACGAAGACCTGGAGGCCAAACTCATGACCTATATGCACGACCAGAGCGAAGAAGTGAAAAGGAAAGCGGAGCAGCTCCGCGACCTCGGGGTCGAAGGGTACCTGGCAAAGAAGGCAAGAGTGCGCCCTCATGGTCCCGACGAAACCTCGCCGAGGCACTGATACCATTAAAAAGGTGGAAACCGGACCGTGCTGAAGCCCAAGAGCGTCAGGGGGACAGGAGGCACTGATACCAATTAGAAAGGTGGAAACCCGCTATCCTCCCTATAGGTGAAGCGGAGGGTATCGGAGCGGGAGAAGCTCGATGATAGAACGGTATACCCTTCCTGAAATGAGTCGTATCTGGAGTGAAGAGAACAAGTACGCCAAGTGGCTCACGGTGGAGATTTTGGCATGTGAGGCCTGGTCGCACTTGGGGGTGGTCCCCCTTTCGGCCTTGCAAAACATCAAGGAACGCGCTTTTGTGCGGCCTGAGCGGGTGCGTGAACTGGAGGCGAAGATGCGCCATGACGTAGCCGCGTTTGTGGCGGCGGTGGCCGAGACGGTGGGGGAGGACGGTAAATACATACATTACGGCCTCACCTCCTACGATGTGGTGGATACGAGCCTTTCTCTGCTCCTAAGGGAGGCGGTAGACCTCCTCATCGCCGATCTTCGAAGCTTGATGGAGGCGGTGAAGGAAAAGGCGCTGCGGCACAAATACACCGTCCAAATCGGCCGGACCCACGGTGTGCATGCCGAACCGGTGACCTTCGGGCTCAAGATGGCAGTGTGGTATACGGAATTGGTGCGCAACCTCGAACGCCTTCAAAGGGCGCGGGATGTCGTGGGCGTGGGAAGATTGAGCGGTGCCGTTGGGACCTACGCGATGGTGGATCCGTACGTCGAGAAGTACGTGTGCGAACGTCTCGAGCTCAAGCCCGCCTCGGTTTCGACGCAAGTCCTGCAGCGGGACAGGCACGCCGAGTACATGGCTGCATTGGCCATAACCGCGTGCTCCATCGAGAAGTTCGCGATGGAGATAAGACACCTTCAGCGAACCGAGGTACGTGAGGCGGAGGAGCCGTTCGGCGCCTGGCAGAAAGGCTCGTCAGCCATGCCCCACAAGAGAAATCCCGTTACATGCGAGCAGATGTGCGGCCTTGCGCGCGTGATGAGAGGGAACCTCCAGGCCGCCTTGGAGAACGTGGCGCTTTGGCACGAAAGGGATATATCCCACTCCTCCGTGGAGCGCATCATCTTGCCCGACAGTACCATACTCCTCGACTATATGCTGAGGACGTTCACCGGGGTCGTAAAGGGACTCAGGGTTTACGAGGAGCGGATGTCCGAAAACATAAAACTCACGCACGGCCTCATATTCTCCCAACGCGTCATGCTGGCGCTCGTCGCGAAGGGGTTTACGCGGGAAGAGGCCTACGCCGTCGTTCAGTCCGAGGCCATGAAGTCCTGGGAAACCGGTGAGGATCTCAGGGTTCTCCTCGCGGAGCGCCCGGAAGTGAGAGAGGTCCTTTCCGGTGATGAGATGGATGCCCTTTTTGATACGACGTTTTATGTCAGATACGTCGATGAGATATTCGAACGAGCGGGGCTTGCCTGACGGCGACTTCGGAACGGGAGGGACGTGGATGGATACCGTTAAAATCGGGGATCGGCTTTACGAGGGCAAGGCGAAGATACTATACGCCACCCAAGATCCGGACCTTTATGTCATGAAGTTCAAAGACAGCGCTACCGCCTTCGACGGCAAGAAGAAGGGTATCATCGAAGACAAAGGCGCATGCAATGCCCGTATTTCCGCCAAGCTGTTCGAGGTTCTCGCGGACGAAGGGGTAGCGAATCATTACGTGAAACTTCTGTCTCCCACGGACATGCTCGTCAGGCGACTCACGATAATACCCATCGAAGTCGTCGTGAGGAACATAGCCGCGGGGAGCATCTCGAAACGCTTGGGACTTGAGGAGGGAACGCCCCTCAAGGTGCCGGTGGTGGAGCTATACTTGAAAAGCGATGCCCTCGGGGATCCGTTGATCAACGAATATCATGTCAGGGCGCTGAATCTGGCCACGGACGAGGAAGTCGGGGTTTTGACGAACATGGCACTACGCTCTAATGAAATCCTTTCGGGGTTTTTTGCGGATAAGAGGCTGATCCTGGTGGATTTCAAGTTGGAATTCGGCAAGAGGCCCGACGGCTCCGTCATCCTCGGGGACGAGATATCCCCTGATACATGCAGGCTCTGGGACAGGGACTCAAAGGAGAAGCTCGACAAAGACCGGTTTCGTCGCGACCTCGGCAGCGTGGAAGAGGCCTACCGGGAAGTGCTGTCCCGAGTGATTGGAGAAGTCGATTGAGGTGGTGCTGTCAGTGAGATACGTAGCTACCGTCAAAGTGATGCCGAAAAAGACGGTGCTCGATCCCCAGGGAAGCGCCGTAAAGGGGGCGTTGCTCGATCTGGGTTACGGTGGGGTCAAAGATGTGAGGATCGGCAAGAACATCAGGGTCGAGATGGAGGCGCCCTCAAAGAGCGCAGCCCGGGCTTTGGTGGAGGAGATGGCGCGGAAGATCCTTTCAAACCCGGTCATCGAGGAATTCGAGTTCGCCGTGATTCCGATGGACTCGTCCGGTGAAGGAGCTGGGGGTATAGCCCCGTGAAGTTCGGAATCGTGGTGTTTCCCGGATCCAACTGCGATCAGGACTGCTATTACGCCATAAGGGACATTCTCGGTTGCGATGTCGACTACATATGGCATACGGTCACCGACCTCCGGGGCTTCGATTGCATCATACTCCCCGGTGGATTTTCGTACGGGGACTACTTGAGAACAGGGGCCATCGCCCGCTTTTCCCCGGTGATGAAGGCGGTAAAGGATTTCGCCGATGGCGGAGGGCTCGTACTCGGTATCTGTAATGGGTTTCAGATCCTTCTTGAAGCGGGCTTCTTGCCCGGAGCCATGCTGAGGAACAAGGGCCTTCGTTTCCTATGTAAGTACGTCCATCTCAGAGTGGAGAACAATAAAAACCCGTTTACGTGTCTCTTCGAAGAGCACGAAGTGATCAGGATGCCCATCGCTCACTTCGACGGGAACTACTATGCTGACTCCCGAACCATAGAAGCTTTAGAGGCTCGCGGTGGAGTGGTATTCCGGTACTCTGACGAGAAAGGCGGGATCGCACCAGAGACAAACCCCAATGGCTCCGTCGGAAACATCGCCGCCGTCATCAACGAAGCTGGCAACGTCCTAGGCATGATGCCACACCCGGAGCGCTGCGTGGAGGAGCTTTTGGGTGGGGAGGACGGACGGCGGCTCTTTGAATCTATAGTCTCCTGGTTTTCGGGCAGGCGGGGGGTGGGCTCATGAATACGAGCCGGGACCGGGACGTGAGAAATGGCCGAGCTCAAAAGCGCGGTCAGGTCCAAGACCGAGTTCGAGACCAAGGTCAAGGTCGGGGCCGAGGCCAAGAGCAGGGCCAAAGCCGCCCATCTTGGTGGGAACTCGGTCTTACGGAGGCCGAATACCGAGAGATCGTCGAAATCCTGGGCAGGGAACCCAACTGGACGGAACTAGGGATGTTCTCGGTGATGTGGTCCGAGCACTGTTCCTATAAACACTCGCGTCCCTATCTCAAGCTCTTTCCCACTCAAGGTTCCAGGATACTCATAGGCCCAGGTGAAAACGCCGGCGTCATCCGCCTTGACGAGCGCTGGGCGGTGGTGATGAAGTGCGAGAGCCATAACCACCCGGTGGCGGTGGAACCGTATCAAGGCGCGGCTACAGGCGTCGGAGGCATCGTCAGAGACATTCTCGCCATGGGGGCGCGTCCCGTAGCGATTCTGGACTCCTTGCGCTTCGGCCCGCCGGATGATCCGCGCTCGAGGTTTCTCTTTCAAGGGGTGGTTTCGGGCATAGCAGGCTACGGGAATTGTATAGGGGTCCCGACGGTTGGCGGTGAAGTCTATTTCGATGAAGCGTATGCGTCAAACCCCCTTTGTAATGTGATGTGTGTGGGTCTAGTCGAGATAGATCGCATTGCGCGCGCTCGGGCCAGCGAGGTGGGAAGCCCGGTTTTCCTAGTGGGCGCTTCGACGGGTCGGGACGGAATTCACGGAGCCACCTTCGCGTCTCAGGAGCTCGGCGAAGATTCCGAAGCCAGCCGCCCCAACGTCCAGGTGGGCGATCCCTTTATGGAGAAGCTCGCCATCGAGACTTGCCTCGAGTTGGTGGAAAGGGGCTATGTCATAGGTATTCAGGATATGGGAGCTGCCGGGATTACCTCTTCGTGCGCCGAGACTGCCGCACGCGCCGGAACCGGAATCGAAATTGACCTTGACAAGGTTCCATTGCGGGAGAGCGGGATGACCCCCTATGAGATCATGCTTTCCGAATCGCAGGAACGAATGCTCGTCATAGGGAAGTCGGGCCGGGAGAATGAGATCGCGGAAGTATGCCGTAGATGGGGAATAGGCTGCGCGCTGATCGGGCGGGTTACCGACGACGGCATGCTCACCGTGAAGCGCGGCGAGATCATAGAAGCGCGCGTTCCCGCCAAAGCCCTTGCAGAACAGGTACCGGTGGTTTTGAGCCGGGAATCGCGGCCCTCGTATATCGACGAAGAGTGGTCCAGGGATCCGGTATCCCTTTTGGGGGCTAAGCCGGGTCCCTCGCTTCTTGCGGAGCTTGCGTCCGCCGGAAAGACTCGATCCGGAAAGGCTCGATGCGAGCCCGAAGGGGAACCGGGGGAACCCGAAAAGGAACCCGAAGAGGAAAAGGATTTACCACGTTTCTCGCGCGATCTCTTGAAGTGCTTATCCTCGCCCACCATTGCGGATAAAGCGTGGGTGTACAGCCAGTACGATCACATGGTTCAGAACAACACGGCCGTTCTTCCCGGAGCAGGGGACGCAGCCGTTTTGAGGGTGAAGGGTACCGGTAAAGCGATAGCCCTTACCATGGACGGAAACGGGCGTTACGCGTACCTCGACCCCGAAATGGGAGGGGCTATAGCGGTGGCGGAGGCTGCCAGGAACGTGGTTTCGACCGGAGCGGAACCCGTGGCCATTACCAACTGCCTGAACTTTCCCAACCCCGAGAAAGGTGAAACCATGTGGCAGTTTTCGAGGGTGGTGCGGGGGATGGCCCTGGCGTGTGAAATCCTGGGGACGCCTGTGACCGGAGGCAACGTCAGTTTTTATAACGAAACTCTTGGCAAACCCGTTTATCCGACTCCCGTGGTGGGGATGCTCGGAATCATCCACGATGTGAAGCAGAGGTTGTCGTCGGGTTTTGTACGTGAGGGTGACATAGTCGCGTTGATCGGTCCCCTCGACGGGCGCGGGGCGTCCCTCGGGGGAAGCGAGTACCTCAAGGTGAAGACAGGGCTCGTCACGGGAAAGCCGCCCCAGATCGACCTGGACGTGGAGAAGCGCGTCCAGCGGACATGCCTAAGAGCGGCGCAATCGGGACTCCTTCATTCTGCCCACGATTGCTCGGAGGGCGGCTTGGCGGTAACCCTGGCAGAGTGCTGCATGCTGGGAAGACCGGGTTCACGAGGGGCCGAGATAAGCTTAAGGAGCCCAAAGTCCGCTCCCGAGCGTCCGGTGAAGGAGGAAGACGCTGACGAACCATGGTTCGTCGAGTCGCTTCTCTTCGGAGAGGCACAGTCACGGATAGTGGTAACCCTTCATCCGGACGACATGCCCGCGCTTTCTGAGATCGGCCGTACGGAAGGCGCCCCGGTGACCGCGATCGGCCGGGTGACGGCGGATGGGCTTTGGGTGAATATAGACGGGTTTACTGTTATAATGGTATCTACGGCGAAAATGGAGGAGGCTTGGCGGGGGAGATTTGATGATAAGGCGATGTCCAGAAAGCCCGGACAAGGGCCCTATTCCGATTGATAATGACGTCTCAAGGCCCCGGGAGCAATGCGGGGTCTTCGCGGTTTACGGGGACCCCAGGGCTGTGGAGCTGACACACTACGCTTTGTACGCCCTTCAGCACCGCGGGCAGGAAAGCGCCGGTATAGCCGCCTCAAAAGACGGCGCAATCCGCTTTCACAGGGGAATGGGTCTCGTTTCAGAGGTCTTTGACAGGCATATTCTGGAAGACCTCGGCGGCAGTGCCGGCGTTACTGCGGCCATAGGACACGTCCGTTACTCCACGACGGGAGATACGAACCTGGCCAACGCCCAACCCCTGAAGATAAGGTTCATTGGCGGAGAGCTGGCCTTGGCCCATAATGGAAACCTCGTAAACGCCGGGGAATTGAGGAGAGAGCTCGAGGAGCAAGGATCCATCTTTCAGACCACCCTCGATACGGAGGTCATCGCCCACCTGGTAGCGCGAAAAGGCGGTTTGCCCGTGGTGGAGGCCATTGGACAGAGCCTTTCACTCTGCGAAGGCGGCTATGCCCTGGTGTTCCTCACTCCGAAGGCCGTCATGGCCGCCAGGGATCCCAACGGGATAAGGCCGCTTTCGCTCGGGCGGCTGGGGGAGGCGTGGGTCGTCGCTTCGGAAACGTGCGCCTTCGATACCATCGGCGCGACTTTTGAGCGGGACCTTGATCCCGGGGAACTGCTGGTCATTGACGATTCGGGCATAAAGAGCATGACCTTCAAGAGGCCCGGCGAGCTGCGCCTTTGTATCTTCGAGTACATCTACTTCGCGCGCCCGGATTCGGATCTACGCGGGCTGAACGTACATGCTGCGCGCAAGCGCCTCGGCCGGCGACTCGCACAGGACTTCCCCGTTGATGCGGATCTCGTCACGGGAGTACCGGATTCGAGCATTTCCGCGGCTTCCGGGTATGCGGAGGCTTCTGGAATACCGTACGAAATGGGCCTTATCAAGAACCGTTACATAGGGAGGACCTTCATCCAACCCAAACAGGAGATGCGGGACCTGGGGGTTCACTTGAAGCTGAACCCGCTCCGGTCCCTGGTGCGAGGGAAACGGATCGTCCTCGTGGACGATTCCATCGTAAGGGGAACGACGTCACGGCATATAGTATCTCTATTGCGGGATGCGGGCGCCAAAGAGGTCCATTTGAGAATCAGCTCACCCCCCTATAGGTACCCGTGCCATTTCGGCATAGACACGAGGGCCAGGTCCGAGTTGATCGCGGCGTTCAAAGATCCCGAGGAAATAGAGAGAATAGTCGGTGCCGACAGCCTCCGCTATCTGAGCTTGGACGCCATGATCGAAGCCGTGGGATGCGGAAGGCGGGATTTCTGCGTATCCTGCTTTGACGGGAATTATCCGGTGAAGATCCCGGAAGGCGTGAGCAAGCGGATGTTCGAGGGCCCGTCAGGATCTCCCATAACAAGGTGACTTCGCCGGGCGGATTTGGTAAGCCAAAGATAGGGCGGATTGTCATTCGATGAAGCCCCAGGAGAGGGGCCGCCGGCAACGGGGAATTCGCGACTTTCATGGAGGGACGAGTCGTTTTCGATGGAGCCTGATTTTGAGGCCGGGTCCGGGTCTGGGTCCGGGGTTTCAGATGATGCTGGCGCGGAGGCCGCATTAAAGGCGGCTACAAAGCCGGTTTCCCCAAAGGCAGTCACTACGGAGGCGGTCACATACAAGGCGGCGGGAGTGGACATCGACGAAGGAGATGCCGCCGTCAGGAGGATCATCCCGCATGCCCTGAGGACCAAAATCCCAGGGGTACTTGCGGGTGTCGGAGGTTTTGGGGGGCTATTCGATCTCGGCGAATTTGCCGGCGACCTCCGTCACTCGGTGCTCGTCGCGGGAGCGGATGGTGTGGGAACCAAGCTTAAGATCGCCTTCATGATGGACAAACACGATACGGTGGGTATAGATTGCGTGGCCATGAACTGCAACGATATCCTCTGTTCAGGGGCTACACCCTTGTTCTTCTTGGATTACATCGCTACCGGACGCCTGGACGCCGGTGTCATCGAGAGCATAGTGAAAGGAATAGCCGACGGATGTATAGAGGCAGGCTGCGCCCTCCTCGGAGGCGAGACCGCCGAGATGCCGGGGTTTTACGCGCCTGGAGAATACGACTTGGCGGGCTTTGCGGTGGGGGCGGTTTCACGGGATGAAATCATAGATGGTGAGGGGATAAGACCCGGCGACGTCATCTTGGGCATTGCCTCTTCGGGTCTACACTCCAACGGGTATAGCCTTGTTCGAAAGGCGTTCTTTGAAATGGCCGGAATGAAAGTGGACGACTATGTGGAAGAATTCGGAACCTCCCTGGGGGAGGAACTTTTGAAACCCACGCGTATCTACGTCAAATCCATATTGACGCTCGTGCGACGGGTGCGGGTCCTGGGGCTGGCCCACATTACGGGCGGTGGCCTCGTGGAGAACTTGCCTCGTTCCCTTCCGGCTGGCACGGTGGCCGTCATCAGACCGGGTTCATGGGAGGTTCCGCCTGTGTTCGCGTACATAGAGAGGCTGACCGGGATCGACCGGAAGGAAGCGTACAGGACCTTCAACTGGGGCATCGGTATGGTCGCCGTGGTCAGACCCGAGGACGCTGATACGGCCAGGAGGATCCTTTCCGAAGCGGGCGAACGGGTCTGGTTTATTGGAGAGATCCGACAGTCTCAAAGCGAGGGAATAAATGGTGGATCCGAGAAACCCTTCGTGGTGTTCGAGGAGTGAGTGTTCCGCGGTGAACCCTATACGGGGAGAGGGCGTACGGGGGGAGGGCGGAGGCCCTATACCTCCCGAAGGGATGTTTACTCCCGACGAAGCGGCTGTTCGGACATCCTCCGGAGGCGACGACGGAACGGGAGAAGGCGCGGGCAGGAGCGCCGGTGGTCGGTTGAAGGTGGGAGTATTGGCCTCCGGTCGGGGGTCGAACCTAGATGCCATCGCGAGGGCCTGTAAAG
>DUSP01000016.1 GCA_012842575.1 Clostridia bacterium
ACCGTCTTCTCCGCGGAGCACGTAAGACAAGCGAGCCAAGCGTCAAGGCGCGCCGGGAGGCGCGCGAGGGTTCACCTCAAGGTTGAGACGGGCATGGGCAGGATAGGCGCAAGGCCGGGCTCCGAATTGATGGAGGTCGCCACGGCACTCCGTTATTCCCCTGAAGTGTCCCTCGAGGGGGCCTTTACCCACTTCGCCTGTGCCGACGCTCCGGATAAGTCTTACACCAAAAAGCAGTTCGCCGTCTTCGTCGAAGCACTTGAAACCCTCTCCCGAGAGGGTTTCAAGCCGGGTATGAGGCACTGCGCCAACAGCGCCGCCACAATAGACCTCCCCGAGACCCACCTCGATATGGTACGGCCCGGTCTCAGCATCTACGGCTACCTTCCCTCGGAACTGACCCTGAGGAAGGCCTGCCTCAAACCTTGCCTCGAGTGGAAGACCCGGATAGTCCACGTAAAGAGGGTGCCGCCGGGCGCGCCCATAAGCTACGGCTCGACCTACGTGGCTCCCCGGGAAACAGTAATCGCCACCGTGCCCGTGGGTTACGCCGACGGTTACCCCCGCGCGCTCTCCAACAGGGGAGAAGCGCTCTTTCGAGGCCGCCGGGTACGGATCGCCGGACGGGTGTGCATGGACCAGATGATGCTCGATCTCGGCCCTGACGCGTGCGGACTGTATGATCTCCAATCGCGTGAGGACCGATCACGCGAGGACCGATGCGACCTGGATACGGGGAAAACCGTGAAAAAGGGATCGAATACGGCCGACGCAGACGTAGACGGAGAAGGAAATGTCGCTAGCCTCGAAATTCGCCCGGACCTCACCGTAACGCTCCTCGGTCGACAGGGAGACGACGCGATCACCGCCGACGAAATGGCGCGATGGGTCGATACCATACCCCATGAGATCCTCACGGGGATAGGGAGCAGGGTACCGAGGGTGTATACTGCCGAGGATGTATATTGAGGAAGACGATTCGCGGCTACCGAAAGATGGCTGCTTCCTGCCGCCCCGCGTATACGACCGAAATGTGTATGCAAGTAACCCTCTATTTAGGGTCAGGGTTGTACTGCTGGGGAAGAATTCCTAATATTCTAATCCGCCTAGCTTGAAGGATTTTCTCCTTGCTTGCCGAAGATTAACAACCAGATGTCTGACCTATTTTCGGCCTTCCTCGTAGATGAGAGACAAATCCTGCCAATTGATGGCCAAAGGTGATACTATTGTCTGAGAAGCTGAATAGACCTCCTCTTTCCGTGTTGGTCGCCAGTGAGATCGAAAAGATGATACGCGACGGGATTTTGTCTCCGGGCGAAAGGATACCTCCCGAGAAGGAATTGGCTCAACGCTATGGTGTGGGAAGGTCTTCCATAAGGGAAGCGCTTGAGGCCATGGAGCATATCGGGATGATAGAGACTCGCCAGGGGGTAGGCAGGTTTCTATCCGAGAATGCCCTGTCTTTGTTGGAGGGGTTCAACTGGGGCCAGATGATTCAGGACGCTCCGATCCCGGCCTTAATGGAAGCGCGAGCCCTCGTGGAGGTGGCGACGGCGAGACTTGCGGCCGAAAGAGCTACGCGCGAAGACATCGAGGAGCTTGAGCGCCTTCTTGTACTGATGAAGGGGAGCGACCTTGACGGTTATTTCGAGGCGGAACTTCAGTTTCACCTGACCTTGGCGAGGGCCTCTCAAAACCCGGTGCTGAGTAAACTCGTAGAGATTTTGATCGGGAGAGTGTATTCGGAAGCCGAAAACTTCAAGCGAACTACGGCCGCATCACGGAAGGATATTTTTCTCTTCGAAGAAATGATCGAATCGGTGGCCTTGCATGACGGAGAGCGCGCGGCGGCGCTTATGGTAGCTCACCTAGGCGGCGTAAAGCGATTGTTGGCCCAATAATCGATTGGTTGTCCTATGTGGTAGCACCGATCTATTACGACGGGTCTAGCCTTAAGTAGAAACCGGACGAGCCCCCGGAGGTACCGGGCGGCACTGATCTATGCGACAGATCTGGCCCTAACGGGCAGGCCCAGTACGGAGAGACTGCCCCATACATACGGTTCTCGGAGGACAAGCCCGGTACAATAGACCCAGCTAGTACAATAAGGGTTTCCCTTGGTTTCATATCCCCGCGGTACTGGTTAAGGGGACTAAAGTTGGAGAGGTCATCAGACATCTGATATCTCCTTCTACTTTTGGGCAGTTTTACAAGACAACGTGAGGGGGTGTGAATGAAGTACGGGCAACATGTGTCTATAGGCAGAAACGGCAAGTATTTCATTTAGAAGCCAAAAGGGGGCTACAATGATGAGGAAGAGTCTTTTGATGCTGCTACTGGTATTCGTTTTCGCGTCAAGCCTCATCGTAGGTTGCGGCGGTGGACAGAAGTCGGAACCCTCAGAAAAACCCCAAGAAGAGTCCGGTGAGAAATCGGAATCGGCTGCCTTACCAGATGAAGTACGCATCGGTGTTTGGGAGCCGTTAACCGGTAGCCTGGCAGCCGGTGGTGCGCAGAAACTCGAAGGCGACAAGCTGGCCAACGAGATGCGGCCGACCGTTCTCGGTAAACCCGTTAGACTCGTCGTCGTAGACAACAAGTCGGATAAAGTGGAAGCCGCCAACTCCATGGCGAGGCTAATCGAACAAGAAAAAGTAGTGGCAGTCTTGGGTTGCTACGGTTCTTCGCTCGCAATCGCCGGAATCAATGTGTCCGAAAAAGCGAAAATCCCGGTTCTTCCCGATGCCTCCAGTCCCCTCGTTACCCAAGGACGTCAATATGTAACCCGTACCAACTACCAAGACCCGTTTGCGGGAAAGGTCATGGCCAAATACGCCGTGGGAACCCTCCAAGCGAAGACCGCGGCTATCATCCAGGACGTGGCGCAAGACTATTCCATCGGCCTTGCGAGCTACTTCCGTAACGCATTCCAGGAATTGACCAAAGACCCCAACTCCATAGTCGCAGTCGTATCCTATAACACCGGTGACCAGGACTTTACGGCCCAGCTCAACTTCGTGAAGTCCAAAAACCCCGATGTGATCTTCGTTCCCGGATACTACGGTGACGGTGCCCTTTTGGCCAAGCAAGCGCGTGAAATGGGCATAAAGCAGCCCCTTCTCGGTGGTGATGCCTGGGAAGCTCCTGAGCTTATAGAAGTAGGCGGCAAGGATGCCGAAGGGCTCACTTTCTGCAGCCACTTCGCCCGGGAGGCGGCCACTTCCGAAAAGGCCAGGAAATTCGTAGAGGCTTACGAGTCCAAGTACGGAAAGCCCGTTAACGCGTACTCCGCCATAGCGTTTGACAACTATAACCTCCTCCTCGATTGCATCGAGAAGGTAGGCAGCCTCGATACCGAGGCCATAAACAGGGAACTGAGGTCCACCAAGAATTGGGAGGGTGTGACCGGGGTCATTACCATAGACGAAACCGGTAACCCGATAAAACCGGCACCTATCCTCAGGGTGGAGAACGGTGAGTTCCATTACGTGTGCACCGTTACGCCGTAAGCCCAAAAGCCAAAATCGTCTCACATGAAAGCAAGAATCGTTGACCGCCGTATGTGTAAGATGCTCCGGATGCCCCATTTGGAAGAAGGGCACTAGTAAGAAAAAGGGCACTATAGAAGCTATTAGACACCTATAGTAACGGAAACGGACGGTTAAAGTAACAGACTGGCCGGGCTGGTGCGGTTTCGGATCCTTGTAGGGACACCCTAAACATCCCCCCTCAAAGAAAGAAGCCGAAACCCACCGGTCCGGCCGGAAGGGTGTATGCTATGACACTAGCTTTGTTTTTACAGCACCTCGCCAACGGGATTTCGCTCGGTTCTTTGTACGCGCTCGTGGCGATAGGCTATACCATGGTCTACGGGATCTTGAGATTGATAAACTTCGCCCACGGGAACATATTCACCGCCGGCGCTTATCTGGCCTTCGTCGGAGTGGCACTCCTTCAACTGTCTTGGGGTGCCGCGTATGTCATGGCGATCGTCCTGACGGCCGCTTTGGGCGTTCTCGTAGAACGTGTGGCCTATAAACCGCTTCGGGATGCACCCCGGATTTCGGTATTGATATCGGCCATAGCGGTTTCCTTCCTATTGGAAAACTTGATGGTGATAATCTTCGGTGGAAGGCCGAAGTCCTTCTTCAGACCGCCTGTCTTCGACCAGGTCATGGATATCGGATCGGTCAAGGTTCCCACTGTCACCTTCGCCATAATCGCCGCGTCTGCGGTACTGGTAATAGCCCTCAGTTACATGCTTTACAGAACGAAGCCTGGGCTTGCCATGCGTGCCTTATCCAGTGATTTCGATACGGCCCGACTTATGGCCATAGATGTAGACAAGACCGTCGCCCTCACCTTCGTCGTAGGCTCTTCTCTGGCGGCGGTTGGGGGCATCCTTTGGGCCATCAAGTTTCCACAGGTAAACCCCTTCATGGGTGGGCTTCCGGGACTGAAGGCATTCGTCGCAGCGGTCCTCGGCGGTATCGGTAACGTTCAAGGCGCCACCATCGGTGGCCTCATGCTGGGACTGGCGGAAGTACTGTTAGTGGCGGTATTTCCTGCTTTTTCCGGCTACCGCGACGCAATAGCGTTCGTAGCCCTCATCTTGATTCTCCTTTGGAAGCCCACGGGCATACTGGGCCAGGAAGGGCGGGTGAAAGTATGAGCGCAATTGCAGGCAAAAGCGCTAGCGCAGTAAGCGCAAAGACTCCTGCCCGGGTTGCCGACGGACGACTGAGAATCCTGGTTTACATCCTGATTCTGGCGCTTTTGGCGGTTGCGGTGATATGGGCGCAAGGGTCGCTCGACCCTTACAAAAGACGGGTGTTGAGCGTCGGCGCCATCAACGTGACCCTTGCCGTGGGACTCAACATAATTTACGGCTATACGGGGCAATTTTCCCTGGGGCACGCGGGCTTTATGGCGATCGGGGCCTACACGTCCGCACTTTTGACAATGTCACCCGCGCAAAAGGCGGCAAATTTCTTTATCATTCCAATCCACCCCCTACTTGCCAATGTTCGACTCCCGTTTCTCCCGGCGGTCCTCATAGGCGGTTTGCTCGCCGCGGTTTTCGCGGTCTTGATCGGTATACCTGTCTTGAGGCTCCGCGACGATTACCTCGGCATGGCTACTTTAGGGTTCTCCGAGATAGTAAGGGTGCTCATAAACAACATGCAGTCCATCACCAACGGGTCGCTCGGGCTCAAAGGTATTCCAGAGTATGCCAATATGTACTGGACTTTCGGGTGGGCTGCGTTTTCGGTCATCTTTGCCATGAGGCTTGCGAAAACCAGCTTCGGACGCGCCTTCATGGCGATCCGCGAGGATGACATCGCGGCCGAAGCCGTCGGAATAGACTTGACGCACCATAAAGTCGAAGCTTTCGCCATCGGGGCTTTCTTTGCGGGCGTAGGAGGTGCTCTCCTCGGCCATTGGTCCTCTGCCGTAGACCCCAAGATGTTCACCATGGCGGCTACGTTCCAGGTGCTGACCATAGTGGTGGCGGGCGGCCTTGGAAGCATCACGGGTACTGTCATCATGGCATTCGCCTACGCCATCGCCATGGAGGCGCTCCGCTTCATCGAAGCCCCCATGAATTTAGGGATCATACGAATTCCCGGGATCCCCGGCATGAGGATGGTATTGTTCTCAGTGCTACTCCTGGTTGTGATCCTCCGTTTCCGCCAAGGGCTCATGGGGCAGAGAGAGCTAAGCATCGACCCGATACTCCGACGTATTTGGCCCCGGTGCGTCGCCGAAGCACCAGCCGAGGCGCCCAAGGGGGTGAGGGGATGACGGAGAACGTTCGTGTAGGGCCGACTCCTGATGCCATTTTGAAGCTTGAGTCCCTGACGATCAGGTTCGGCGGCCTCGTAGCAGTATCGTCCCTGGATCTTGACATATGGAAGGGAGCGCTTTTCGGCATAATCGGACCCAACGGAGCGGGCAAGACGACGGTCTTCAACATGATCACCGGACATTACCCTCCGACCGAGGGCAAGGTCATCTTCGAAGGAAAAACGCTAAACGGTCTACGCCCCGACCAGGTGGCGAAGCTCGGTATCGCACGTACCTTCCAGAACATAAGGCTCTTCGGGAACCTGTCGGTGCTCCAAAATGTTCTCGCGGGTATGCACTGCAGGCTCGGTCACTCTTTCGCGGCGGCGATGCTGGGAATGGGAGGTTACGAGCGTACAGAAAGGGCCATGCTTACGCGGGCCGAGGAGCTCCTGGACGTAGTAGGGCTTCTCGGGTTCAAATCGGAAAAGGCGGGGGGTCTGCCGTACGGATTGCAGAGGCGCCTTGAAATCGCAAGGGCGCTCGCTACCCAACCGCGCCTTGTACTCCTGGATGAGCCCGCTGCGGGGATGAACCCGCAGGAAGTAGCGGAACTTACGAAATTCATCAAGGAAATCCGGGACCAATTCGATCTGACCGTGCTCGTCATCGAGCATCACATGAGCCTCGTCATGGGCCTTTGTGAAAGGATCGCAGTCCTGAACTACGGCGTAAAAATCGCGGAAGGCTCGCCTTTAGAGGTCCAACACGACCCGAAGGTTATCGAGGCCTACCTGGGAGTGAAGGCCAGTGCTTGAAGTTGAGGGTTTGAACGTTTACTACGGGGGCATTCACGCAGTCAAGGGCGTTTCTTTAAAGGTTCCGGACGGCAAAATCATTACCTTGGTGGGCGCAAACGGCGCGGGAAAAAGCTCGATCCTGCGGAGCATCGTTGGCCTCGTAAAGCCTAAGAGCGGAAGCATCAAGTTTAAAGGGACCGAACTCGTGGGGCGACTTACCAATAAGATAGTGGAATCCGGAGTTGTGCTGGTACCCGAAGGGCGCAGGGTGTTTGCCGATTTTACGGTGCTTGAGAATCTGAAGGCAGGAGCCTATTCGAGGACAGACAAGCAAAAGATCGAGGAGGACCTCGAATGGGTGTTTTCCCTCTTTCCGCGGCTCAAGGAACGGATAAAGCAGAGGGCCGGCCTGCTTTCCGGAGGGGAACAGCAGATGCTCGCCGTGGGGAGAGCGCTCATGTCGCGACCGGATCTCCTCATGATGGACGAACCATCCCTGGGACTTGCGCCGCAGCTTGCCGAGGGGATATTCCGGATTATCGGGGAAATAAACGCCAAGGGGAAGACGGTGCTATTGGTTGAGCAGAACGCAAAAAGGGCCCTTGAGCTGAGCGACTACGCATACGTACTGGAGACAGGTCGCATCGTCCTCGAAGGGCTTGGCACCGATCTCATGAAAGACGAGCGCGTCCGCAAGGCGTATCTTGGGGAGTAGTTGGACCCAGGGACACCCGAGACGTACGGCTACACGGCTGCGTGGCTACACCTGCACGGCTGGGTAGCGACATGGCTACGTGGTGGGGAGGTATTTACCTATGTTCCTTACCCGCGAAGAAGAAGGAATGTTACGGGGTGAACAAGGGGAAGCGGTTCGCCTTGCCATGACGATCCTCGTCGAAATGGGAGAGGTTTACGGGGCCTCAAGAATGATACCCATAACCCAAGCGCACATAGACGGGTGCTCGTATTCCGCCACGGGCGACGCGGGCCTCGAATTCGCGGAACTCCTGGCGTCACTTGGCGCGAAGGTACGAGTGCCCACGACCCTCAACATCACCGCGCGCGATATCGACGCATGGTCCGAATTCAGGATACCGCCGGAACACGCGGCCAAGTGCGCGGCCATGGAAGCGGCGTACCTGAAGATGGGGTGCATACCGACCTGGACCTGTGCACCTTATCAGTACGGATTGGTGCCGAGATTCGGCGAAGCCGTAGCCTGGGCGGAATCAAACGCCATAAACTACGCCAACTCGGTGTTGGGAGCGCGCACCAACCGCCACGGCGATCTCGTCGACATCTGCGGCGCAATAACGGGGCGCGTTCCGGAGTTTGGGCTCTACCTCGACGAAAATAGGCGGGGACAGGTTCTCATACGTTTCAAGGGGATCACGGAATCCATCCTCAAAGACGATTCGCTGTACTCGTCTGCGGGATACCTGGTAGGAAAGATCGCCCGTGACAGAGTCGCTGTAATCGAAGGGCTTCCAGGCGGAACGCCGGACAATCTCAAGGCCTTCAGTGCCGCTGCAGCGTCGTCCGGGGCCATAGGACTTTTTCATATAGTTGGAGTAACGCCGGAGGCGCCCTCCGTGGAGGCGGCCTTTGGCGGTGCGCCCCCCGAGGAAGTCGTGGTTTTAGGCCTCGGGGATCTCGAGGCTACCGCGAAAACACTCAGCACTGCCTTTTCCACAACGGGGTTTCGCCGCCGCGAATCTTACGGGATACCGGTGGATCTCGTGGTGATCGGGTGTCCCCACGCCTCGTACTCGGAAGTGGTTTCCATACTCCGAGCACTCCGCGGCCGCAAGGTCTCGGCGAAGACCGAGTTCTGGGTTCAGAGTAACGCCACGGTCCAAGGACTCCTCAGGCGTGCGGGGCTTGACCGTGCGCTGGTCGACGCGGGTGTGAAGCTGCTGCTCGACGGTTGCATCCTCAATTTCCCGCTGACCGGCTGGGGTTTCGGCGTGATTCTCACCAACTCCGGAAAGATGGCCCACTATGCTCCTGGACATACGGGAGCCAAAGTCATTCTCGGCGGGGTTCGGACTTGTGTCGAAGCGGCGGTCACCGGACTATTCGAGAGAGCGTCCGACGGAGGGGGCGCCGAGCAATGAGCGGATGTAGCTCACATTCACAAACCATACTGGCACAACACGTACCGGCGGAATCCGTGAATCCTGTAGATGCTACCGTGATACCGGCGAAGACAGTGGTATCAGGAGAAGCCTCCGGAGAAGCCCTCGTTTCGAGGATGCCTCTGAGTTTTTGGGGCGGGCTTGACCCTTCCACGGGCAAAGTCATCGATCCGAGGCACGACCTCTTTGGGCAGTACGTCACCGGCAAGGTCTTACTGTTCCCATGCGGGAAGGGATCAAGCAGTTCTTCCGCTGTCCTTTTGGAAGCGATTCGGGCGGGGACGGCACCTTCGGCCATAGTCAACGTCGAAACAGAGCCCATCTTAGCTATAGGGTCCATCGTAGGTCGGCAGATCTACCGGCGATGGGTCCCCATCGTGGTGATATCGCGGGAGGATTTCGAGAGGGTAAACTCGGGGGACACGCTGGTACTCACCGGTTCTGAACTGAGGGTAAAGAGAGGTAAAGGGAACTGAGGGCAATTGAGGGCAATAAAGTATGAGGGCAACAAAGTAAAGGAGGTTTAGAGCGTGCGTTTTAGCCGTCTCATTTCCACTATAGACACACACACAGCGGGCGAGCCCACCAGGAACGTCATAGGCGGCATCCCGTACATTCCGGGTAAGACCATGAGCGAAAAGATGCTCTATCTGAAAGACAACATGGACTGGCTCAGAACCATGTTGATGTATGAGCCCCGCGGCCACGGTGTCATGTCGGGGGCGATCTTGACCCAGCCATGTGATCCACAAGCTGACGTAGGCGTCATATATATCGAAGTCGGCGGCTACCTTCCCATGTGCGGACACGATACCGTCGGATGTTGCACGGCCATGGTCGAAGCGGGTATAGTCCCCGTGACGGAACCGGTCACCAAGATCGTTCTGGATACGCCGGCAGGTCTCGTTAGTGTGAACGTCGCGGTGAAGGATAATGTGGCCAAAAGCGTGACGTTCAAGAACGTACCCTCTTTCCTCTATGCGTCTGATGTAAAAGTGAACGTCCCTGGATACGGCGAGGTCCGTATGGATATCGCTTACGGTGGCAACTTCTATGCCATCGTCGAAGCGGCGTCGGTAGGGCTTACCCTCATACCCGAAAACGCCGCAGAGATAATCCGCACGGCCAAGGTGATAAAAGACGCCGTGAACGCTCAAATGGAAGTGAAGCATCCCGAGAAGCCGTTCATCGATAGGCTCACGCATGTTCAATTCTACGGCCCGCCCACACATCCCGAGGCTCATGTGAAGAATACCGTCGTGTTCCCACCTGGCGCCATAGATAGATCACCATGCGGAACCGGCACCTCGGCCAAAGTGGCAACCCTTTACGCAAAGGGAGAGCTCAAACTGGGCGAGGAGTTCGTCCACGAGAGCCTCATAGGCACGATTTTCCGGGCGAAAGCGGTCGAGGAAGCGAAGGCGGGGCCTTATTCCGCCGTATTGCCCGAAGTGACCGGATCTGCCTATGTCACAGGAATCCACCAGTTCGTAGTCGACCCCGAAGATCCGTTGAAAAACGGGTTTTTGTTGGGGACGTGATTCAAGCCTTAGCCAGCACTGCGGAGAGAGACAAAGAGGGAGATGAATCCGGAATGAGAGTGACCGAACACCCGATCCTGGGCGGGCTTACGCCCGGGAGGGTGGTCCAGATCGTGGTAGATGGCAAGAAAATCGAAGCAAGAGAGGGTGAGACCATAGCCGCCGCGCTGTTGGCGGCCGGCATAAGGGTAAACAGGTACACCTCGAAAAGGCACGAACCGAGGGGCCTTTTCTGCGGCATAGGTCAATGCACCGACTGCGTGATGGTAGTGAACGGCGTCCCTAACGTCAGGACATGTGTCACGCCCGTCGCTTCTGGAATGGTCATCGAGACGCAGCACGGTAGCGGAGGAAGGGCTGAGTCGGATGAAGAGGTTTGACGTGGCGGTCGTCGGAGCGGGTCCTGCGGGTCTGGCTGCCGCCATCGAGGCGCAAAAACGAGGCCTGAACGTGTTGCTGGTCGACATGAACCTGAAGGCTGGGGGCCAGCTCATAAAGCAGATACACAAGTTCTTCGGTTCCCACGAACACCGTGCCGGCACGAGGGGGATAGACATCGCCCGGGATCTTTACGAAGAAGCGGTTTCGTCCGGTGTCGAGGTGTGGCTCGATGCCGCGGTATATGCCATATACCCAGGGCCGGTGCTCGAGATTGCGCGCGGAATTTTGGCCACCAGGACCGCTTCGAAGGAGATGGTGCACGCATCTCGGGTGGTACTTGCGACGGGCGCCTCAGAGAATGCGGTCAGCTTTCCCGGATGGACCTTGCCGGGAGTTATGGGGGCGGGTGCTGCCCAGACCATGATAAACGTCGAGCGAGTCCTCCCCGGAAAGCGCGTCCTCATGGTGGGTTCCGGCAACGTCGGTCTCATAGTCACTTACCAACTTCTCCAGGCGGGCGCCGAGGTGGTAGCCATAGTAGAGGTCGCCCCGAAGATCGGGGGATACGGGGTTCACTCCGCTAAGGTGAGGAGGGCGGGAGTCCCCATTCTCACGTCTTATACGGTCTTGAGGGCCTTTGGGGACCGCCAGGTGGAAGGCGCGGAAATCGTCGCCTACGACGAGCATCATAACCCCATTGAAGAAACAAGGCAGTTCCTCGACGTGGATACCATTTGTATCGCGGCCGGACTAAAGCCGTACGCGAAGCTCGCTGCCCTGGCCGGATGCGAACTCATTTACTCGCCGGTGCTCGGTGGGTGGATGCCCGTTCACGATGAAAACATGCATACCTCGGTTCCCGGAATCTACGTGGCGGGCGACCTGGCCGGCGTTGAGGAAGCGAGCACTGCCCTGGAAGAGGGGAGGCTCGCAGGGCTTTCGGCTGCGGAGTCCCTGGGGAAGGGTGGCCCGGACGCCGCAGACGAGAAAGAGAGCATAAGAGAGAGGCTTTCCATGCTCCGCATAGGCCCCTTCGGAAAGGCACGGGCGGATGCGAAGTCCGAGGTCATCAAGGTGGGTGAGAAGATATGCCGCGCGGGCTGACGGTGGACGGGTTCCCGACGGAGGAAGAATTGAAGAAATCTCCCGGATACCCCTCAGAAGAACGCTTCAAGCGGGGGCCGGTGGCGGTGGTGGAGTGCGTCCAGGAAATCCCCTGTAACCCGTGTGAGCTCGCCTGCCCGAGAAAGGCGATACAGGTGGGGGTCCCGATAACCAACCTGCCGAGGCTTGACGAAGAGAAATGTACGGGCTGCGGGATATGCGTGGCCAGGTGCCCGGGGCTTGCCATATTCGTCGTGGACAAGACCTATTCGGACAAAGAGGCCTCTGTGTCCTTCCCGTACGAATACGTCCCCCTTCCGCGGGAAGGAGATGTGGTTTTAGCCGTGGACAGGGCGGGGAGCGTGGTCTGCGATGGCACCGTGTTGAGGATCTCCAATCCGAAAAGGAACGACCGTACCGCTGTGGTGACCATCGCCGTGCCGAAGGGGATGGCAGATGAGGTCAGGGGCATCGCGAGGATTAGAGGTGAGCGTATTGGATGACGATCTGATCATATGCCGGTGCGAGGAGATAACCGTAGGCGAAATCAAAAAGGCCATCAGGGAAGGTGCGCGTGACATCGCGGGTATAAGACGCAGGACCAGGGCCGGAATGGGACTTTGCCAGGGGCGGACATGCGAGAGTCTGGTCCTCAGAATACTTGCCCGCGAACTGGACGAAGAGGCCGGACGATTCCATCCCAATACGGCGCGTCCGCCCGTTCTTCCCGTTACTTTCGGCGTGTTGGCAGGTGAGCCCGATGAGTAGAGGTGCCGACGTCATAGTGGTAGGGGGCGGCGTGATCGGGTCCGCGGTCACATATTACCTTGCCAAGGAAGGGCTCGACGTATGCCTGGTTGACCGGGGCGACGTCGCGTCCGGTACGTCGTCTGCATGTGACGGAAACGTCCTTGCGACCGATAAGGAACCGGGGTTTGACAGCCAGATGACCCTCAAGAGCCAGCTTCTCTTTCGCGACCTCCAAGAGGAGCTTTCGTACGATTTCGAGTACCGCCAGCGGGGCAGCACTCTGGCCGTAGAAGACGAAGAACAAGAGAAGGTGGCTCGTGACTGGGTATCGAGGCAGGTGGCTGCCGGCCTCCCCATGAGGTATGTGGAACGCGAGGAAGTGCACGACCTGGAACCAATGATCGCCGATGACATCATAGGCCTGGTGGAATGCGCCTCCGATCTATCTTTGAATCCGATGGCTTTGGTATTCGCCTTCGTTCATGCTGCGGAAAGTCTCGGGGCACGAATCATGAGGTTTAGAGAAGTGAAGGGTATACTCAGGGATGCCAAAGGGGCCGTAAAGGGTGTGGATACCGCGGAAGGACCTATAGAGTCAAAGAGGGTAGTCCTCTCCGCCGGAGTATGGAGCCCATTCATCGCCAAGACCGTCGGGGTGGACCTCCCGGTAATTCCGCGAAAGGGCGCAATCCTCGTATCCGAACGGACTTTCGTAGTAGGGCGACGTAAGGTCATGGAGTTCGGGTACCTGATGACCAAGTTCGGTGGCGGCTGTTCGCGTAAGGTAGAGCCCGACATGGATAAGTACGGTATCGCCATGGTGTTCGAGCCGACGCCCCACGGCAACTTCCTCATAGGTTCAAGCCGCGAGTTTGTCGGGTTCGACAGGACGTGTACCAGCGAAGTGCTTACGCTGATGGCCAGGCGGGCTATCAGGTTCTTCCCGGCCATAAAGGACGTAAAAGTGATCCGGTCATACGCGGGCTTGAGGCCTTATACGCCGGATCACCTTCCGATTGTGTCACCGGTTGACCGTATCCCAGGCCTTTATATTGCGACGGGTCACGAGGGGGATGGTATAGGCCTTTCGCCCATTACGGGGAAGGTCATCTCCGAGATGATAACGGGAAAACCGACTTCCATATCGGTGGAACCTCTGCGGCTCGACAGGTTCGAGAAGAAAGCTGCCGGCGCCAAAACCACGGCATAGGCGGGTTGGGGGCGGATAGGGAGCCTGAGCGGCCGAAGCGGCTGGCTTTAGGTATGTTTGGCGGTGACCGATTGTGTGTGATCGAGCGATGGACGAACGACACCTGGTATCACAGTGAGCAGGATCATGGTAATAGGGGAGTAGTTGCTCTTAGTAATCGCCCCAGAAGAAAGGAGACCGGACATGCAGGAACTGAGAGGAGTCTATGTCGTAAGCGTCACGCCCATGAAGGAAAACGGTGAAGTGGACTACGAGGGCATCAGGCATAACGTGGATTGGTGGATAAGCGAGGGAGTTCACGGACTCATGCCCCTGGGTTCCACCGGTGAGTTCGCGAGCCTAGAAGAGGACGAGAGGAAAAAGATCGCCGAGACCGTCATGGACGCTGCTGCGGGCAGGGTACCCGTAGTGGTGGGTACCACCGCCGAGACCACTAAGAAGACCATCGAGTACACCCGGCACGCTAAAGAAATAGGCGCAGCCGGCGTCCTCATCCTCCCCTCCTACTACTGCAAACCGAGCCAGGAGGAGATGTACGTCCACTTCAAGAGGGTCGCCGAGGCCGTGGACATCCCCATTATGATATACAACAACCCCTGGAGCGCGGGGGTGGACATGCAGGCCGAGACCGTGGCGAGGCTCGCGGAGATAAAGAACATAAGGTACGTCAAGGAGTGCACCGCGGACATAAAGCGCTTGAGGGACATCCGAGTCCTCACGAACGACTCCGTAACCCTCTTTTGCGGCTGGGAAGACCTCGCCTACGAGTCCTTCGTAATGGGCGCCAAGGGATGGGTGTGCGTGGTAGGAAACATCGCCCCGAAACTATCCGTGGAGCTCTTCGACCTCGTCGTGGAGAAGAAGGATTACGAAAAGGGCTGGGAGCTTTACAAGAAGATGCTCCCCATGCTAAAGCAACTGGAGTACTCCGGGAAACTCCAGCAGACCCTGAAGTACGGCCTCGACAGGCTCGGTCACCGCGGGGGCCCCGTGAGAGGCCCGAAGCTCCCCCTAAGCGACGAGGATAAACAAAGGATCGACCGCATGATGAAGGACATGGGGCTCATATAGGGAGGGGGAACGAGATGACTTTCGGATACCACGACAGGGTCTTGAGGGTGGATCTCACGTCCCGTAGCGCCCGATCGGAAGGGGTGGACGAGAGGACGTGGCGGACATTCGTGGGGGGAGCGGGTTACGGAGCAAAGGTCCTCCTCGAAGAGACCACCGCCCAAACCGATCCCCTTGGACCGGATAACCCGCTCGTGTTCGCCCTGGGCCCGTACCAGGCGGGGGCGGCGCCGGGAAACGCCAAGTGGAGCGTGGTGGCCAAGTCCCCCCTCACGGGGACGTACGCCGACTCGGCCGCCGGCGCGCGCTGGGGCGTGGGATTGAAGAAGGCGGGCTATGACGCCCTCATCGTGAAGGGTGCCTCCAAGACCCCCGTTTACATCCTCATCGATGACGAGAGGGTGGAGATAAAGGACGCCGCGGGCATATGGGGGCTTGACTCCTACGAGACGGTACAGGCGGTGAAAGACCGGGAGTCCGACGGCTCCCTCTCCGTGGTGAGTATAGGTCCCGCCGGTGAAAACCTGGTCAGGATCGCGTGCATCATAGCCGATGGCCATTCGTTCGCGGGGAGGGCCGGCCTCGGCGCGGTCATGGGTTCCAAAGGGCTCAAGGCCATAGCGGTGAAGGGAAGCCGGTCGGTCGAAGTGTACGACTCCGCCGCCCTCAAGGAGTCCTCCAAAAAGAGGTTTTCCGAGATACTGAAGGCCGTACGGGAAAACGGCTTCAGGGAGCATGGCACCCCCAACCTCTGCATCACCGCCGAGGCCTTCGGCGACATGCCGATAAAATACTGGACCGGGGACGTTTGGCCCGAAGGGGCGGCGCGCATCGGAGCCCCCAACTACACGAAGGTCTTAAACGCCAAACCGCTCCCCTGTGCCAACTGCCCGGTGGGATGCCACAGGAACATCGAAGTGAAGGAAGGCCCGTACGCCACCAGCGGCCCGGGACCCGAATACGAAACCCTCGGGATGCTCGGATCAAACCTCCTGATAGACGACCCTGAGGCCATAGCCCTCGCAAACGACGTGTGCAACCGCCTCGGCCTCGACACCATCTCCGCCGGAGCCTGCGTGGGACTGGCGATGGAGTGCCAGGAACTGGGCTACCTGTCCGAAGAGAAGTCGGGCCTCGACCTTTCGTGGGGGAACGCCGACTCCGCCATATCCTTGCTGAAGGATATCGGTAATAAGAGGGGCTTCGGCGCCATCTTCGCCGACGGGGCGCTCGCCGCGTCCAGGCTCATACACCCCGAGGCGGAGCGCCTGGTCGCCCACGTGAAGGGGCTCGACCTCCCCGCCCACGACGCCAGGGCTTGTTGGAGCCTCGGAATAAACTACGCCACCTGTACGAGGGGCGCCTGCCACATGAGGGGCGTCACCGAGGACGTCGAGATGGGGGGATTCTTCATCCCAGAGATAGGCGTGACCAAAGACTGGTCGGTGTTCTTCTCCCCCGAACACAAGGCGGAACTGGCGGTAAAGCTTCAGGACTACTGCGCCTTCTTGAACTCCCTCGTCATATGCGCCTTCATGGTGGACGGCGGGGAGCTATCCATGACCTCCCTCCTGGACATGTTCAATTCCATAACGGGCTGGGGATGGACGGTGGATGACGTGATGAAGGCGGGGGCGCGCATCACCAACGCCCAGCGACTCGTCAACCTCATGGACGGTCACGGCCGACACACCGATACCATTCCCTACAAGATGACCGTTCCCGCAAAAGAAGGCTTTAGGGCCGGTCAGGCCCCCGTCCCCATCGACATGTACCTCGACGAGTATTACGGTCTGAGGGGATGGGACCGCTCGGGAAGGCCCACCGCGGAGTGCCTCAGAGACCTCGGACTGTCCGAGTACGCTCGTGTCGTATCCGGAGCGCCGGTGAGGCGCGCGGGTGCATGCACGGGGTGAAAGCAGTTATGAAGGTCAACGTAAGGTGCTTTGGCAGTCTTGCTGAGAAAATTGGTTCGACGGTTACCGCATCTCTGGAGGAGGGGGCCACTCTCAGGGACCTCCTCCTCTCCTTAGGGGCAGATCCCGAGGGGATTTCTGTTCTCGTTTTGAATGGGAGACAGGTCACGGTGGAGGCGGCCCTCCAGGACGGGGATAACGTGATGCTGGTTCCGCCGGTGATAGGCGGCTACTTGTGAAGAGGCGGCGAAACTGCCCAATACAAGACTGCCGTTACAAAAGAAAATGCTACGAGACCACGCCGTTCAGGAGGTATGCGTTTTGGGAAGAGACTACTGGGAGGGCCCGGGTGCGGCTCACAGGCGTGTCATCTACAAGGGAGTCGGGTATTCGGACGACGACATACGGAGCAAGCCACATATAGGGATAGCCAATACCTTTAGCGAGGCATCACCCGCCCACGCCCACCTTCGACTGCTTGCGGACGCGGTGAAGCAGGGGGTGTGGCAAGCCGGGGGTATACCGTTCGAATTCGGTGTGCCATCGACCTGTGGAAACATAGCCATAGGAAGCGAAGACCTCAAGTATGAACTCGCCGGCCGGGACGTGGTCGCCATGTCCATCGAGTTCGTAAGCAAGGTACATGCCTTTGATGGGCTCGTGATGCTCTCGTCTTGCGACAACATCGTTCCCGGCCAGATGCTGGCGGCAGCCCGGCTCGACATACCCTCCATAATCGTGACGGGAGGCCCCATGTTTCCGGGTTACCATAAGGGGAAGAGAATTCTTACGCCCGACATAAACGTGTCGGTTTTATCAGACGTGACGCCCGCCGAGTTCGCCGAGATGGAGGATGTCGCCTGCCCGGGGTATGGCGCCTGTGGCGTCATGGGTACCGCCAATACGATGCAGATCCTGTCAGAAGTTCTGGGTCTCTCCCTTCCTGGTACCGCGACGATCCCGGCCACCGTGGCCGCGCGGATCAGGGCGGCTAGGGAATCGGGGCGGGCGGCGGTACGACTTGCTAAAGGGCAAGTGACGCCAACTGCAATACTCACACGAGGAGCGCTTCTGAATGCCGCCATCGTCGACCTTGCCATAGGAGGATCCACCAACGCGGTTCTCCACCTGATAGCCTTGGCCAACGAACTAGGCCTTTCTCTGAGCCTTGAGGACTTTGACAGGTTGAGCAAGGACGTCCCTTGTATATGCGCTGTCAGACCAAGCGGCCCTTATTCCGTAGTGGATTTACACTTCGCCGGCGGCGTACCGGCTGTCATGAAGGTTCTCGAGAGCATGCTCGATACCTCCGTCGTGGGCGTTTCGGGCCGACCACTCCGGGATCTGCTGGCCGGTGTCGAAGTGTCCCCAAGCCCTGTACTGCGAACCCTTGAAGACCCCGTAACGCCCGATTCGGGCCTTACCGTCCTCAGGGGGAACCTTGCTCCTGATGGTGCCATAATCCGCACGAGCGGGGTACCCGAAGAGATGAAGAAATTTACGGGGCCGGCGAAGGTGTTCGACGGTGACGCGGCGGCGCTGGAGGCTATCGAAAGTGGAGGTGTCAAGCCCGGAGACGTTGTGGTCGTGCGATACGAGGGGTGCAAGGGCTCGCCCGGGATGAAGGAGATAATGCTTTCCACCGACGCGCTCGTGGCCCGAGGCCTCGACCGCTCCGTCGGCCTTATTACGGACGGGAGGTTTTCCGGGTTCAATCATGGCCCCATCGTGGGGCACATCTCACCCGAAGCCTTCGAGGGGGGACCCATAGCCCTGGTACGGGACGGTGATATCATTACCGTCGACGTTCGCGAGGGCCGGGTGGACGTCGCCGTGTCCGAGGAAGAGTTGAAGGCGCGGCGGTCCGCCTGGAAACGTCCTGCCCCCAAGGTTACCAAGGGGATGCTCGCCCTATATGCCGCCACGTGCAGGCCTGCCCACGAAGGCGGGGCCATGCAGCTTTGGTAAGATTCGGCTCCAGGTCCGAACCGTTGAAATGTCTGTAATGCACATGCTGTTTTCTTTTTGTCCATTCCGGGAAGGAACGGATGCCTGGGAAAACGACCGGGCGCGAATACTACCGGGGAGGAGAGACAGAAAATGGGTAAAAGGCTTACGCTTTCCGGTATAATGCCGGCCATGATCACGCCGTTCACTTCGGACGGGAGGGTGGATACGGCCGCTATCGCGCGGGGGATCGAGCGCGTCGCTAAAGCCGGTGTTTCCGGCGTCGTGTATAACGGTTCTACCGGTGAGGCGGTGGCACTCACCCGCGACGAAAGAAAGGCGGTTCTCTCCGCCGCACGGGAGGCGGCTGGCGAAAGGCTCAAGCTCATAGCGGGGACAGGCGCACCCACAACGGGCGAGGCTCTCCTCTATACAAGAGATGCCAAGGAATGCGGCGCCGATGCCGCGCTGATCATCACTCCTTTTGACGCCATTCCCAATAAGGAAGGTCTCTACAGGCACTACGCCACCCTCTGTGAAGCAGGTCTTCCGATTATACTGTACAACATACCACAGCATACCGGGGTAACCCTGGGGTTAGAGACTGTAGAGCGTCTCGCTGACGTCGAGAATGTTGTAGGGATAAAGGACTCAAGTGGAGACTTGAGCTTTTTTTCGGAGCTCGTGAGACGGTTCGGAGATAGGTTGAGTATTCTCACGGGGTGTGACGATCTTCTCTTCCAGGCCTTTATGTCCGGAGCGAGCGGAGCCATCCTCGCGCTGGCGGGAATAGCTCCGAAAGAAGTCGTGGCCTTGTTTGAAGCCTGTCGTGCCGGACGCGCCGACGAAGCCAAAACCCTGTACTACAAGATCTTGCCTATTGCGCGGGCCATCAGTGCTTCAATCAACTTCCCTGCCCAGGTAAAAGAGGCCATGCGGCTCCTAGGCGAGCCGGCGGGGGACCCGAGGCTACCAATAATACCGGTTTCAGAAGAGGAATCAAGGGCAATCAGAAGTGCCTTATCGGACGCCGGGCTCCTCTGATCTATGTCTGTTCTCTGGCTCACAGTGGATCTAAGTGAATCCAGAGCAAATCGAATAAAGACAAGGAAGGAATGGTGGTAAGATGTTATCCGTCGGATATCAAGTGCTTCTACTGGGTATAGCCGTCGTTTATCTGGCCTTTTGTATCTGGGCAGGATACAGGAAAAGCACGGAGATCAAGAACGCGACGGATTACTTCCTCTCCAGCAAGGATGTGACGTTCTGGTTCTTATTCTTCACCTGCTGGGCCTCGTTCAGCGGCGCCGGCAACTTCATAGGCTATGCCGGCCGGGGTGCCATACACGGGATATCCGGCTATTGGCTGTACTTTGGTGAAGTCCTGATCGGGTACTCCGTATTCGGGTTTGTCCTCGCGCCCTACCTGGCGAGGTTCGGATACGTCAGCATGGCGCATTACCTATCTGACTACCTCGCAGGAGGCAACCCCTTAGTCAGACGGGTGGCGGGTTTTGCCAACCTCTTACCGAACGTGTGCTGGGTCGGGGGCCAAGTGATGGGCCTTTCGTACCTCTGGACCATGATCTTCGGCGTGGATCCCCGCATCGTGATGGTGGTCGTCGGCTTCGTGTTCATTTACTATACGGTCAGTGGCGGGATCAAAGCTGTCATTTACACTGACTTCTTTCAGGGGATCATGCAGCTTGCCCTCGCGGTTGCTGTGGTAGGTTATCTGATAAAGGTAACGCGTCTGGACGTTCCGTGGGTGCGTGAGACTCTCATAAAACAGAATCCGGCCTTGTGGCAATGGTTCCCGGGCGGCGTGATGACTCACGTGAGCACGTTCCTGGTGGGCCTTTTTGGCGGTCTTTCGAATCCGATCTTCTGGAACCGGGCTTTCTGCGCCAAAGATGTCAAGACGGCAAGGCGGGCCTTTGGAATATCGATGTCCATAACCATTGTGGTCGTGGCATTGGTCATCTTCTTGGGCATGGCTGCGCGTGCCATGAACCCCAACGTAGGTGACCAGGCTACCATCTGGTTCGTGTTCAGTCACACCCACCCGATAGTCCAGGTACTCACCGTACTTTGCGTCATGGCTGCTACGATGTCTACAGCCGATACGCACCTGAACTGCGGTGCCGCAAACCTGGTAATGGACATAGTGGACCCCGAGGCAAAATTGCCGGATAAGGCTCAGGTCAACTATTCCCGAATGGCCACATTAGTCGCTGGTATCTTCGCAGTGGCGGGCGCCGTAATCTTTCCGACCATTCTTGACCTTGCCATGTTCGGGTATGCGGTCTGCGGCGGCGTTCTCATACCGTTCTTCGTTATAGGCTGGCTCCTCAGGGATAAGTCCTCGGAGAAGTTCAAGTCTAGTTTGTCGCTAAAGGCAGCTCAAACTGGCTTAATCATCGGTACCGTAGTGGCTGTGCTGTTCGAAGGTGTGCCCTCCCTCAGGGCTTGGCTCGGCGGGGGCATCATCCCGGCTATCGTGGCTACCACTGTCATCTTGCTGATCGCGAATGCGTTCACGAGAGGTGCTTCCAAACCGGCGTCTGCTCAGGGGTAAAGGCGAAAAGCTAAAGGCGCCGGGGTGGTTTGGCCATACTTCATCTTCGCCCCTGCACAGTCTCCTGTTGTGCAGGGGCGACCCCTATCATGTATATGTAGACGCGCCGGCGAAGGTCTAGGGGTTTACCGAGGCGCCTCCGCGACGTTGGTGTGGACCTCTCTTCTTTCAAGGAAATGGCCGCGGTGGGCATAAAGAGCGGAAATGTTCCCGTGAACCCGAAATACACTACCGAAGAAGATCTATTGCTTTTTGGAGTGGCTTACTAGCACGATATGATTGCAATGTAATTTCCACATCTCCGAAGCCATGTGCTGAGTAAGTCCAGACACATGTGGTACACCCTGGGGAAGAGGGATTGACGCGGTAGACAGAAAAGGTACAGGGGCTTATCCTGAGTTTGGCAGGTCTGGCCGGTAAACCAGACTGAAAAAGGAGGTCC
>DUSP01000006.1 GCA_012842575.1 Clostridia bacterium
CGGTAGAAACTCGAAGAACAAGGTAACGCTCGAGGGTACTAGGGTTCACTTCACGAACTTCGGGGAGGGAATCATGGTGATCGATCCCTTCACCGGGGAGTACAGGAAGTCTACCAAACAGGATGTAGCTTATACAGCCTTAATGGCCGACGCCCTCGATCAAATCGACGTTTACGAAAGGGCGGTTTCGGCCAGGGATTGTCATCCTTTGGTGGCGCCGCTTCATGAGGCTGAAGCGTATTTTTCCAATACGTCAAAGCCCTGTTTCCACGGTCCTGGGAATGGAGCGCTAGCAAAGAAACTGTTTAAAATGGCGGAAGTGGTAGCGGGCGGCAAGGGAAACCTCCGAGAGCGTCCCTTGCTTGCAACGATAGTGTGTCCGACGAGCCCGCTTCAACTGACCAAGCACTGCTGCGAGGTAATAATCGAGTCCGCCAAGGCTGGCGTTCCGGTTAATGTCCTGTCAATGGCCATGGCGGGTGGTTCTTCCCCTGTAACCCTTGCGGGGACGTTGGTCACCCATAACGCGGAAGTACTTTCCGGGATTATCCTCGCCCAGTTGACGCGGAAGGGAACCCCGGTAATATACGGGAGCTCCACCACCATGATGGACCTCAGGACCGCGACGGCCCCTGTGGGTGCGCCCGAGACGGCCATGATAAACGCGGCGGTGGCGAAAATGGCTCAATACTATCTCCTTCCGAGCTGGGTTGCCGGAGGTTAGGCTGACAGCAAAGTCCCTGACGCCCAAGCTGCTCACGAGAAAACCATTACGGCCCTGTTACCGGCCTTGGCGGGAGCAAACCTCATCTACGGCCTCGGGATGCTCGAGTTGGGCATCACGTTCTGCTTCGAGCAGTTCGTGATTGACAACGAGATCGCAAGGATGATCAAGAGGGCGGTTCAGGGAATCGACGTTAACGACGAGGCTCTTGCGGTGGACATCATCACGAAGGTAGGCGCCGGTGGTGACTTCCTCATGCAGGAGCATACCATGAGGCACATGAGACAAGTACAGTCTCAGCCCAGGCTTATCGACCGTAAAATGAGGAACGCGTGGCTCGAGGCAGGTGGAAAGAATCTCACGGAAGTTGCTCACGAAGAAGCCCTGTCGATCCTCACGGCTTATAAGCCCGAACCACTCTCGGAAGATGTGTCAAATAAGTTACGAAGCATCGTTGAGGAAGCGGAAGAGGAATTCGGGATACATAAACCGGCCGCCCTACATTAGGGCGGCCCCCACAATTGATCACAAAGTATGTCAATGGAAAGCACTCCCGGAGACTTGAAGAAATGTTTGCCGACTTAATGCGAACAAGCATTAAACTACTGCATTTTGACATTGGGAAGTATGACCTATGGTTACATATGGTTAAGTTTGGCTTTCTTTGCGGCTATCACTTGACACTTTCCCCGTTTTCAACCAGCACTGCCAGTCCCAGGTTAATCTGGTTGACGGCGGCGAGAAGTACGGCTGGGCGATGGGGGGGCCCTTGCACCTTTGTGGTTCGGTACGAACGGGATTTAAGCGGACCTGCTCCCGTCCGTCATCTTTGGATTTAGGTCCCTCTAGGTTACGGCACCATTCGCCGGGTCACGTCTAGGACCGTTTAGGCGCGATGAATCTGAGCAGGCCAGTTACCGCCATGAAGACCAACCCAACGCCGAAAGCCCCCGCCAGTGAGACGGATACCTTCTCGCCGAAAGGAGATGGGAAAACATAATCCGGAATCGGAGCGGTGATGGCGTTGAAGCCGGCCCCGATGAAGCCGAGGTCTTCGGCGACCCTCTCGAGGCCGTCCGGGTTGGGTGATGCAAACGGTGCCAGGAATATCCCTATTACGAGGACGGTTATTGCACCACAGGCTACTGCTTTTCCGGTCACCGTTCTCTTCGGCTTGGTTGGCTCGTCAGTTGACTTGTGACTGTGATGGTTCTGGTTGAGATTGTTAAGCTTATCTGACTTGTTCGCCTTATTAGTTGAGTTGCTGCTTACGATGCGGCATGAGGTGCGTGGGCAGCCTCGGGAGTTGTTCCGCTTATTGGTTGAGTTGCTGCCCGTTCTACCGGCACGCAAGAAAGCACCGGGGGTGCCTGGTGCCACAGAAGAAGTCTTCCAAAACAATGGTCATTTCCCCCTCTCGCAATCAAGCTTCATCAAGCTTCGCTTCATTTCGGGCTTACCTTGGGGTTATTCAGGCTTACCTTAGAGTTCGCCCAGTTTCAGGTTTCGCCTCATTTGCCGCCATCTGACTCGGCGGTTCGAAAGACAACGTTTGCATCTGTGTACGCCCCGTCCGAATTCGTCATGCTTGCTAGCACTTCACTTTTCGTTTCCAGAAGGTAGGCCAAGATCGCCGCGGTGATAGCACCTTCACCGAGGCCAATGAAGGTGTGCCAGAAAAGCATGGCTGAAATGGCGAGTCCGGGCGCGATCATTCCCGAGGCTGAGATTTCCAACGCGCAAGCAAGGGCGGCGGCCAGGACGGATACCCATGAGGCCACGAAGGCGGCGAATATGCGTATCCTGTTGTTCTCTTTTCCGTAAACCCTGCGGCTGGCTCGGGTCAGGACGGTGTAGACATAATACCCCACGAAAACCGCGATCACAGCCATGTTGAGTACGTTGGCCCCGAGAGCCGTTATGCCGCCGTCACCGAAAACCAGACATTGGATGAGCAGAACGACAGTCATCACTAGAGCCGCCGCCCACGGGCCGATCACCACTGCCAGAAAAGTGCTTCCGATGAGATGACCAGACGTTCCTCCTAGAATAGGAAAGTTGACCATTTGGGCCGCGAAAACGAAGGCTGCGAGTACACCAACCATAGGGACCTGCCTATCCCCAAGACCCTTACGAACCCCCTTCAATGAGTAGGCTATCACTCCCGAAGCTACTGCTGCACTTGATGTCCACGTTTTGATGTCGAGGAATCCGTCCGGAATATGCATAGGAACCTCCCTCCCAACGCAGAGATGCCAGGGATTTTTAACAACGCTCGTGGAACCGGCATTGAAAAAAAGACATGGCGAAAAGTGAAACTGGCCTTCTGATACGCAAGCTCTAAAACGCCTCGGAAAACGGCACCCTGCTATTAACGCCTTCCGGAGCCCAGTACTGTTGAATCGCTGCCGTCGCCATCTTCGGAATTTCAAGCCCTACGTCGTACATTAATTCTCTCTGAAGAAGGATTTCGGGTCCGCCCCACGCGACTACGACGCCCTTTTCCAGGATGAAAACATGCGTGGCCCACTCGAAGGCCAAATCCACATCATGGGTGGCTATCACCACCGTCTTGCCCCGTTCATTGAAAAGTGTGACGACCGACATCACGGCCGTTCGCGACCTCGGATCCAGGAAAGCAGTGGGTTCGTCAAGCACCAGGATTTCGGGTTGCATAGCCAACACGCCGGCTATGGCGACGCGCTTCTTCTCTCCGAGGCTTATCCGGTGGGGCCTTCGCGTGCTCAAGTGGACCGTTTCGGTCGCCGCCAGCGCCGTATCGACCCGCCTCGACACTTCCTCCGGGGCGAGTCCCTGGTTCGTCGGGCCAAAAGCCACATCTCTCCAGACCGTCGCCGAGAATACTTGATCATCCGGATCCTGGAACACCAGACCGACGAGGGAGCGCACGACGTGTTTGGTGTTGTCAGCGACAAGGGTGTCCAGTATCCGAACGGAACCCTTCTGGGGGACGTAAAGGCCGTTAGTATGGAGGAGCAAGGTGGATTTGCCTGCTCCATTGGCACCGAGGAGGGCGGCCCTGGCTCCCACGGGTATGGCAAGAGTGACGCCCCGCAACGCCACATTACCGTCGGGATAGGTAAAGTGGAGGTCCGTGATGCGAATCGCCATCCTTGACCCGTTGTCAGAAAGGGTCGTCTGGGGGCGACTCCTACCCGGCGGTAAAGCATTTCTCAGTTTTCCGCTCGATGCGGAGGCTTCCTCAAACCCCGCTTGTTGTGGGCGGGCGAGGGAATTTCTTAGTTTACGTTTACCTCGTGGGCGATCATGCACCGAAAAACCGCGCGAGAGCATAGCATTATACACCCTTTCTGCTCGATCAAGCGATTTGATGAAGAGGAGACCGAGGCCGGATCCATATATCTTAAGGTCCGCCCACCGGAGGAGACGACATGGTCGGAAGGCGCGCGATTCAAGAGCCCTGAGCATGCGTGTTGCTTCATCCCCGACGGTGTTGAAGTATCTCGAGGCGAGATCCGCGATGTTTACGAAAACGGCGGGTAGTCCTATTGAGACGAGAGCGTCCCAAACGTCCGGAAGCGGCGTGGTAGCAATCAAGAGATTGACGGCTGCCAAAGCCCCCAGGGACTTCATTTCTACTACTGCCGCGGACCAGAGCCCCTCGACCGTCACGGAGAAACTGCGCATGCCGGGAATCGAGACCGTGAAAACAGGCATCCCTGGCCGCGACGCTAGGATTCCCAGGCCTCCGAAAACCAAAAATGGGATGGCGAAGCGAAGCCTGTCCAAAAACGCCTTGAAGCAGCCTTTGATCAGCAAGCTTGCGGTGAGGACGACGGCGACCCCCACACCCAATACGATGGCGGAGTCCGGCACTGTCAGGAGCACCGCCGCCAGAATGCATAGGACGGTCTTAACGGTCGCATTTTGTACCACCGTGCTTACCTTCAAGGCTGAAACCTCCGAATAAACCAAAGCCACGAGGCGACCCGCCCGTTCGCCGGGCGCGAAGCCTTCGTGGCTCTCGTTCCATGGGGACAATTTTATATATTTTCATTCTCTTAAATCTCTTTAAATCCTCCTTCGTGAGATAAATAAAATCCAGATAAATAAATCAGTTACGGACGGATCATTCAGTCTATTTCCGCTTCCGTTGAGGCTCTGACCGTTGTTGTTACGCTAGGTGATTTTACCCAAAATC
>DUSP01000195.1 GCA_012842575.1 Clostridia bacterium
ACTGCCTTCCGCCGCCCCGCGATCCCGCCGAAAGATTCGCCCATACTCATTCGGTGCCAAATGAACGATGATACTCCGAATATACTCTCGATACTCTCGAGCGGCCCACACCCTAGACGCCCCAGAACCTTCGCTCCACTTCCTCTGAGGGCTTCTTTGTAAGGATCGATACGACCACAATTACCACCAGGGCGATAAGCATCGGCAATATGACCGTATGCGTACCAAACGGCCTGCTCCACACCCTGTCGAAGAGAATGTACGTGCCCATTCCCGCTATCATAGACGCCAAAGCACCTGTACCGTTGGCGCGCTTCCAGTAAAGCCCGAGTACGATGGGCCAGAAGAACGTGGACTCAAGCCCGCCTATGGAGAACAGGTTCAGCCACACGAGGAGCGAGGGAGGTTTGATAGCCAAGAGGAAGACCAAGATACCGATGACAGCCGTCACGATTGTGGATAAACTTGCGATGGACCTATCCGAGGTATTCGGACGCGCCGACAGGTACAAGTCTTTCACTATCGCGCTCGCCACGAGGATCAGCATCGAGTCCACGGTGGACATTATCGCTGCGAGCGGCCCGGCGAGAAATATGCCAGCAAAGAAGGGGGGGAATACCTTCGCGGTAAGAGTGGGAATGACGAGGTCCCCCGACTGGATTCCAGGTACGATCACTCTCCCGAAGGCCCCCGCGAGATGCATACCGAGCATCAGGAAACCCGCAACAGGAGTCCCGATCAGTATCGCCCTGTGCATGGCTTGAGAAGTTTTATAGGCCATAGCGCGAAGGGCAATCTGGGGAAGACCCGCAATACCGATACCCACCAGGACCCAGAACGAACAGATCCACGGGACGGCGATGAAGTTCTTGGGCCCGTAGGGTGTTATCAACGCCGGGTCGGTGTTGTACATCTCCTTTACGATATTCGAGACGCCTCCGCCAACCGCAATTGTCATCACGATTATGGCAACCGTCGCGATCAACATGACCGTACCCTGTAGGGCGTCGGTCAGGGCCACTGCTCTGAAACCGCCCACGGTGACGTAAATCAACACCGTAATGGCGAATACCGCGAGGCCTACGTGATAAGAGAAACCGACGGCTTGGAGAACCCTTGCCGCCCCCACCCATTGGGCTACCATGGAGGCGATCAGGAATACGACGATGGCAATGGAGCCGATGACCGCCACGGCGTTGCTCTCGTATCGCTGCCGGAGAAAGTCGACGATTGTTATGGCCTTTATTTTTGACGCTATAATTGCAAACTTCTTACCGAGCATTGCAAGGGTGAGGTAACCTGTTGGCATTTGGGACATGGCCAGGAACACCCAACCGAGACCCATGACGTATGCGGTTCCGGGTCCACCCACGAAACTCCCGGCGCTCACGTAAGTCGCAACCAGCGTCATGGCGAGCACAAAGCCCCCAAGGTCACGCCCGCTGAGGAAAAACTCACTTAAGAAGCCTTCTCCCTTTCCTGCCTTGGCCTTGGAGACGAAGGCGTAGCTATAGTAACCGATGATGTACACTAAAACGAGATAGATGATGACCGGCGCGAGAATTGCCCAATTAACCATTGCCCGTTCCCCCCTTCTCGTCGAGAGGGATATCTTTGAAGAAGAGTGTTACCATGAGATGGGCCAGTATCCAAAAGACCACAAAACCCATAACGCAGCTCCAGAAGAACCAGGCAGGCAAACCGAAAACGTACGTGTACTGCTCAGGGGGCTTGCTGCCTAACCCGTAGCCGAAAGCAAACCACCAGATGAAGTTCAGGATGAACAACCCGACTCCGAGAAGCGACTCCTTCTTGGCCTGTTTGTAGCGCGGATCCTCGCGGAAGACCTCGTTTGGAGTCTGTTTATCCGACATCGATACTGCACCTCCTATCCAGATGAGAAGAATTCAGTCGTTTGCCCTATTCCATATCTTTCACCCCTATCGGCTTCTGGATCGAACAGCAAGGAAGAGTCGTTTGTTCGTTCGTTCGTTTGTTTGTTTGTGTGTGTGTTTGTGTGTTTTGTCGTTTATTCGCTTTATTGCATATCTACGCCTAACAGGGCCACTGTCGCAACGGCCATTACTTTGGTGGACGCCACAAGGTCTTTAATCTCCACGTACTCGTCGGTCTGATGGGCCAACGCCAAGGGACCAGGACCATACACGATACATTGGTCAAGCCCTGCGTTCTTCACCACGTACTTCTGGTCGTCGCTACCCGGACTCAGTGAAAATTCAGGCCGCCGCCCCAATACTGCCTCACCGGCCTCAAGAAACGCTCTCACCACCTCCGTATCGGTGGGTACGAGTGTGGGGTCCACCTCCATGATCTTCCTCAACTCGTAATTGAACTCGGGATCGACTTTACGGATATGCTCGAGACACGAGACCAGTTCCTCATACGAAGAGGAAACGCTCTGTTCCGGTACGAGCCTCCAGTCGAATTGAGCCGTACACTCATCCGGAACAGTGTTTACCTTGGTACCCGCGTTAATCACAGTGGCGGTGAGACTGGACTGTCTCGCCTGGGGAGGCATGACCGGGTACTTGGTCTTAACTTGCCTTATCTTCGGTTTTATTCGGGTATCGAAGGCATTCATGACCGCAACCATTTTCTCTATGGCGTTTATGCCTAAAGCCGGCATGCTGCCGTGCGACTTCCTTCCCTTGGTTTTTACCTCAAACCACAGGGTCCCGCGGTGTCCAATGCACACCTTGTCGTAATCCAAACATTCGGTTATGACACAGAAATCGGTATTCTCTTTTGAAATAATCCCCTTCTCTACTAAGTAGCCGACACCTGCCTGCCCACCCGTTTCTTCGTCGGGTGTAGCTCCTGACTCCACTGTTCCCAGTAACGGAATGCCCTCTCTTCTGAGCGCCTCAATGGCAAATATCTGAGCGGCTATTCCCGATTTCTGATCGGATGATCCCCGCCCGAAAATCTTGCCGTCTTTGACCGCACCTTCAAACGGATGAACTGTCCAGTTCCCGCCTGCCGGGACTACGTCGTAATGGCCTGTGAAATGAAGGACGGGTTTTTTGTTTCTCCCCTCCAAACGGCCGATGACGCTCACCCGGGGAAGGCCTTCCCCGTGAGGCGCCAACTCCCCGAGCCGTTCCGCGGGCACGTCGAAATACCTCACCTCATACCCGAATTCACGCATCTTGTTTCCTATCGCTTCGGCGCATTCACGGTAATACCGCCCGGGCGGGTTCTCAGTCGGGATTCGTACTATGTCCCGCAGAAACGAAACGATCTCATCCTCCATCGACTCCACACGCGACGAAATGCGTTCAACGATATCATCCGGAACCCTGTACACCAGTGAGGACCTCCATCGTGGCGAGAGTGATCATGGCGATGACGGAAGTCACGCCATGCGAGGAAACCAGAGATCTCACCCCCAGTTGCATTATGCCCGTTTTCCGCAGTCCGGTACGCCAGGTCACTATGCAGAATTATTCGCCACCAAGGGAAGAAATCCTCCTTCCTCATTCCGATGCCTTTTCGATAATCGCGCTCTTAGCCCGGTCGTCTTTTGCCCCATGACTCATGGATGTTCTTGTGGATGTTCTTTCTTCCATTGCGGCCCATTTCACCTGTGGCCCATTTCACCTCTGCCATCGACCCTCGGGGCGCCCGCTCCGCGGTTTAGTTTCGGCCGCTCGTAACCGTTATACTTCCCTGATCCTGTCCCTTGTACTCAACTCTCCATTGTCGCTCCTCCCTGCACTCTGACGCTCCAGGAGCAAACATCGCGAGGAGAATGGGTGCCAAAATCGCCAAAACCACGTACGAAACGGGTGTCAATACGTTATCCAGGAGGAGGTTCATGCCCCCGCCTACTGCTACCGCTGTCACAAACATGATGCAAGCCGATTTGAGCGTATACACAAAACCAAGCTCCCTGAAGAGCACCGTGAAGGTCGCGGCGCACGGAAAGAATACCGCCATTACCGTAGCTCCAACCGACAACTGCTTGGGCGTCAATGAAAGCGGGCCCAGCATAGCAACGGCCACGTCCTTCCTAAGAAACCCGATTATCAACGCCGATACGGCCTCTTCGGGAAGCCCGAAAACCCCTTTGACCAAAGGCGAAAAGAGGTGTCCCGTGATCGCCACAACCCCTGTCGCATACAATACGTTAACTAAGAGGACACCTCCCAAGATGTAAGGGGTTGCCTGGAATATGAAATGTGACATCCTCATCCAAAGTTTCTTTCCTTGACTTCGCCAATAGGGCCAACGGTACGGAGGCATTTCCACGATCATGGAAGGGGTATAACCGGAAACGAATCTATCTTGAAGTACGCCCAAAACCACGAAAACCGCAAATAATGTGGAAAAGATGATCCCCAAATAAATGGCGCCGTGCCTGCCTACGAGACCCACAATCATCCCTTGCTGCGCAGCACACGGAATACTTATGGACATCAAAGTGAGTGCGATGAAGCGCTCTCGTTTGCTCTCGAGGTTTCTCGCCGCCAACGCTCCCGGGACGTTACAACCGAATCCGAGGATCATGGGGAGTATCGCATAACCATGGAGGCCCAATCGGTGCATCAACCTGTCCAGCAAGACCCCGAGCCTGGGAAGATAACCGAGATCTTCGAGAAAGCCCAGTACCAGGTAAAAGGAGAGGAGGTAGGGAAGCACGACTCCGAAGTCTATGTACACCCCGGTGGTCAAGACCCCTAGAGAAGATTCATAGTCTATGCCACCGTTTCGGACACGCCCTATGAGGATATCGTGCGCTAAACCTTGCCCTCCCAAAGCCCCATGGAGACGAATGATGAGGGGAGTATAGACTCGGGCGAAGAAGGGATCAAAAACCTTATCGACGAGGCCTTCTCCCAAGAAAGTCACAACCCGCAGGGACGAATACAGGATGACGGCCGCCAAGATGAACCCGCTCACGGGCTTAACGGACGCTTCCTGAAGAATTTCAAGCCAGGTATGATGGCGATGCGAAATGGTCTGTGTAGAGGCGAGTATCCTCCCTATTTCAGTCCATATCTCATCCCGTGACCTTTTCGGCGTACGATTTCCCGCAGGCAAAGACAGCGTCATCAATCTCTCGATGACATCGCTTAACCCCTTGCCCGTGAGCCCGATGGTGGGTACAACCGGTGCGCCCAACGCCTGCTCCAGTTTTGAGACATCTATGTCAATGCCTTTGTGGATGGCCTCGTCCCATAAATTCAACAAGATCACGACCGGAATTCCGCGCTCGAGGATTTGAAGGGTGAGATAGAGGTTCCGTTCGAGGTTTGTGGCATCCACGACGTTGAAGACGACGTCCGCCGTCTCGAGCAGATCCACTGCCACCTCCTCCGCTTTGCACGTTGCATTCAGGCTGTACGTCCCGGGCGCGTCAAGAACCTCGTATAATCCCTCAGTCCTCGTATCCGCCGCGGGCACCCTCAGGAATCCGCGGGTGAACTCCACCGTGGTCCCGGGGTAGTTTGACACATTGACCCTTGCACCGGTCAAATGAGAGAATATGGCACTCTTGCCCACATTTGGGTTACCCATCAGGACTATTCTTTTCACGAGGAGACCCCCTCAATCGCACCGTTTCACGGCACCCTCAACCGGCTCAACGATAATGCGCCTTGCCATCCCGTATCCCAATGCGACTTCGAAACTCCCGAGGCTGATGGTAACCGGTCCCCGCCGAAAGACGGAGCTCATTTTCTTAACAATCCGACCCGGCCGGATGCCGAGTGCCTCCAGCCTTTGGATCAAGGCTCGTCCTCCTTCGATGCGTTTGACCCTCCCGGATTGACCTGCCTTAAGATCGATAAGGTCCATTTCTCCATTTCCCGCCGTTCCCGCCGTCCCTGCCGTCATATAGATCACTCGCTCTTCGTCGTCACGGAATGATCGTTCATACAAGTGCTACATATGCCGTAAATCTCCAGATAGTGCCCTTGTGGCCGAAAACCCAACTTCGAACAGGCTTCTTGTTGTGCCCGCTCGAGATGGGGGTCCTCTAAAGGCGTTACCCGGCCACATCGCATGCATATCAGATGGTCGTGATGCTCGTGCCCGAAGACATGTTCGTAACAAGTGGTCTGCCCTGCGAGCTCAAATCGTCTGACAAGGCCGCTTTCCACCAGCAGGTTTAGGGTTCGGTAGACCGACGCGCGGGAAACCGGTTTCTCGGAAGACTTCAATAACGTGGTCAGATCCTCGGCCGTAAAGTGCTCATGCAACGAGAATACCGCCCCGGCGACGGCCTTCCGTTCCGCAGTCCAGTTATATCCATTCCGCTTCAAATAGCGTTCGAAGAGCTCCGCTTCGCCTTCCAAGACGTTACACCGCCCGCATCTAAACGTTATATCGTGCGTATCGTGCGCATTACATGGACCAAAATTGAGATATTGTCTCAATTCCTAATAACACAAATACCATACTGTACACACCTTAGTCAACGGGATTTAATTGCATACGGTGGTTATGACAAAAGAGGCGGTTGTCGAAACCGGCATGATCTTCAAGGCCCGCAGGCGCTAAGTGCGACCTTTAGCCGAAAGCGGTTCCCACAGTGCCGGCATGAATATCCTGCAAAAGGTGGTCACCAGGGTGCCGGGATAAACCCAGTGGAAGTAAGGTAGCCCAGTACGAACATGGCGGCCAACGAGAGGATCATCAGTATAGCCGCCGCCCGAGGGAAGAGCACAGCCAGTCCCGCTCCAACGATGAGGGCCGGCCAGTATGTGATGGTATACGTCCAGAATAGCCAAGGAAGACGCCCTGTGGTATTCACCAGCAATAACGCACCGACAACGATCAAGACAACACCCCAAAACAAGCGGCCTCTATTCAACTTTGTTCACCTCGCCTCGATGACATGACCAGCGCCACACCTATCACCACGAGTAAAAGGGGCCAAAACGATCGCACGGCGCCCCTTACCGACCACGTAAACCCAAGCCAAGGCGCCAGCCTGTCCAGCAGCATGACGCCTCCTATAACCACCAGAATGTATCCGAAAATATTTCTCGCTCCCGTCGTCCCAAGAGAGTCGTCGGAGGTCTCATCCCCCTGCCCTTTGACGGACGGAGAACCAAGGGAGCCGTTGGGGTTCCCGGACGGCTCCTTGACCCTTTTTTCGTCCGATGACGTACCGGCCTCCTCAGGCGCTTCCCCTTCCTCTCGGGCGTGCGCCTTCTCGTCCGGCTTTTCGGAATCCACTTCGTACTCGGTATCTATTACGCTCCGGTCGCCCTTATCCGGGGATTTTCCAAGAGGGGGCTCGGGGACGATGATCCACGCTACGATGTATGCTACCAAACCGACTGGTCCCGTCATAAGCCCGATCACTATGGCTATGATCCGGACGAGTACAGGATCCACGTTGAAGTACTCGGCAATGCCTCCACATACACCGCCGAGCAACCGGTTCCTCCTTGACCTGTAAAGCCTCTTTTGTTCTGTCGCTCTCCTATTTTGTTCCGCCACTCTCCTACCTCCTCGACATTTTGTCTCTCAACCAGTGCCTCAATGCCTCCACGAGAGGCACTTTCCCCCGACCCTCCATTATAGAGCTGGGGGGTCTTGACTAATGCCTCAACGCTTCGACGGGGGACAGGCCCGATGCCACGTACGCGGGATAGACTCCAAACGCCAATCCCACGATCATGGCAACGCCCAGCGCGACCCAGGAGGATCCCCACGTGATAACGGTCTCTATCCCATGTAGCTGCAGGAACCTGGCCCCCGCATAACCCAGAATTACGCCCAACACTCCTCCAAAACCGCTCAAAAGGAACGCCTCCACCAGGAACTGATAGAGGAGATCCGCACGAGTAGCCCCTAACGCTTTACGTAGCCCTATCTCGGCAGTCCTCTCGCTCACCGAGACCAACATTATATTCATTATACCGAGTCCGCCTACAAGAAGTGATACACTCGCGATCCCGGCCAGCATGAGGGTCATAACCCTGTTTGCCTTGCTCGCTTCCTTTACCATCTCGTTGAGGCTGGTTATCGTGAGGAGCGGCCCTTCTTTCTCGCTCGGCGGTGTTGGTCCTTGTTCCCCAGGTCCGTAAGGGACGACCTCTCCGCCGACGACACGTGCTATCGCCGTCTTTTCGGCGACCGCCCCGCTTGTGACTCGAGCGCCTTCCACCTTACCTTCGCCGGTATCGGCCTCACCCCCGGGTTCACCCGCCTGGTCTTCTTGACCTCCTTCGCCCTCCGAACCCGAACCTCCTGTGCCCTCGACGCTTCCCCCCTCCTTTAGGGCCGCGGTGGCTGACGTCAACTTCAGCCCAAACTTTTTCCTCATCACCCTACTTATGTGTACCACCGCAAGGTCTACGCTATTCCGATCCTTTGCTTTGGCCCAAATGGCGTCTACGGCGTAACTCTTGGTTATCCTTTGCGCGGTCGTCACCGGTACCACTATCTTCTGGTCTATTCCTCCCGCCATCTTCGACCCTTTCGGCTCCAGAACCCCCAACACCCTATAGCGCTGACCGTCAATATATATACCCTGGCCGATGGGATTCCTGCCATCAAAAAGGCTGTCCACAAGATCGTAGCCGACTACGGCTACTCTAACGCGCCCTTTCACGTGTAAGAGTCCGAAGAAGCGCCCCGCCAAAAGCTTGTGATCCCGTATGAACGGGAACTCTTCGCTAACCCCCAGTATGCCTACGTTCTTTCTCACATTTCGACGCCACTTCACCTGTGCTTGTGTCTCGATCACCGGCATGGCAGCCGCAATGGAGGGCACCCTTTCCTCCAGCTCGTAAGCATCCTCCACTTTAAGACGCATCCTCGGATGATGGCTTTTTACCTCGATGACGTTCGTCCCGAGGCTCTCGAATTGGCTTACGATGACTTGTCTTGCGCCCTCGCCTATGGATACCAGGCTTACCACAGAGGCCACACCGATGGTCACACCTATTATGGTAAGCAGGGATCGCAGCCGGTTTTGCGCTATTCCCCCCAAAGCCATTTCAAACCCAAAACCAAGTTTGATGAGACTCGTTCGCAGACCATTCATGGATAGATGGACTCCTCTTTTCCCCGGTTCCCCGGTTTGAAATCACCTTACTGCTTCATAACACTGTCTCATCCTCTTTTACCACACTCTTTCATCATTGTTCTTTGCCTTGTAAAGGTACTCCCTTGTCGCCCTCAACTCCCGCACCGTCCTCCTCACCCTTTTGCGGAAGAAGGCCGTCGAAACCGGAGCCGGTCTTTTTCTTTTCGCTCTCAAGGCGATCAAAGGTGCTTCCGGTGATCACTTCTTGACCCTCATCCAGCCCCTCGAGAACCTCAGCGTATCTATCGTTCATCAGCCCCAGTTTCACAGGTACGACCTTCGGCCCTTCCTCCGTCAGTATTTCCACCGCCGGCTCTCCTTCGTGATCGAATACCGCCTCTATTGGGACAAGGAGGGCGTTCTTGGACTCGCCTATGAATATGGAGACGTTCCCCGTCATGCCGGGGCGAAGCTCCGCCGTGCCGGTCACTTCCAAAGACACACCGTACTGGGCAAACCCTTCTTCGTTTTTGCCCATCATGTCGATCCGAGTTACCTTGGCAGGGAAACTCTTACCTGGCAGGGCATCTACGGTTACCGCAGCGTCCGCCCCTTCCTTGAGTTGGAGGATGTCGGTCTCGTCCACTTGAATCCACATGTTCATCTTGCTGCTATCGAATACCGTCAACAACGGTTCTCCTTGTCGCACTGTTAGGCCCGGAGCCGCCCTCACCCATTCCGCCGTTCCCGAAATCGCTGCCCTGACCACCAGTTTGTCACGGATGTCCTGCTTTTGGGCGATCTTCACCTCAAGCTCTCTGATGTCAAGCTGTTTTTTTTCGATATATCTCCTGGTCTTCTCCCCGCCAAGGCTCACGATTGTGTCTCCTGCATTGACCCGCGCCATGTCCTTTACGTGAACCGCGGTCACCGTTCCTTCTGGAGGGCATCTGACGATGGTTTCCCGATAATAACGATCTATTATTTGCGGCTGAGCCACGACCCTGTCACCTTTATTGGTCTTCAGAGTGACCCGCGCCTCTTGGCCCGGCTTCAACAGCCCTTTATTGTCCGCCTCTATGGTAACCCTATAGACGAAGTAGGTATCCTTGGGGATCGGCGTGCTGTCGATGGCACTCACATACCCCTCTACAAACCCGTCGAACTCCTTAAACGTGAGTAAAACTTTGTCCCCTATTTGGAGGCCGTCTGACTCCGCGGCGTTGAGCTCTGATACGATAACCACCTTGGAATCGTCTA
>DUSP01000105.1 GCA_012842575.1 Clostridia bacterium
ACGAGTCGCAAAGAAACGGGTCCTTTTTCCGTCCATCCGGAATGGGTGGATTTGCCTGGGGACCTACCTTGGGATTTACCCGGTGCCCGCATTCTCTCGACGAGAGCCCGTACGCCTCCCATTATGGCCAGGTTGTTGGCCTCTGTACCACCTGACGTGAAAATGAGTCTCGGATGCCCGAACCTCGGGTAGCCATCCTCTGCGCCTCCGATCGCACCACCGCCACGACGACGAGGCAAATCCCCCGAAGCCTGGGCCACGGCCGAACTTGCGTCCTTTACTCCCAAACAGGAAAGGATGGTCTCCCTTGCCTCTTTTAAGAGGCGCTCCGCCTCGAGCCCCTTCCTGTGAATGGAGGAGGGGTTCCCGTAACACGTCTTCATGGCATAAAGCACCGCATCGGCCGCCTCGTCGAGGACCCATGTGGTCGCAGCACAGTCAAGATATATTTCCGTAGCCGTATCTTGACCCATTTGGCTCACCTTGCCTCATTATACCAGGCCTTATTATACCAGACGCTGTGAGGAGCGTATGAATCGGGAGCCGGATGTCTATGGGAAGCGTATGAAATGGGGAGCCTGCTTTGACTTCCGGCTCCCCACTCGTTCGAACCCATCTGATTCGCCGTTTCGCCATATCGGCCCCGCCGGTAACCTACCCTACTCGAGCGACCTTCGAATCAAGCCCATTAAGTTAGGCATTTCGTCTCAGATGAGACGTCGGGGCCTCATAGCCGGGACCTCATTTCGCATTTCCCCCAAGAACCGCCCAAAATCGCTGGCGGCGTCCCGGCGTTCGGGCAAAAGACATGCCTCCTAATCATTTAGCATTTCTTCCTAGAGGCACCTGATTTCGGCCCGCCTCTCGCATACTTCGCCGGGCTCTTGTCGAATTCCGCCTTGCAGCGGTTTGAGCAGAAGTGAAACACGGCGCCGTTATACTCAGACCTCCCCGCCGCCGACGTTTCGTCGACGTCCATTCCGCACACCGGGTCTTTGGGCATTGACTATAGCACCTCCTTCACGATCGCGCCAATTGGATCCCCCGTTTGGATCCCCATTTCGTATGATCACCAAAAAGCGCTCCCGTAACAACATGAGGTGATTTTCTCTAAAGTGTTACCCCTCTGAATAGCTGCGCTGTTCGGGAGGGTCCGGAGGGAGCGTTCGAGGGCAAAATTCGAAAGGGTCTGACCTGTTTTGAGCGGGAACGTTCAAAAATTACGCGGAAAGCGCGATATCACGAAAGCCGCTATCAAGGCCTTCATGACGTCTCCCGCCAGGAATGGGAGCGCCCCTACCACCACAGCCCGTACGATCCCAAGATGTGCGACCAACGCAAGCTGCGATACGCCGCATACGTAGACGATTCCCACTCCACCTATCATGCAAGCGGTAAAGGCCTTGAGATAGCGGTATTTCGCTTCGGGGCTCCCAACCTTTCCGTGTCGCTTCAGTAAAAACCCGATCACATATGCGCCGGGCACGAACGACCATAGATAGCCGCCGGTGGGACCGAGTAGCACTCCGGGTCCTGAGGTGCCTCCGGCAAATACGGGAATGCCTACAAGACCTAAGAGGACATAAACCGCCTGGGCGGCGGCGCCCGTGACCGGACCACCCAGACCGCCTGAGAGCATTACGCCGAGGGTCTGCCCTGAAATCGGTACTGGGCCTATGGGAATCGGGATCTTGATGTAAGCGAGAACGGACGTCACCGCGGCGAAGAAACCCGCCAGCACCAATTCGTTGACCGTAAGACCCCGTCGTCGGTCTTCCATGAGAACTCACCGGTATGATAGTATATCACCATGACGAAATAAAAGAAAGAAAGACGCGTATCGGGAATCGGTCCGGGGATCGATTTGGGAATCGGTGCGCTAAGTCGGGGAGTCCGGAAGTCCGGGAGGTAAGACCCATGATACGAGGCGTAAGGGGCGCCACCACCGTCGAAAACGACCTTGAAGAAGAGGTATTGGACGCGTGCAAAGAACTCCTTCTCCAAATGCAGCGTCAAAACGCCATACGACCGGAAGACCTGGCCGCCGTCATCTTCACGGTCACGCCAGACATAAAGAGCGCCTTTCCCGCCAAGGCTGCAAGGCTATTGGGTTGGACCTTCGTGCCCCTGATCGATGCTGTCGAGCCCGATGTCGAGAATGCTCCGACCAAGTGCATTCGCGTGCTCATGCTCTGGAACGTCGACTTGCCTCAAGATTCGATCAAACACGTATACTTGCGTAATGCAAGATCCTTAAGACCGGATTTGACCGGCTCATAAAAAGCCCTATAATCATCAGCCCTTATAATCACCGGGAAGCCTTGCTTATAAGCAAGTGTTCATAAGCAACTATCAAGAAGCTTTGCTCTTCGGATGGAAAAGCACGAGAAGAGACGGTGCGCTGGGTTCACAAGCAACTAATAAGAGGCTTTGCTCATAAATGACCAAGAAGTCGGAGGGAGCCCATCATGGTAATAATCATGTCTCCTCATGCGACGGGACAGGACATCGCCGCCGTAATCGAGAGAATCGAATCAGCGGGCCTTAAGGTGCATCTTTCGCGAGGCGAGGAGAGGACCATCATAGGAGCCATCGGCGACGTCAGGAAGCTCGACCCGGAAAGCCTCCAGGTGCTCCCCTCCGTGGAACGGGTGGTACGGATACTACACCCGTTTAAACTCGCGAGTCGCGATTTTTCCCCGGAGTCTACCGTGGTGAACGTAAAGGGTATCCCCGTGGGCAGCCGCAGCATCGTCGTGGCTGCAGGTCCTTGCTCGGTCGAAAACCGGGACATGATGATGCAAACGGCTTCTATAGTGGCCAGGGCCAATGGGACAATGTTACGGGGTGGAGCGTTCAAACCCCGGACTTCTCCCTACGCCTTTCAAGGGCTCGGGCTTGAGGGGTTGAAGATCTTGCGCGAGGCAGCGGATGCGTTCGACCTCCCCGTGGTAACCGAGGTTTTGAGCCCCGAGCAGGTTGACCTCGTTTCCCGCTACGCTGACGTCCTTCAGATCGGGACGAGGAACATGCAGAACTTCGCCCTCCTCCATGCAGTGGGTAAATCGGGAATGCCCGTCTTGCTCAAGAGAGGCATGATGTCCTCCATCGAGGAGTGGCTTCAAGCCGCCGAATACATCCTATCCGAAGGGAACCCAAACGTAATACTCTGCGAACGCGGAATACGCACATTCGAGACCGCCACGAGGAACACCTTGGATTTGAGCGCGGTACCGGTAGTAAAGAAACTTAGCCACCTTCCCGTCTGGGTAGACCCGAGTCACGGGACGGGCCGTTGGGACATCGTAACTCCCATGGCTAAGGCTGCCATCGCCGCAGGAGCCGACGGCCTATTGATCGAAGTCCACCCGGCACCCGAACGCGCGCTTTCCGACGGCCCGCAGTCTTTGAAACCGGCGGTATTCGAAGACCTAATGAGGGAACTGCAATCCCTGGCGCTGGCACTGGGCAGAGAAATCTACCCGCGACGGAGGACAAGCGAGGCCAAAAGCAATGCAAGCGAGGCCAAAAGTAATGAAAGTAGTGAATGAAGGAGCTCTTGCATCTCGGGGAAGTGCGGAGATTTCGCTGAGGGATTGTGTCGTGTCAGTGGTGGGACTCGGTCTCATCGGAGGGTCCTTGGCCTGGGCCCTCAAACGCTCGGGTGCTGCACGCCTGGTAGTGGGTTATAACAGGAGCCCACACATTTCGAGGCAAGCCCTCGCGCAGGGCATCATCGACACCGCTGCCGAAAGCCCGGTGGAGGCGGCATCTTTGGCCGACCTCTTGATCCTGGCGGTTCCCGTCGGCGCGATGGCGGAGATCTTCGAGGCCTGCCGCCCGGGACTTTCGCCGGGTACTGTCATTACGGACGTCGGAAGCGCCAAGGCGGACGTCATACACCGGCTGATGCCCCTCATACCCCCCGGCTGCGAATTCGTCGGGGGACATCCCATGGCGGGTTCCGAAGCTTCGGGTATCGACGCCGCAACGCCCGACTTGTTCCTCGGCAGCACGTACGTCTTATGTCCCACTCCACTGACCGGATCACGGTCAAGGAAACTGATGTCCGACCTGGTGGCCGCGGTGGGTTCAAAATTGGTTTGGATGGAAGCCTCCACCCACGATGCCGGCGTCGCGTATGTAAGTCATCTCCCTTACTTGGTCGCCGCGGCGCTCGTCAAGAGCACTATCCGGGCCAAAAGCGGGGTCACGGACATCCTCGCATCTGGAGGCTATCGGGACGCCACGCGCATCGCGTGTTCAGACCCTTCCATGAGTGCCGACTTTTGCCTCGCCAACAAGGGATATATTCTCGAAGCCGCTTCAATATACCGGAAGGAATTCGAGGATCTCATGAAGCCCTTTTCGACGCCCGGGGAAGACGATATGGGGAAAGGTAGTCCTAAAGACGGCCTCGTAGCCATGCTCGATGAAGCAAGGGAATACCGGGTGACCCTCGGAACGAAGAAGGGTTGGATAGAAAAAGGAGGCTCCGGCAGACATTCGGCCGATGCATTCGGGTCGCATGCGATCGAGTACTTCCCGCCGGTAACGTCACCCCTATCGGGGTGCATAAGGCTACCCGGCGATAAATCCATATCCCATAGGGTCGTCATTTTGGGTTCCCTCGCCGGCGGGGAATCGGTTTTCACAAACGTTTCGACGGGTGCCGACGTCAACAGTACCATTAACGCCATGAAAACCCTTGGGGCCGTCGTCGAGGTAGAAGATCGCGCAGATGCCGCGGGACTGACCGTGATAGGCGAAAGCCACGGGGCAAAAACCCAATGCCGCAAGGCAAAGGTGGGATCCTGCCGTACCGGTTCGGACGAAGGTCTAACGGCGTTTCTTGCCGGCAAGACCGTCGTCACACGGGGAAACGTCCTAGATGAAAACGGGGCTTTTCTCCTGCGCGAACCGGAGGAAGTGATCGACTGCGGGAACTCGGGGACCACCATGCGACTCCTCGCAGGGGTGCTGGCGGCGTTCCCCTTCCTTTCCGTCTTAACCGGGGACTCCTCATTGAGGCAACGCCCGATGGGTCGGATAGTGGAACCCCTCACCGCCATGGGAGCCAAAATCCATGGCCGTTCAGGGGGCCGGTACGCCCCGCTCGTCATAACAGGGGGTGACCTCAGGGATTTCGAGTATCGCTTACCCGTAGCAAGCGCCCAGGTAAAGTCGGCAATACTTCTGGCCGGCCTCTGTTCCGGGCGCCGCGTCTCGGTGGCGGAAGACGAGCCCTCCCGTGACCATACCGAGCGGCTCCTCCCCTTCTTCGGTGTCCAAGTCCGCCGGGAGGAGCCTTCGGCATCAAAGCAGGGTGAAACCGTGACCACGCCTCTGCCTCGCGTAACGGCGAGCATACCCCGCGGGACCGGCGATCACGGTCATCTCCCGCTGCTTCCGGTGAAGTACGAAGTGCCTGGCGACATTTCGTCCGCCGCCTTTTTCATGGTGGCCGCCGGTATAGTACCGGGTTCCCGCCTGGAAATACACGATCTCTTGCTCAATCCGTTGAGAACAGGGGTCCTTGACGTCCTCGAAGAGATGGGGATAGTGGTAACCCGCGTCGTCAAGGAGCATCATCCCGAGCCCAGGGGGACGGTGATCATAGAGGCGCCTTCTTCGGGCTTAAAACCGGTCGAAATCTCGGGTTCCATGGTCCCGAGGTTGATCGACGAGATACCGGTAATCGCGGTGGCGGCCACACAGGCCCGTGGAAAGAGCGTCATAAGGAATGCCTCCGAGCTAAGGGTGAAAGAGACCGACAGGATCAATGCCCTTGTGAAAAACCTGACGGCCATCGGGGCCAAGGTCGCCGAGCTCCCCGACGGAATGATCATCGACGGTCCGGTGAAGTTGCAGGGTGGAATCGTCGACAGCTACGGGGATCACCGCATCGCCATGGCCATGGCCGTGGCATCCACGGTTTCAAAAGAGGGGATACATATAACCCGCAGTGACTGCGTCGACATTTCTTTCCCCGGGTTTTACGAAGCGTTTCGAGGTATCTGTGGGTGTGGTAGGACGTGCAAATAGAGGCAAAGGTATGCGTTTTTGAAGGGGTAGTGGCTCTCCTGGGACATCCCGTTCTGCATAGCCTCTCTCCGCAAATGCAGAACGCGGCGTTTCGGGCTTCGGGCATCCCTTACCGCTATATTGCCTTCGACGTCAAGCCAGAGCTCTTGGCTTCGGCGGTAGAGGGAATGAGGGCCTTGGGTTTCCGTGGGGCAAACGTGACCATTCCCCACAAGGTCGAAATAGTGAAACACCTGGACGAAATCGATGCGGTGGCCGCCCAAATAGGTGCTGTGAACACCATCGTAGTCGACGCGGACGGCAGGCTTATAGGTTATAACACGGACGCGGGCGGGCTTCTCGAGGCGCTGAAGAGCGATGCGTCGTTCGACCCTCGCGGGAAAAACGCGCTGATATTCGGCGCCGGAGGCGCTGCCCGTGCCTGCTGTTTTGCCTTGGCTTCGGCCGGCATCGACGGCATCACCATAGTGAATAGGTCTTCGGTGAACGCTCTTTCGCTCGCGAATGCGCTCCGAAAAGCGCATCCTGACTGTAAGGTCTCCACGATCGCGCTCGAATCCGAGGGCCAGGCCGACTGCGCGCCGCATGGGGCAACTTATGGATCTGGGATCATGAAGAATGCGTCGAAGCAGGAGAATGGTATGAGCGATGGGACCGGTACCACTGGCCTGACCTCGCCGATCCCGCATGCAGTCTTAGAGAAACTGGATCTCGTGATAAACGCCACTCCTTTAGGTCTTTGGCCGGAGTGGGCCGGGCAGAGTCCTCTCCCGCGCGATCGCCTGGGCGCGGTGCCCGCGGAGTGCGTGGTTGTGGATTTGGTCTACAGGCCGGTTCGTACGCCCCTCCTAAAATACGCGGCTCGGAGGGGTCTTCTTACGGTGAGTGGACTTTCGATTCTGCTTCACCAGGGAGCCTTGGCTTTTCGACTATGGACGGCAAAGCCCGCGCCGCTCGATGTCATGAAGGCGGCCCTCAACGCGGCCCTGGGCTCGGAGGAACCTTTCAGCGAGCTTGGGGAAAGCAGAGGCGGCAAGGCATGAGCTCTCGGCGAGCGCAGCAGGCGGAATGAAAGCGGAATGAAAAGCGCAACAAAACAGGGGGACATATTCCCAAGCGAGGTAGGCAAAACATGAGTTCCGGGTGGGGATACGGAGGCTTGAGGTTTCTGACTTCGGGTGAGTCCCATGGACCTTGCGTGTTCGCCGTCGTGGAAGGAGTGCCCGCGGGGCTTCCCATAGTCCCA
>DUSP01000132.1 GCA_012842575.1 Clostridia bacterium
ACCACGATCACGGCGTCACGCGGCGGTGAGCTCTGATACGATAACCACCTTGGAATCGTCTACGATGCGGCCGAGAATAGCGCCTTCCGCCACATCATCTCCAACCTTCACCGAAAGCCCGGTAATTCTTCCGCTTATGGGGGCTTTTATCTCTATACCTCTATTGGGATCAACCCGGGTGACCTGATCCCGGGGTACGTTGAGCATCTCAGCGAGCTCCATCTGCGCTCGTTCCAGGTCAAATTGGAGCTCGGTCACCTCATACGCCAGCTGATCGTTTCTGAGCTCAACGACCACCTGTCCTTGCTCTATCCGTTGGCCGCGCTCCACGTAAACCTTCTCGACCGTGCCGTCGGCCGGCGCTGAAAGCTCGTTCCAGTAAAAGGGGTTTAGAGGGCCAAAACCCTCAACCGTGACTTTGATATCTCCCCGTTTCACCGGAGTCGTAGAGTAAAGTGGACCCTTCGCCCCCGCGTCGGGTTCGGGTAAAAGGCGCTGATAGGCCATGAAACCGCCAACGCCCACGACGGCTAGGATGATTATGAAGACGATCGCTCGTCTGAACACGTTACGATGACCTCCAATCCTTCTCTTCCAGATACGGCCGCTTTTAACCCTTTCTAAACCTAAAAACGATTCCAAGTAACCTTAACCTGCTATCTTAACTCCCTGCTCTAGGATTCCCTTCGCCAGAAGCCTGCGTTCTACCGGCTTATCCGAAATCACCACTCCGTCGCGAAGGTCGACTATCCGTTTACCATGCTGCGCCATGACATGATCGTGAGTGACCATCACCACCGTGATACCCATCTCGTCATTAAGACTCTGAAACAAAGCCAAGATTTCCTCTCCTGTACGACTATCGAGGTTTCCCGTTGGTTCGTCGGCGAGCACAATCAATGGTTCCGCCACCAAAGCTCTCGCCACCGCAACCCGTTGCTGCTGCCCTCCTGAAAGCTCGGAAGGAAAGCGGTTCGCCTCAGCTCCTAGCCCGACCGCCTCGAGCGCCTTCTCGGCTCTGGCACGCCGTTCCCGAGGTCCGATTCCCCGGTAGATGAGAGGCAATTCCACGTTCTGCCTCACCGAGAGCCTCGGCAGTAGATGGAACCCCTGAAATATAAAGCCGAGTGTCCGATTTCGCACTTGTGCCAACTCGCCATCCGAAAGGGCCAGAACATCCCTACCGTCCAAGAGGTATTTGCCACTGCTCGGATGGTCAAGGCACCCGATCACATTCAGAAGTGTGGATTTACCCGAACCGGAAGGCCCCATAATGCATACAAAATCGCCTGCTTTTACCGTCAGAGTCACGCCGCGCAGCGCATGCACTTCGACCCGTCCGGCACGGTAGATCTTGTGAATGTTCGATAACTCCACCACGGCATCCATACGTCCGACTCCTCTCCGCCTTGAGACCCAGACGCCCTTATCTGGGCCAGCGATGTCCACAAGGGATCATTTCTCCGGTAAGGTGACTTGGAACACGTCATGCCCTTATTTCCCGCTGCCGGCTAAAAACCTCTAACGTAAACCAGCGCCCGGATTTCCCTTCCTTAATGACGACACCCCTGGATAATTGTTCCGGTTTTGCCGTACCGCACGTCCAATAATACTCAACAGACCATTCCGCCATAACCGGTAACCGGCTGCCAACAAGGTGACCGCGGCTACCCTAATCGTAAACTCGATGCGGAAATCCACTCGTTCATGAAGGAAATCCGGATACACTTGAATCCGGACGGACTTAGGAGAAGTACCGCTAAAACCCTGTGCCGCGACCATCATGCTCCCCTTCACGGCCCACATCGCGCCTACCGCCAATCCCGTAGCGGCGGCATCTCCGAGGCCTATCACCGTAACCCACTCGAGTCTGTCCCATCTGGTACGGGCCGCGACGTACCGGATGATCTCTAGAAGTTTAGATCGCTCCGTCCAGAGCAATCTTACGAAGTCAGCGCCGGACCAAGACTCCGGTTTCCCCCTTACCTCTACACCGCCTTTTTGAATAGCGCCTCTATCCCGCGGCGATCGTCCGGTATCTCCTCCGTCGCGATTGCGGCGTTCATACCTTGACTTTGGCGGTTCCCTCGGTATCCTTTCGGACCATTCCTCCGACTGCCCTTCATCCCGGCCCGGGGTTTCCTTTACCTTGTCATGACCCAGATTGAGACGATAAGCATAGAACTCCCCGGGTAACCCCATCAGCCGGAGAAACCCAAGACCCGATACTCCGATTCTCACATAGCCCCTAAGCCGATAGGATATGGAAGAAACCCTCACATCCAGCGCCAAAGGAACCCAAAGAAGAGCGAAAACCAAACCGAATACGCCAAACACTAAGAGAAGCAAGGTCACGATATCCGTTTTCAAGGCCTGGCTTCCTCGCTCAGTAAAGAGTCCTTTCCTGGTACCAAGCTTTCCCATAAGCGCCAGGAGTATCCCGAGGACACCCGGTTCAGAGGACCCCTGCTCCGCCGCCAGGCCTTCGGTACCTTAAGAACCGGAAACATTTTCTTTTTCTTTTTCTTTTTCTTTTTCTTTTTCTTCTTCGGAAATCTCGAGAGCGGGAAGGTCTTCAGGGCCCCTGATACCGAAATACTCTAGACATTTCTTGCTCACAGCGTAAACGAAGGGTCTACCCACCGTATCCTTCCTTCCCACGACGGTCACCAGGCCCCGCTCGACCAAAGTCAGTAAAGCCCCTTCGCTGTGTACTCCCCTTATTGAGTCGATATCTCCCCGGCTCACTGGTTGCTTATAGAAAACCACCGCCAAGGTTTCCAATGCCGCCTGCGACAATTTCGGCAGCGGCTGGGGGCGAAGCAATTCTTCAATGACGTCACTATACTCGGGGCGGGTGAGTATTGTGAACCCACCCCCGATCTCTTCCACCGAAAAACCCCTCTTTTGGGCATCGTATTCCGACTTGAGCTCCGCAACTATGGCCCGGACTTCCTCTTCCTTCATTTTCAGGAGGCGGGCGAGGGTTTCCGAAGATACCGGTCCGTCCGCCGCGAATAACAACGCCTCAATTGCAGAACGCTTCGGGGTTTCACCGTTCACGTCGCCTTCGCCCCTTCTTTCCAAAGTATGACAGTAACCCTCTTGTCCCTACTAACGAGAATCCCAAAAGAGGCTTTTGTTCGTATATCCTCACGAAGCCCCCCTTGACTAGCTCGAGGATGACGAGGAGGGTTAGAACCGTATCGGACTTGTTCGCCCTGTTTTCGCCCACTATCTGCCAGAAGTCCACGGGCCTTTTTATTGCATCTTCTTCATTCGCGACATCTTCTTCATTCGCGCGGGACCCACACCATATGCCCTTGAGAAAAGCCATCACTTCTCTCAAGCGCGCAGAAAAGGTCTTGCGCCGCACCGGAACAGGAGGAGGTGTTATGAGCCGCCCCCTGCGCCGGACGAGGTTAATGTATATGTCCCGAATGTCATCTAGGTCAAAACCGATCGGAAAACCGAAATCGGGTTCCGATGGAGGAGTTTTCGCCATGGAATGGCCGGCTCTAAACCTCTTTCTACTTCGCGCTTCAAATTCTCTCAGCTTCGTGGCCGCTTCCTTTATCTTTGCATAAAACAAAAGCTTACTCTTGAGTACGTTCGCAGGGTCTTCTCCTTCGGACGCGCTTTCTTCATCGGCCGATCCCGCAGGCGGTGACGGCAAGAGCATCCTCGCCTTAATCCTTATCAGCGTGGCCGCCACCACGGCAAACTCGCTGGCCGACTCCAGGTCAATCCCCTGAGCCCCGCGCAGGTATTCTAAGTACTCATCCGTTATGTCTGATAATGAGACCTCCTTGATATCCACCTTCCTTTGGCGTACGAGGTGGAGAAGGAGGTCCAGCGGACCCTCAAAACACGATGTCCTTACCTGAAACTCAACCAAGCCGCCGCTAACGCACTCTTTCATCGCTACATTAAAAAGGCGTCAGCACTCCCGCGAGTGCGTCCAACACTGAAAGCAAGCCTCCTGCTAAGGGTGCCATGATGGTACCTATTACCCCTGACCAGACCAGGATGAGCAGCACAACCCATCCATATCTTTCCATCTCATCGAAGAACCTCGAACCGAGCCTCGAACCGGGGCCCAGAAGCACTCCCAAGGCCCTGGATCCGTCAAGTGGCGGAACTGGGATCAAATTGAACACGGCCAACCAGACGTTGTACATGAGCAAATAATACGGAATAGCCGCACCTCCGTAAACGGCAAGTGGCGTGCGCGTAAGCTTCATGAACCACAAGGTTAAGAATGCGAGGAATATGTTCATGGTCGGCCCGGCCAGCGAGCTCAAGAGAAGCCCACGATCCCGGTTTCTGAAATTGTAAGGGTTTATGGGCACGGGCTTCGCCCAGCCAAAACGAAAGACCCACAAGGAGAGAAAACCTATGGGATCCAGGTGACTCAAAGGGTTAAGGGTGAGTCTTCCCGCATATCTAGGCGTTCTGTCACCCAACATGTCGGCCGCTTGGGCATGGGCGTATTCATGAAAGACGAGGGCTATGATGACCGCAGGAAGACGATATACGAAACTGGGATCGAATAGCATCCCTACTACCTCCGTTCGCCGGGAGTCACGTCCTTATCAGCGAAGTCCGTGTTCGCTACGAGTCGCCACGAAGGGTTCCTCTTTCGCCGTATCTGCGCTCGTTTCTATATACTCCGCTGATTACCCGTTTCCTTTGCACAAAAAACAAAAAGCCCGAAGCAAAGCTCCGGGGAAGATGGGGAAAGACGAAAAAGGTCAAGAAAGGGGAAACGAAAGAAACGAAGGATAAGCAATTAAATAATATAAATATAGAAGAACAAGCTAGCCCGCTAGGGAGATACTCCTAAACGAGCTGCCCGAACGAACTCACATCCACCACAACTCACATCAACCCGCAGCCTGACCGGGGCCTGAAGCACCGGATAGCCTACCCCTGTTGA
>DUSP01000094.1 GCA_012842575.1 Clostridia bacterium
ACTCGTAGGTATCTTCACCCTTCGTCGCCCGGGTCTTGTAAGGGCTCTCTATGGTTTCCTGCGGCTTCGGCCGGTCGACGCCCCACCGCGCCTTTATTTCAGCGACACTGTACCCCATAGCGAGAAGGTGCTTTACGCGGATCAAATCGGAAACGTCCTTCTTGCTAAAGAGCCTACGACCCCCGGGCGTTCGTGCAGGTCGTACGAGCCCTTGCTTTTCATAGTATCGGATCTGCCTTTCGCTCAGATTGGTCATTTGCGAGACAACGCCAATAGTGTACAGGCCTTCGGTGATCATCCGGCCTCACCTGCTTCATGTCAGGTTTCCTGACACGGATTTTATACGCCACCATTATATTGGCCACCCGTACGACAGTCAACCAGTAGTTTTCGACGTGTTAATCTTCAACCTACTAACACGGCCTGACACGGCTTTAAGTCAGAAAGTGGGCGAACATCTATTATGGCGAACATCTACTATTTAGGAGGGAACGTTTGGGACCCACTGTCCTGCTGAGCGGCGTAAGTCGTCCGAACCCGGCGCAGAATACCCATCAAGGTCATCACGGGGTCTGCCCCCTGTATCCCCGCTGAACGGCGTAAGTCCGAACCCGGCGCAGAATACTGCTTCAAATTTGCACGGAAAACACCTCACCGAAAGGGAAGAATAGGGATTGCGAACCAACAGACGGAAGCGTGCGTATTATGTATACATCAGAAATCCCCGAGGTAAGGGGGAATATCGATGGAAGGTTCAATATTCAACCCGGGCTCGTTATTCAACATACTCTGGCTCATTCTCATCATCGCCTCGCTGGTGTGGCCCTTGATGCACCAAAAGAGGGTCGATGTGGCGCGCATCGACGTCATAAGGAGACTCGAGCGTAAGCGAGGTTCCCGGGTGATCACCATGATACACCGGCAGGAGGCCATCAACCTACTCGGTATACCCATAGCGCGCTACATAAGCATCGAGGATTCCGAACAGATACTAAGGGCCATCCGCTTCACTCCCGACCACATGCCGATCGACATCGTCCTTCACACGCCCGGAGGGCTTGTCCTGGCCACCGAACAGATCGCCCTCGCGCTCAAGAAGCATCCCGGTAAAATAACCGTGTTCGTCCCCCACTATGCTATGTCGGGCGGAACGATGCTGGCGCTTGCCGCCGATGAAATCGTCATGGACGAGAACGCGGTATTGGGGCCCGTCGATCCCCAAATAGGGTCATACCCGGCCTCTTCGATACTGAAGGTCTTGAAAATGAAACCCCTCAAGGACGTCGACGACACCACGTTGATGCTTGCGGATGTCGCCGAAAAGGCCATAGCCCAAGTTAAGGACACCGTCATGGACATCATTCGCGACAAGCTCGACGAAGACAGGGCCAAAGATGTGGCGGATTTACTGACAAGGGGATACTGGACCCACGACTACCCCTTGATCTACGACCAGCTCGTCAGGATGGGCCTTCCGGTAAAAACGGGGCTTCCGAAGGAAGTGTACATGTTGATGGAACTTTACCCGCAACCGCGCCAGCGGCGCCCGTCAGTGCAATACATTCCGGTCCCGTACAGAGATCAGGAGGGGCCGCGTCGGTCATAAGCCGCGGCCCCACTCGCGGGCGACTCCCCGTCCTTCCCCTTTTACTCTTGTGCAGGCGTCCGTGCGCGAGCGCCCCACGTGCAAGCAATGCACCCGACGCTCCTACT
>DUSP01000124.1 GCA_012842575.1 Clostridia bacterium
GCATGCCTCGCCAAGAAGTTCACGGCGACTCTTGCGCCTTGTTCGGCTAAGAGCGTGGCTATAGCACGCCCCAAGCCCCTGGATGCCCCGGTTACCAGTGCCACTCTACCGCTTAGCATCATAGCAGAGGCCCCCCCGACAATCAAGCGCGTCGAGTGTACGTTCAAGCCCTTCCGGATCTTCGACGTTCAAGGCGAGGCATGATTTATCGATGCGCTTATTGAACCCGGTGAGGGCATCTCCGGGTCCTGCCTCAATAAAAGCCGAAGCGCCGAGTCGACGCAGCGTCTTCACACAGTCCTCCCACCGTACGGGGCTTGAGACTTGGTCCAGAAGGGCCTTCCTGATCTCATCCGGTTCACCGTGAATCCCCCCGTCCACGTTCTTCGTAACGGGAATGGTCGGCGGGTGAATTTCCACACTCTCGAGGACATCGCGAAGACGTTCTTTTGCGGGTTCCATCAAGGTCGAGTGAAATGGTGCGCTCACCGACAGCATTATCGCTCTTTTTGCACCCGAACTTTTCGCAATGTCCGCGACTTCTTTGACCGCTTGGACCTCTCCCGAAACTACAACCTGCCCGGGACAATTGAAATTTGCCGGACTCACTACACCCTTTGCCTTCGCCCTTTCGCAAATGCCCACCACCTGGTCGGCGGAAAGCCCGATGATCGCCGCCATAGCGCCACGCCCCGGGGGTTGGGCCTCCTGCATGAACCTCCCTCGCAACTTCACGACGCGGAGGGCGTCTTTAAAGCTCATTGAACCGGCAACCACCAGCGCCGTGAATTCTCCGACACTAAGCCCGCCTACAGCCATAGGGTTTATCCCGTGAAGCATAAGGAGCCTCGCCGCTGCTACACTGAGTGTGAGTATGGCCGGTTGGGCATTCTCCGTTAAAGTCAACGTCTCCTGTGGCCCTTCGAAGCAAAGGCGGGTGACGTCCATGTCCAAGGCGTCGCCCGCCTCTTCAAAAGTCTCTTTGACCACCGGAAATGCATCGTAGAGGGAACGACCCATCCCGACGTACTGAGATCCCTGTCCGGGGAAAACAAAGGCTACATCGTAACGCCGGGATCCGTCTCCTCGTTTTGGCACTCCCTTTGGTGCTTGGGTCTCGGAGATCGAACCCGGATCCCCGACCCCGTACGCGGTGTCGTTCACGTCAACATTCTCCTTTCCTTCGGCTCTCTGACACGTGAAGCCGGGGTGCTGGAGGCGAAGCACCCCTTACATTCTTCTTTCATTTCACCCGGCTCCCTAACGGGTCGAGGTCAAAGCCTCACCGTCGCGGAGGCCCAGGTCAACCCCGCTCCGAACGCCACGAGGAGCACCGCATCTCCCGGGCCGATACGTCCGCTGTCCCGGGCTTCCGCCAGCGCCACGATAACCGAAGCGGACGACATATTCCCGTATCGGTCGAGGTTGACCATGACCTTTTCGGGCGGTATATTGAGCCTCCTCCTCGCAGCTTCGACAATGCGCAGGTTCGCCTGATGGGGAATGACCATAGAGATGTCGTCCGCAGTAAGACCGCACGCATCCAACGCCGATATCGATGCATCCACCAGTATCTTCACGGCGAATTCGAATACCTTTTGGCCGTCCATTTGAATGTAATGCAGGTCATTATGCACTGTATACTCGGTTGCGGGAAGCCTTGATCCCCCGGCGGGCAGTTTCAAGTAATCGGCGCCGGACCCATCGGATCCCAAAACCGTGGCCAAGACGCCTCTTCCGTCGGAAGAAGGGACCAGCACGCAACTCCCCGCTCCATCACCAAACAGGATGCACGTGCTTCTGTCCTTGTAATTGGTAATTTTCGAAAGGGTGTCCGCGCCTATGACAAGCACCACTTCTGAGGAGCCGCTCGTCAAGAATCTCGATCCGATGTCGAGGGCGTAAATGAAACCCGAGCACCCTGCAAGTACGTCGAAGGCTGCGGCCTTTTTTGCGCCGATGTTTTTCTGAACGATGTTGGCAGTGCACGGGAAGAGCATATCGGGTGTGACCGTGGCGACCACTATCACGTCTACGTCTCGACCCTGTAACCCGGCGTCTTCGAGCGCCTTGAGGGCCGCCTCGGTAGCCAGGTCTGACGTAGCCTCGTCGTCTCTGACGAGACGGCGCTCTTTGATCCCCGTCCTTTCGGTAATCCACTGATCACTGGTGTCCACCATCTTTTCGAGATCGGCGTTGGTCAACACCCGGCTCCCCACACTCCACCCGAGACCAGCGATGGCCGCTCTGAGGGGGCTTTTGCGGAATTCAATCATAAGCGTGCTCCTCCGTTCGCTCGGCTTTCGCACGGGACCGGTCGGGTTCGAAGCCGTCCACCTGCAGCGTCTTTTCTGCCGCCTTGGCGATTTCACCGGCCACGTTCATACAAACCATATCTTTGGCAACACCGATGCCGTTCTTAAATGCCCGCCAATTGGATATGCCGTGACACTTGATGCAGGTACCTGCTACTCCGAGTATGGGTGCCCCACCGTATTCCGTATAATCGAGTCTTCGCGCCGCCCTCGCTAAACCCGCGCGCAAGAACAATGCGCAGACTTCTTCTACGGGCGATTTCCTTATCTCATCCTTGATCACCTTGATGAAGAACGAGCCTATCCCCTCGGCGAACTTAAGGAGCGCATTTCCCACAAAACCGTCACAGACTACCACGTCCGCTACGCCAAAAGGGATGTCTCTTGGTTCTACGTTACCCACGAAGTGCAGGCCCGAATGCTCGAGGAGATCATAAGCGGATTTCACGGTCTCAGTACCCTTTTGCCGCTCGGTCCCTATGTTGAGGAGCCCAACCCTCGGGTCTTGGCAATGCATCACATTCTTTGCAAAGACATCCCCCATCCAGGCAAACTGTAATAGGTTCTTCGGCCGGACCTCAGTATTGGCTCCCGCGTCGATGAGGAGGACGTTTTGTCCGTCTGCCGTCGGAAAGACTACTCCTATCGCAGGCCTATCTACGTTAGGAGCCCTCCCCAGTATCATCAGAGTTGAGGCTATCAGTGCGCCCGTACTACCCGCGGAGACGATGGCGTCTCCATGGGCTTCTTTGGCCAAGCGTACGGCGGTCACCAGGGAAGAGCCGGGCTTTCGCTTAATCGCCTGAACCGGGGCCTCAGACGGTTCTATTACCTCCTCGGCATGCACCACCTGAATTTGACCGTTGTCGGAAAAAAGCTGTTCCCCCCCGTTCACCTTCTTCTTCGCCCCGTCGAACTCCCTCTTCAGCGAAGAGAGCTCTTTATCGATTAGGGGTTTGTTCCCCACTATGATGAGATCTAAGCCCCATTCCCGTCTCGCTTCGATGGCGCCTCTTAACGCTTCGCGCGGGCCCATATCCCCACCCATGACGTCCACTATGATTCTCATCCCGAAAACCCCTCTTTGGCGGAACCGACGCCGGCCGAATCCTCGAGCGAAGCGAGGACGAACTTTCCTCTAAAAACTTGCCCCGAGGTCGAGCGCGTCGTGGCCAATACCACGTATTTGTTTCCCTTCTTACGTATTACCTCAGCCTTACATATGAGTTTCTCTCCCGCCTTGACGGGCCTCTTGAACTTGATATTGGCAAGACCCGTAAGCACCACATCGGAGTCCACCAGCGCCATGGCCAAAGAATCCGCCTGTGCGAATATGTAATGACCCCTCACCACTCCGGTCCGTTCGAGGGTCATATCCTGCGTGGTCTCCAGAATCGAAACCCCGCTCTTGCCGAGTACCACGTCCACCAGCTCGCCTACCACTTCCTCGGACCTGATGGATCGTACCGTCGAAAACACTTTTTCGGCGACCATTCTGGTACGCTCTCTGGAGTCTGGTATCCCGAGGGCGAGTCGGTCGAGCCGAACCGTGTGGATACTAACGCCCAGTATGGATGCTATTTCGCTATCGGTCAAGAAGGGGTTGTCTTGGATCTTCCTTTGGAGAAGAGCATGGCGTAACTCCCGCGACCGCTTTACGCCGGAGGTGCTCCTTTGAGGATTGCTGGGATTCGTCAATTCCTCTTTTAGTCGAGAAGCGCCTTGCATGTGATTGCTACCTCGTAATATGAGTGCATCATAATACCTAGCACTATCATACGCATAGTATAAGAATGGCTAACTGGTAAAGTCAAGTCATTTTGGCCTATAATAGAAGCGATCTTGAGACGGGCGACTTTGGAGCACTGTGTTTTCGGTCCAAACCCGGAGGATTAAAGCGTGCCAAGGACGAGGGGTCTGAGAATCGGAGGACGGCGTCTCCCTTACACTGCCTCGGAAAAAGTGCGACCAACCATGGGGATGGTGCGCCTGGCCATCTTCAACATCGTCGGCCCCAAAATCGCCGATGCGAGGTTCCTCGATCTCTTCGCCGGGACCGGGTCCGTGGGCATAGAAGCCTTGAGACTCGGCGCCCGCTCTGCCACTTTTGTGGAGGAAAGGACTGAGTGCTGTCGTATTATTAGGAGGAACCTGGAACTTTTGGGACTGGAGTCAAAGGCCGTTGTCGTACGCGCCTCGGTTCTTCGATACCTCACCTCGGCGCGCGATAGGGAACAGGAGTTTGACGTGATCTTCCTCGACCCTCCGTATGATAGAGGGTTGGTGGAAAAGACCGTCCGGAAACTCTGCGACTCAAGCGGTTCCTTATTGGCGCCAGGTGGCTTAATACTCGTTCAGCACTCTCGAAGGGAACCCGTAAAAAAGGACTCCCTTCCTGCGGCGGAGATGCTCTCGGAGGTTAAGGAATACATCTACGGCGACACGAGACTCACCCTGATTCGCCAAGCGGGGAACCTGTGTCGGCGCCCGACAGATGATTAGGGGGAGGTAAAAGAACCAATGCGGGCTGTTTATCCCGGAAGTTTCGACCCTGTCACCAATGGCCACCTCGACATTATCGAAAGGGCAGCTAGAATATTCGACGAGGTAATCGTGGTGGTTTTCAAAAACCCCGAAAAAAAACCGAGATTTTCGGTGAAAGAACGTGTGGCCATGCTCAAAGAAGCGACCGCGCACCAGAAGAATGTCAGGGTCGATTCGTCGGACGGGCTTCTTTCCGATTATGTCCGTAAAGTGGACGCCAGAATAATTCTCCGGGCGCTCAGGGTGGCTTCGGACTTCGATTACGAGTTCCAGCTGGCGCTCATGAACAGAAAACTTGAGCCGTCCGTCGAAACGATGTTCATGGTCACGACGGCAGAGTGGTCTTTCTTGAGCTCGAGTATCGTAAAGGAAGTAGCAGACCTGGGGGGATGCATCGAGGGTTTGGTTCCCGAGTGCGTCAATGAACGTCTTCTCAAAAAGCGAATGGAGTAAAGCGAATTGAGCTTAACCTCATTCCGGGGGTTCGGGAGGGAAATGTTTTGACAGAAGACCAGGACCTGACGGGGTTGCTGGATCATATCGAAGATGTGATAGGTGAAAGCCCGCGAATACCTCTCACGGCCAAGGTGATTGTCGACGAAGACGAGCTCTTGGACACCCTCGATCAGGTGCGCGCTTCGTTGCCTGTGGAAATACAAGAGGCCAAGTGGATTTCCAAGGAAAGAGAAAGGTTGATAACCGAAGCCCGCCAGGAAGCGGAACGCATCATCGAGGAAGCCAGGATACAGGCGGAACGCATCGTAACCGAGGCGCAACAAACCGCCGAACGGCTCGTCGATCAAAACACCATTACTCAGAAAGCGGAAGAAAAGTCCAATGAAATCCTCGAGCACGCCAAGACTCTAGCACAGGACATGCACCGGAGCGCCAAAGAGTACGCCATCGACGTATTACTGCGGCTCGAGCGCCACATCGAAAGGGCTCTGACCACGGTGAGGCAGAGCAGAACCGACCTGGCCGGCATATACGAGCCTGAAATAAAGGCTGAGAGTAAGGCGGAGGGGAAGGAGAGCGTCGCAGGCCTCGCCCAGACGACACGAAGCCAAACCGTAGAAAGGGTCGATACCCAAAGAGACCGTGACAGGTCCCCCAGGAGAGATACAAGACCTGAGGGCAGATTGTCGCGGATGTGAAGCGCGACTATGGACCCAACGCAAGACTTAGCGGCGCCTTGAGTCCCCATTCGTAAGCGAAGGAAGGCTCGTGAGAGCGGCGAGAACGATAAGGCTCACGAATGCGCATACGAAGGTGGCAGCCGACAGTTTCAGGCGGGTGGCCCATGGCAGTAGATAGTATGTCCATCGCATGGGTTCTGAGGGTAGAGGTCTGACCTGTACTGCCTGTGCGGGGGTCGCTTGGATCCCGAAGAGCGGCCACAAGATATATGTAATGATGCCGGCCAAAACGGCATGCAACATCCTGGAAACGACGTACGGTTTCATGTCCATATCGGTACCCTGGATCATGGCGGAGACTTGCGCGTGTACCGAAAGGCCGCTCCAAGCGATGACTGCGCTGGCGATGATCACCCTGTCCAAAAGGGGTGCATCGGCTTGATCCGCCGATTGGGTGCCCAGGGTGATTTCGAAAAGCCCGCCGACCAGGGAGGTATGAAGGTCTGGATCGATTCCCACAAGCCTTAACGCAGCGGTAGAGAACCTTGACGCATATGAGAGAGCGCCCGCTTCCTCCGCCATACGGATGATGACGGAAAATAAGATTATGAAACCACCGATGGCGAGCAAGGAGTTCACCGACTGCCTGATGGCGTCGCCGATCAGCTGTCCGAACGGACGTCCGTCATCTCGTCTCGCCTCAACGAGAGCCCGTAACGCTTTCACCAACACGAATCCGCTCCGTTTGCCGGGGACTTTCGTAATGTCCGCCCCGACTTTGTAGAACCTGAGACACACGCCGACAAGAAGAGCCGACAGGTAATGGGCGACCATTATCACCGGGCCCACCGCTACGTTCCTGAACATTCCCACGGCAACTGCACCGTTCATGAAGAGGGGGTCCGCAGTATTGCAAAAGCTCATCAAGCGCTCGCCCTCGTATTTATTACACATGGATTTTTTCCTGAGTTTGGCCGTTAACACCGCCCCGATAGGGTATCCGCTTGCGAGCCCCATGGCCATCACGAACGACCCGGCACCGGGTACGTTGAAGACCGGGCGCATCAAGGGTTCCATCAAGACTCCCATACAGTGAACGACTCCGAGACCCATGAGGACCTCCGATCCGCTGAAGAATGGCAATAACGCCGGGAAAACGATATCCCACCAGACCTTGAGTCCCGTAACGGAGGCTTCGAATGCCGCTTCCGGCTCCAGTATCATGAATAGGGTCAATAAGACCGCAATTGCAGCAAGGGCGTAGGTCCCCGTGGTCCCCGTGTTCGCCGACGTCCGGTTCCGCCTACGACTCGTATTGACGTGCATTTTCACTTTCAGCCGCTCCTCGGTGGGAGGTAGATACTCGACCATACTTGATTCTATTGGAGGGCCGGTTGCCTTATGAGTGGCCCTGTCTTGTGGCACTCCCATCCATCATCGGGGCCGAAACCGAGGGCAAAGGAGAGGTCCCTTTACGGTGCGGGTGATGACACAGCTGGGGCGGAGGAAGCGCGTGATGGGGTACGTGATGGGGTAAGATGAGGTAATCTGCGTTTCAACCCGTCTTTCGTTGACACCCCTTTTTTTCGAACCTATAATGGTGCTGGATTCGGCCTTTTGCCATGGGCTTCACAGCGCCAAAAAGGGAGGGAACCGTGACCGTCCGGCGAAGGAAAGCCGCCCGTGCCACGGACTTTCATGAAGGCTAACATAGCGTCTCTTTTGGGAAACGTGGGGGCCACCGCGTCCTTTCACTTTTCCGAAAACATGGACTCCATCATCGCCGATAAAGGAGAGGCGCGCCTTGCGAGGCCCGTTCTCGTGGACGTTTCCCTCCTCAACACCGGGAACCGACTCCTCGCCGACTTCGATGTGCGTGCCGATGTCGTCGCGCGTTGCAGTAGGTGCCTTTCCGAGTTCACCTTCCCCATCCGACTCAAATTCAAAGAAGAGTACAAAAAGGCCCCGGAAACCGCCCTCAAGACCCAGCGCCTCGATGGGTCAGAGAAACCGGCAGGAACCGGAGAGGCTGAAGACGAAGCGGGAAATGAGATCTTCGCCTTTTACGGGGACAACATAGACTTCAAGGAGGCCGTCCGGCAAAACTTGATTTTGGCCTTACCCATGAAGTTCGTCTGCAGGGAAGCGTGCAGGGGCCTATGCCCAGTTTGCGGGAAAAACTTAAACGAGGGCGAGTGCGGCTGCTCAAGAGAAGAAGACTCGAGATGGTCGCCCCTCCGCGACGTACTTGATAACTTGTACCGTCAGTCCAAGTCCTAGACGCACGATGAGGAGCCGGCGTAGTCCACCCCACTTGAAACCTCAAGCAGGGGCGGATGTCGAAGTCTTGAGGTTTTAAGCGGTGATCCCAGAGCGATTTTAGCGGTAAGAAGCATCTACTTGCAGGTCAATAAATATTAACAGAACATAACAAAACAGTTACCATGAAACCATGGAACTATTAACCATCAGCAAAGCGGCAAAAAAGTTGGGCGTTCACCCGAACAGTCTGCGCAATTGGGAGAAGCGGGGTTTAATCAAACCCGTCCGTCTACCCGGAGGCCAGCGCCGGTACTCTATGAACGAACTCAACAGGCTCCTGCAGTCTGGTCAGTTGACTGACGGGCAGGAAGCAGTCGTGCTTTACGCCCGGGTATCTACTAAGAAGCAGGCCGATGCAGGCAACCTGGACCGGCAGATGGACCGGCTGCGCCAATATGCCCAGGATCACAACTTTACCATCAAAGCGGAATTCATGGATGTGGCCAGCGGCTTGAACCAAAAACGCCGGGGGTTAACAAATGTCCTCAAGCTGGCCGAACAGGGCGAGTACAAAAAACTGTTCATCGAATATCCCGACCGGTTGGCCCGCTTCGGTTATGCGTACATTGAACGGCACCTGAAATACTGCGGCGTGGAAATAATCGCCATCGCGGAAAAAGAACCGGCAGACGCCCAATCGGAACTGGTGCGGGATCTGCTGTCCATCGTCACATCCTTTTCAGCCCGGCTGTATGGGGCCAGAGGCGCCAAAAAAGTCAGGCAGGGGTTTCGGGAACTGATCGCAGGAGTGGAGCCGGATGAAAAAGCCGAAGAAGAAACCGATTAACCCGGCGGACAGCATTAAATACACCGTCTGCGGCGAATTTTTCCCAGAGGTCTACCCCGCCTTGCGCTCTCAAAAGTGGAGTCGGAGAACAGAAGACCCCCTGGACACCGAGATGCGCCTTTTTTGCTCGTGCACTCGCTGGGCATTCAACCGGCTGCTCGAAGGTCGTTCCCGCGAAGAACTCAAAAAAGAGGGCCAGGAAGTATTCGGCTTAAACTCCCGGTATTGCGACGACGCCATACTAAAGGCAAGAGAAACCATCGGTTCCCAAAGAGAACTGCTGGTCATGGAAATCGAGGAAACAGAGATTAAACTGGCCCGGGCCAAAAAGAAGCTCGGTTGGGCCGAAAAAGACCTGGTCAGGGCAATTAAAGCCGGCGACACCGTTAAAATCGAAAAAGCCAAACACATCGTCCATAGCCGTGAAGCGCGGGTCAAAAAACTGACCAATAAACTGGGGGAATTGCAAACCCACCAGAATGCCGGCACCATACCCAAAGTAGTCTTCGGCGGTCGTTCCTTATGGATGAGGGTGTGCAAAGGCAAATCCACCCGGGAAGAGTGGCGGAACGCCCGGCGGAACCGGTTATATGCCCGGGGAGACGAAACCAAGGGCGGCAACCCGAATATGAAAATAAGTTACCGCAACGGCGGATTCACCCTGTTGGTAACCATCTCCCACCTGTCCGAACAAACCGGAGTGGACAGCAAGGGTCGGCCAATCATGACCAGAGCGCCCCGGGTGGAAGGCAAACTGTGGCTGCCGGAAAAGCACCGGCTAGAAGCGTGGGAGCTGCTGCTTTCCGGCGCACCCTACACCGTAGAATTAATCAGAGACAAAGACGGCCGGTATAGGGCGCATATCACCTTTACCGTCGCCGTACCCGGAGTACTGACCAGTCCCAATCGTGGCTATCTGGGCATGGACACCAACCCGGACGGAGTGGCGTTAGCCAACGCAAGTTACACCGGACAGCCGGAACCCTGGCCGGAAGGTTTTACCGTACCGTACCCGAAAGCACTGCATAAATTCGCCGAAGAATTTCAGGTAACGGTGCATTCGAACGGGTTTTTGTACATCAAGATACCGGAGCTATGCTACAGCCGGGGATACCGGCGCACTTACCTGATGGGCGTATTAGCCCAAGTGGTGGTAGGTATAGCCGAAACCCTGGGCAAACCCCTGGCGGTGGAAAAACTGGACTTCGGCAAAGACCGGCTGGACACGAATAAGAAATTCAACCGCATGGCGGCAAATTTCCCGTTTAAGAAGATAATCGAGGCCGTCATGCGCAGGGCATTCAAGGAAGGCGTGGGCGTAAAGCCGGTCTGGCCGGCGCACACGTCAACCAACGGTTATTGGAAATACATGCGGCGGTACGGGGTAATCATCCACCATGCCGCAGCACTGGTTATCGCCCGCCGGGCGATTGGGTTCAAAGAGCGAATTACAGAAGAGTTGAGGCAAAAGGTTCAAGCCGTAAGAGAAAAGCTGATCAAAAAGGCGAATTCCTTGCCTGGGGAAGGAAAAGGGATGACCCGAAAGGTAAAGCGGCTCTTCAAGCGGTTGGACAGAAAGATTCCCGTTCACAACGGGCTGACCCATTTCAAACAGGAATCGTTTTATTCCCTCTGGCACGACTTGAAGCAGCTCGCTTTAGCGAGTAGGTGACCCCGTTAGCCGGCATCGGACAAACCGGTAGGCCGCATCCAACAGATCGCGGGAGGCAAAGCCTGAAAGCGCTTTCGCTTGACGGTCAACGCAGGACGGAAACCCTCGTGGTTTCCCAAATGGCCGCGCCCTGCGTCCGCCAAGCGCCGTTCTCCCGTCCGGGTGGGACTCCCGGGGCCGAGGTCTCTCTGTCACCCCAGGAAATATTTCCACGGAGGTGCAAAGCCTGGTCATAGGGAGGCCGGCTACACAAAAACTAACGCTTGTTAGGTATTGTGAGCTTTTTTGAACCAGGTAGTATCAGTGGCAGTTCCCAAGAAAAAGATGTCGAAATCCAGGCGCGATATGAGGAAGTCTCAGTGGAAGCTGGTGGCGCCTAAGATCGTCACCTGTCCGCGATGTCATCAGCCAAAACTGCCTCATAGGGTGTGCCCCAACTGCGGCTACTACAGAAACCGCGAGGTGGTCAAGGCGGAGTGACCTGAGGGAGATACTCCTTAGCCGCCCTGATTCTCTCCAGCGCGGATGGATGCGAGAACAGGGCGGCTCTTATTACGGGATGCGGCTCTACGTCACCAAGGTTATGCCTGGAGAGCCTTATTTCGAGATCCACCCAACCGGCAGTGTCCCCGGTAATATCGAATACGACCCGGTCCGCCTCTCGTTCCTGGAGCCTCGATATGGCGTTGGATAAAGGAAGAGTGGTGATGATGAATGCGAGGGCGAGCAGGATTATGGCAGGTAAGTCTCCGGCGTAGAGGGGCGTAGGGGAGGTCTTGCGAAGAATCGCGAGGAAGACGAGCCCCAATAGGGAGGACAAGAGGATACCGTTTCGGATATGTCCTTTGCTCCAATGACCGATCTCGTGGGCGATCACCAAGAGAGAGTATCTTTTCGGATACCGCCGCAAGAGGTTGTCGTAGATCACTATCCGCTTGGTGCCAAAAACCCCCGTGAAGTATGCGTTGCCTTTTAGGGTCTTTTTCGAAGCGTTGACCTCGAGTACCTCATCTACCTTTATGTTCGCCGTACGGGCCATTTGTATCACCTTTTCTTTAAAGGCTACATCCTCCACCGGCCTGAACCGGTAAAAGATCGGGTCTATGATGATCGGTGAAAGCATCGCCCAGAGGAAGACAAAGGCCGCATAGCCCCCCGCCGCCAGAACCCACCAAGTGTGGGGGAAGCGCCTTGAAATGTAGACCAATGCCGTAAGGCCCAGCACTGCGATCACCATTGTGATCGCCGCCGATTTGAGGTAATCGCCAAGCCAGGAAATCCCCGATTGGGTCGCAAACCCAAACTCGCGTTCGATTAAGAAGCCTGAATAGTAATCGAAGGGAAGCGTCACGCCCGTAAGAATGAGGAACACCCCGAGCGATGTCCCAAAGAGCCCTCCGGTATCACCGAGGTGCATCCGCAACCCCTCGTACATCCTACCGCCCGATTGAAGCAGGGTCATGGCCGCCAGTATCATCATAATCGCCGCATTCTTCATCACCCACGACACGTATCGCAAACGCGCGTATTCGTCCGCACGCTCGAGAAACGCGTGTCCGAATAGTCGGATGGCCTCTTCGGAGTGACCGCGTGGTATCACGGAAGCGACAAAGATTAGAAGGCAGAGCCCTACCGCCGCTGCCGTAAGGATAATCGGCATCGATCCTCGCCATCCCTTCAGGACTCCCACCCCCCCGCGCCGTCTCTTTTACACATGCCGGTAAGGGATTATATTTCACCGGCCTCTTCAATATTCCGGACGGAGGCTGGAATTCTAGAAATCTCCCGTTCGGGGATAACTCCCCTCCGGCGCCTCACGCACGGCCGGGGTGGCTAAGGAGAGCCCGTTTGCGTCGGGGGTCTCAGGGGTCAGGTGGCATGTGTCGTTGACGAGCCTCACTACGTATCTTTCGGAAGCATTCCGGTTTGACGTATGGACGTCAATGATGTTGATACAGGCTGTGTCCTGCATGATCCGCCAAAACGCGCCCGGCCCCGCTCCTAAAGCTTCGGTCAGCATCAATTTGGTCAGGACGCGATGAGTGACCACCAGGATACGCTCCTCAGGGTGATCCCTGGCGATACAAAGAAGCGCTGCTACGGCACGTGAAAACACCTCGGTCAGCGATTCGCCGCACGGAAATGTGACGCTCACGGGATCGGTCTGCCAACGCTTGTACAATTCCGGGTACATCTGGGCCACTTGGTCTTTTGACAGCCCCTCCCATTCCCCGAAGTCCACGTCGATCAAATCTCCAAATAGGGCGGGTTCCGCCAGACCGATTTCTTTGCAGACTATTTCCGCCGTTTCTTTCGCTCTTACGAGGGGGCTCGTAAAGCACGCCGTTATCGCGGCACGCTTAAGCCTTCTTCCCGCGGCCTTAGCCTGGATACGGCCATTTTCGTTGAGAGGTATATCGGCCCTGCCCCTGAAAATCCCTTCCTTATTCCACTGAGTCTCACCGTGCCGCATGAGGTATATGGTGGTCAAGTCGTTTTCGACCTCGCTTTCTACGTTATCTTCCCGAATAATGCCCGGTAAAAACGCGTCCGTTCATCCACCTCCGCCAGTTCGACTTTCCCGGTTTTCATGAACCGCAACACTTCATCATACGTGGGAAGCCCCGCACGACCCCCTATTGCTGTGCACTTCAGAGCTGATACCGCTTGGGCGAAAACGCATGCCTCCTTTGGGTCATAACCCTTCCACATGGCGAATATGAAGGCGCCATGGAAGACATCCCCCGCACCCGTGGTATCCTTTACATTCACGCTGAACGCTGGCGCTTCGTAAGGCTCATCGTAGATGATACCCGTAATTCCATCTTCCCCCAAGGTGGCGATTGCGATTTCGGGGCCTTTGGACTGGATTCTTCGCAAGACTTCGCGCAATGCGCCAGCCCCGCCCGTGTCCGCCTCGAGACCTCCGTAAGCTCGTATAAAGTGGCGGGAGGCTATGAAGGCGTCGATAAGTGGTATAAACGCGTCCACTTCCGGAGAAAAGGTATCCGCATCGAAACATACCTTACCTCCGCGGCGGCGGAACTCCCTGGCCAATTCGGCCTCGGCCGAGCCCGCCTTTGATAGGTGAAGCCATTTCGCTCCCGAGATGTATTGGAAGAGGCGGTCCAGCTCGAAATCTTCGAGCCTCGGCGGTGATATGGTCCCCTTGAAGCTCAGTATGCTCCGCGCTTTTCTTCCCACCTCCGTCATCACTATAGAAAAAGGCGAAGAGGCGCCGCATATCGTCTTCACGAAACGGGTGTCTACACCGTGGCGCTCCAGGTCCGCCTTTATGAAGCTGCCGAATTCGTCGTCGCCCACCTTTCCTATGAAACCCACAGGGCCGCCCAATCTACTCGCCGCCGCCATCGCGGTAGCTACCTTTCCTCCCCCTTGCGCGCTGTAGTCCTCGATGGGCAACGATTCGTCGGAACCCGGCAACGTGGCGACAACCACGATGAAGTCGACACACGCGGAGCCAAACCCGATGATTTCCGGATTGCCTTCCAACTTTCAAGACTCCTCCCCATTTCCGGTAATCTCCTAGTGTTTCGACACGATCCTTCGGTTCCCTGGTCGGTTCCCTGGTCGATCAGGTAGAAGATTGAATGCCCTTCCCCAAATCTCTTCTTGACTAGAATTCAAACTTGTGATTTGATTATCAAGGAGCTAATATCTTAATATTTGAATATATAGATTATACGGAGGATTATACGGAGGCCACATGCCGTGAGACTCGAGCGTTACGAGTACGTAGCCGACATCCTGAAAACCCTCGGACACCCCATAAGGCTATGTATCGTCGCGGGGCTTCTGGAAAACCCCGGATGCAACGTGAGCGACATGCAACATTGCCTCGACATACCACAGTCAACGATTTCTCAACACCTGGCCATTCTCAGGTCTAAAGGTATCCTTCAAGGTACCAGATCCGGTGTCAACGTACGGTATAAAGTCGTAAACGAGGATGTCGTTCGCCTCGTCAAAACCCTTTTCCCACACGAGAGACTATCCATCCTCAAGAAACGTGCAGCGACAGGCAATAATTGACCAGGAGAACAATTGACTAGGAGGCGGTCCCCTTGGACGCAAAACCGGTGTTCGCGCGTCCCGAAGATGGCGTAAGGCGGCTGGTGGTGATAGGAGGTGTCGCGGCCGGGACAAAGGCGGCGGCGAAGGCGAAACGGGAAAACCCCGACCTTGAAGTGACGGTCCTCGAAAAAGGGGAGCACATTTCATACGCGGGGTGCGGCCTCCCATATTTCGTCGGCGGCATCATCAAAGAGGGAAAAGATCTCCTCGTACGGTCTCCACAGGACTTTAACAAGGACTATGGCATTGTAGTTCTGACCCACCACGAGGCGTATAAGATACTCACCGAAGAAAAGGTCGTCCTGGCTAGAGATACGGAAAGCGGCCAAGAAAAGGCGTTCAGCTACGACCGGTTGATAATAGCGACGGGCGCCAAGCCCGTGGTCCCGCCCATCCCCGGAATCGATCTCAAGAACGTGTTCACCTTAAGGAAACCCGTTGATGCTTTAAAGATGCGCAGTGCGCTGGAGAAAGCCGAGGCCGAGCAAAGGAAACTCAAGGCGCTTGTCGTCGGAGGTGGGCTCATAGGCCTTGAGGTCGCCGAAAACATGGCGCTCCGAGGAGCAAGCGTCACGGTGGTGGAGATGCTCGATCAAATCCTCCCCGGCTTTGACCTAGAAATCGCCAAAATCGTGGAAAACCACATGCGCGACAAGGGTGTCAACGTTTTGACCGACGAGAAAGTGAACTCCTTCGAAGGCGACCGCGAGGGTTTCGTCATAAAGGCGTACACCACCAAGAGAACCCTCGACGTGGATTTGGTTTTATGGGCCACGGGAGTGAAGCCCGACGTCACCCTGGCGAAGGAGGCCGGAATCGCGTTAGGCCCAACGGGTGCCATCGAAGTAGACGAAAACTTCGAGACGAACGTAAAGGGCATATACGCCGTCGGAGATTGTGCCCAGACGAGGAACCTCCTCACCGGAAATCCGGCTTTCTATCCCCTCGGTTCCACCGCTAACAAGATGGGTCGTGTGGCGGGGACTCGCGCCGCACGTCAATCTTTTCTGGGCACGGCGAAAGAGAGATCTCCCCTTTATGTCTTGGGTACGGGCGTAGCCAAGATCTTTGACATGGCGGTCGCCAGGACCGGCTTGTCAGAGCAGGATGCCCGCAAGAATAGCTTTGATGCCGAGACCGTCCTCGTACCCGCTCATGACCGCGCTCACTACTACCCGGGTCATAAATTCATCATTACCAAATTGGTGGTCGATAAGCCCACTCAAAGGCTGCTCGGAGCCCAGATCGTCGGTGAAGGCGTGGTCGATAAACCCATTGACGTAATCGCAACCGCTTTGACCTTCGGAGGAACCGTCGGGGATTTGGCCGCCATAGACCTCGCATACGCTCCGCCCTTCTCCATGGCCCTCTCCTCCACCATCGTGGCGGCTAACGTGATGCTCAACAAGCTCTCCGGCCGGATGACCGGGATATCGCCGGTTGACCTCAAGAGGCGCCTCGACGAGGAGAAAGGAAAGCCCGGCGGTTCGGCTAGTAGACCTTTCATGGTGGACGTCAGAACCGAGGCGGAGTTCCTGACCGGCACCGTGCCCGGAGCGGTGAACATACCCCTTTCGGATATCAGACGGCTAAAGGATGTCGTGCGTGGGGCCGCATCCGAACTCGATCTTCCCGATGAGGCCAGAAAGCTTCTGAGACTTCCTCGCGAAACGGAATTAATACTCATATGCAGGATCGGCCAGCGGGCTTACCTGGCGGCGCTCGAACTCAAGCGATTGGGCTTTTTAAACTGTAAGGTCCTCGACGGAGGGGTCATGTCATACTCCTTCGGGTTGGAATAACTGGTTGGAACAACTGGTCGGAATAACTGATGGGAGGGTAAAGCGATGTCCGTGATCAAGGTGGGTGCAAGGTGTCTTCAATGCCCCGGGCCTATCGTGGAACTACATAAGGCGTCGGCGAAAGCTTCTCCCGGCGACGTCATTGAGATCGAGGCGACAGACCCGGGCTTCAAAAAAGACGTGGTGGCCTGGTGTAAGAAAACGAAAAATGAGCTCCTGAAACTAGATGATTTCGGAGATCACATAGTGGCCGTAATAAGGAAGTGCTGAAGGGGTGAGGTATGTGTCCGAAAATAAGGCACTTGAGAGCGCGGGGACTCAGAATGAAAAGGCAAAGGACGAATCCGTTCCAGCCGTCGGAACGGCAGAAGGTACAGAGGCCGTAGAAGCCATAGAAGGCTCCTCGCCGAAAAAGAAGACCCTCATCGTATTCGCTGACGACCTAGACAAGGCCATTGCCGCCTTCACCATCGCTACGGGAGCAGCGGCCATGGGAGACGACGTCACCATGTTCTTCACGTTTTGGGGCCTAAATATCCTCCGCCGTCAAAAAGCCGTTCCTTTAAAAAAAGGCGCTATAGAGCGTATGTTCGGCGCACTGATGCCGAGAGGCGCCGGGCGCTTGCGCCTTTCGAAGATGAACTTTTTCGGGATCGGTGCTAAAATGATGAACGGGCTCATGAAGAAAAAGGGCGTCAAGACGTTGCCAGAGTTGATGGACCTTGCCCGTGAATTGGGCGTGAAGATGGTCGCCTGTACCATGTCCATGGACGTCATGGGTATCGCAAAGGAAGAGCTCATCGACGGCGTGGAACTTGCCGGAGTCGCGAGTTACCTGTCGGAAGCCGATGAAGCAAACGTAAACCTGTTCATCGCTTGAACGCGAATCGGAGTTAACCGTCGGACGGCATATGAACGGTACCATGATATAAAAACTCCCAGTGTTGAGGAAGCGTCATGGGAAGAACGGGATTCGCCACATTGCCGCTTCACGGGGGGAGGTGCCCCCCGTGGCTCTTTGACTTGATGAGGACTCTCGCGGGATCCATCGTTGAAGCCATCGTAATCGAGTTCGGACCCGTGGAGTTTCTGCGGCGATTGGCCGATCCCTTCTGGTTCCAATCCCTCGGCTGCATACTGGGGTTTGATTGGCACTCCTCGGGTCTCACCACGACTACTACCGCCGCCCTCAAAGAAGGTATCGCCGGACGAGAGGGAGACCTCGGCGTATTCATAGCTGGCGGTAAAGGCCGGACCTCTTTGAAGACGCCCATCGAGATCCAGCAGTTGGGCGACAAGTACGGCCTCCATACGGATCTCGAAGACCTAAAGAGGGTGAGCCGCCTTGTGGCCAAGGTAGACAATTCGGCCGTCCAAGATGGTTACGACCTATATCATCACGTATTGGCATTCACAAACGACGGATCCTGGAGCGTAATTCAACAGGGTATGAATGAGGCCACTTCGTGGGCTCGTCGGTATCACTGGTTCTGCACTCCCAGGGAACCCGTCGACTTCGTGTGTGAACCCCATTCGGCCGTATGTTGCGATCACACGTCCACGGTCCTCAACATGGTGGCGAAAGAAAGTGCGGGGTGCCGCGAATCCTGTGTGGAAGCGGCACGTCTGGGTCCCGACTTCGTGGTCAAGGAGTTACGCTTTCTTGAGGAATCCGGAGAAAGAAAGCGTGGAAACCTCAGTTTGTCCGACCTGCCGGACCTTAGGCTACCGAGGGCCCATGCCATCCCGGAGACTCAGAGGATCTATAAGGCCCTCGCGCAATTGAAAGACAAAGAACCGCACGACTTTCTTCAGATTCTCGATACACCGGGGGTAGGACCCGCTACGCTGCGGGCTTTGGCCCTGGTCTCAGAGATATGTTTCTTGACCCCTGCGAGCCGGAGAGATCCTGCCGTGTACTCCTTTGCCCACGGCGGGAAGGACGGACACCCCTACCCCGTCAACCGGACGCTTTACGAAACCTCCATTTCGGTACTGGAGCGAGCCATATCCGAGGCCAATATAGGACGGCGGGAGAAGCTTCAGGCTTTAAGGAGGCTCGGCACCGTCCTAGACAGAGCGCCCGTCGTTCAAGGAAGGCCTTAATCGATGTCGAAAAACACTCACATGTCCCTTATACGAAAACCATCCATTCTCTATAGGTTGATACTCATAGCATTCGCAGCCGGCATATCATTGGCTGCGGCGGTGCAACCCTTATCGGCCGGGTCAGTGTCACCAGCGAGCCCGTATTCCCGCGTACCGATCCACGAAATCCCTTCGAACCGCGTGAGATTGATGTTACCTCCCCTTAAAATCTCGCCGCCCATCGCAGCGCAATCGGCTGTCCTCATAGAGGCTAAAACGGGCACCGTCCTATATTCACAAAACGCCGACGAGAGGCGCCCCATGGCCAGTACCACCAAGATAATGACGGCACTGGTTGTTCTCGATCGGATTCGAGGCCACCACCTTGAGGATACCGTAGTCGTATCGGATCGGGCATCCAGAATCGACGGCAGCAGGGTATACTTAGACCCGGGCGAACGGCAGACTGTCAAAGACCTTCTTTACGCCCTTCTCTTGGAGTCCGCTAACGACGCCGCCATAGCTCTGGCGGAACACGTTTGTGGCTCGGTGGAGAAATTCGCCGACCTCATGAACGAGTACGCCCTACGCCTGGGGGCCAGACATACCAGATTTGAAAACCCTCATGGCCTTCCGTCCCAAGACCACTATACTACCGCTTTCGACTTGGCCCTGATCTCGGCAAAGGCCATGGAAAACCCGATTTTCAGGGAAATCGTTAAGACCGAATCCCATCGCATACCCTGGCCCGCAAAGGCTTCATATAAGGAACTATATAATCATAACAAACTCCTATTCTTGCGCCGTGACATCACCGGCATAAAGACGGGGTTTACCAGCCAGGCGGGTCACTGCCTGGTGATCTCGGCCCAAAAGGACGGTCGTGAGGTGATTGCCGTCCTCTTAGACGCCGAACAGCCCCGCATGTGGGATGAGGTCCAAAGGCTCATCGATGCGGGATTGTCCGGTTACCGTGCGGTGGCGGGCCCCGATACGGGTGATATGGTCGGCATGAAGAAGTTCCCGGACGGAACCGTAGTCATGGCGCGGGTGGCACAAGGAAGTCACATTCTAATACCCGCCGACGCCGATCCCGCATCGGTTACAAAGCATATCGTGTGGAAAAGAAAAGATTCCGCGGAACACGGCGAGCGCGTCGCAACGCTCGTGTACGCACTCGGCAGCCAGACGGTGGCCGAGTTCGATCTCCTGGCCGACGTCTCAACATATCCCGAACTTGCCACTGATCGCCTTGCAAGGGATTCCTTGAAGCGCCTTTTCGTATGGGCGTTTCCCATGGCTTTGGTTTTCGCTTTGGTGCGTATGAGATCAAACGGGAGGGCTCTAAAGGGCGCCATGCGTCCCAGGCGACGGCGTAGCTTGCGGAATCGCCGGACCCGATATATCGAAATCGATAGCGTTCCTCCTATTTCGGGCGCCACTTCAAAGAGGCGTAGAGCATTTCTTCGTCCGGCTCGCCGGCCGAGAAAACGGCACCCGTCCTCCGATTGTAGATGGTAACCCTCGCGACACTGTGCACGAAGGTATCCATCTTGAATATGTCACGACCGGCGCGCTCGAAGAGTTCCGCAAAACCGATATGATAGTCCGGACAGGTTTGCGGCGATAATGGCATTAGAGGTGTAATCCTTCTCAGTTCGTCGTCGTCGCCGTCCACCACGAATCCCGCACAGCCACCGTAATATACGAAGGTATTCACTCTCACCATTGCGGTGAGCTCGTCGTCGCAGTACGGGGCTACCGGAGCCTCTCCCCAAGCGGCGATGACCCTGTTTAGGTCAAATCCGAGCTCATGCAGTCTCCAAATACTCGTCTCGAGGGTTCGGGAAGAAACGTTGGCCGAACCCACCACGCTGCCAGTACGCGCAGCAAGGAGGTATACGTGTTCGGGGGAGACCTGGCACCCGTCGGCGACCACTGCCGCGATATTTTCATCAGGGATCCTATCCATCTGAAGGAGTAAAACCACATCCTCACAACGGTCAGCGTAATCGAATTCGGTTATGAATTTGTCCCTCCTCGCTACCGCCCTTGCAGGTCCGGAGCCTAAAGGCGCAATTCCGTCGGGTCCTTCGGCCCCTTTTAGAACCCAACCGGAGATCTGCGAGCAAAGACACGATATCAAGGGATGGTCGGTGAATACGTGAAGGACCGGAATGTCCAGGTCTTTGATCTTTCTTATACTGAGGGAAGATCTCCCCAAACCTCCGAGACTGATGTCGACAAATCTTAGGGCGGCCTCCCAGCCCCCTGCAGCTTCTATGCCCATGTCGATGACCGTCGCGCCGTTTGAAGTCTTAAGGACACGGACGTTGAGGTCGTCGGCGCGTCCGATTACCTCTCTCACTATTCTCATGGCATTCCTGTTAACGCTGATCACGAGATAGCACCCCTGCCTTCTCTCGGTTTTTTCGCCCAACTATTTCCTCCGGCGTTCTCCACTTAATTGTTTCCCCTCAAAGTGTTTTTTTCCTTGTCGTATATATCTTGTATATCTTGCTATATAAAAACAATGCTAAGAGTCCGGGTAGGCCCCGGAAGGAATCTCGCGGAGTCAGGGAAAGGTCTAATACGCCGGGATGAGGCGCTCGGCCAAACGCTGGGACGAGGTTCGACAATCTCAGAATGAGACTGAGAGGTGGTATACAGTGAATCGCGGGAGTGACTTGGCGCAAGGCGCAGGCGCGGTTTTCGCGAGAAGGAATATACGAACGGTCTAACTCCATCTCGGGTGATACCACCACCGTATCCGCTGCCGCGCGGCTGATGGCTATCTTAGCATTTCCGACCGCCAGTAAAATCGGTCCGCCCAAAGGATAACGGGCTAGGATCTTTGCCGTGGCTCCCGGGTGGAGCCCGAGGTCTATTAGACGATTGGTCCACGGTGCGCTCCGATGATGAACGACGACTACCGTTTGTCCCTTCTTTATTCGGGATACCGTGGCAAGTCTTTGCGCTTCCTTTTCCATGGCGGCGACCCTCGAAACTGACTTTCCGAACGGGACTAATTCCCGAAATCGATCTGTTTTCCCCAAAACACGCCTTGGCGAATCGATACCTCCACTGTATATTTATATTTATCAAAGCACCATAATGTTAAAGGGAGGTTTACATATGTCCGATGCAGGTGAGAGTAATGGACGCACCCGTGTAGACTGTATGGAAAACAAGCTCTTCGGCGCAGAACCCTCGAGTCGCCCCAAGGTCCTTGTTACGAGAAAAATTCCGGACGCGGGGCTCTCCCTACTCCTGAAATCGGCCGACGTCACCATCTTGGCCGAAAACCACGTCCCGTCAAAAGAGGCCGTAATCGAAGCCATCCGTGGCAAGGATGCCTGCATTTCCCTCCTTACGGAAGTCATAGACCGCGAGGTCCTTGAAGCGGGCCTCCCCTCGCTCAAAGTAGTTGCAAACTACGCCGTAGGTTTTGATAATATCGACGTAAAATCCGCGACCCTTTTGGGCATCATGGTTACAAATACGCCGGGCGTGCTGACGGACGCCACAGCGGACCTCACGTGGACTCTAATACTGTCAACGGCCAGAAGAGTGGTAGAAGGCGATGCGTTCATGCGAGCTGGACGTTACAAGGCATGGGCTCCGGAGCTACTCCTCGGTCAAGGCGTCGCAGGCAAAACCCTAGGTATCATCGGAATGGGAAGAATCGGAAGAGCCGTCGCCAAACGCTCCACAGGGTTTGACATGCGGGTCCTCTATTACGATGAAAGGCGCGACATTGATGCCGAAGCCGAATTCAAAGCCACTTTCGTGGACATCGATACCATCTTCAGGGAAAGCGACGTCATAACGGTTCACGTCCCGTTAACGGACAAGACATACCACCTGATCGGCGAGCAGGCCTTCGCTAAAATGAAGCCCACGGCGATCCTGGTGAACTCCTCTCGGGGGCCCGTCATCGACGAAAACGCCCTGGTGAAGGCGTTGCGCGAAGGTCGTATCGCCGGGGCAGGGCTCGACGTTTACGAAAACGAGCCGTATATGGCGCCAGGACTTTCGGAGTTACCCAATACCGTCCTACTCCCGCACTTGGGAAGCGCGACTTTTGAAACCCGAAACCGCATGGCAGAAATGGCGGCGCAAAACGTGTTGGCAGCGTTGCGCGGCGAAATTCCTCCGAACCTGGTCAACCCTGAGGTACTGCCTAGCCCATGAGGTATCTCGAGATGTCTTCTGCCGTAATGTTAGGATGTAGAGCGGCATTGAGGCCTCCCGCAATCACCCGGGAGGTTTCTTGTATCAGCGTATCGATTTCTTTCGGTGTCACCACTAGGCTTCCGACGGACGGCCTGAGGACTTCATCGATTAAGGCTTCCTTGTCTTCGCCCCCCATGGCCCGGAGTATTTGAAACAGCTTGTGGAAGCCGCTCAGTCTATTCACCAGAGTGTCGATGGTTTCGGAAGCGATTGTAATCGCCCGGACTACCGTCGGTACTCCAATGGCCACCACCGGTACGCCCAGCGTGTCTCGGTTCAAACCCGTCCTCCTGTTGCCCACACCTGATCCAGGGCTAATCCCCGTATCAGCGATCTGAATCGTTGACAGTATCCTCTGGATGTTCCTGGCACATAGCGCGTCAACGGCCACGACTAAGTCGGGACGGATACGATCCACAATCCCCTTCACGATTTCCATAGTCTCGATGCCTGTCAAACCCAGCACTCCAGGCGAGATGGCCGCAACTGCCCTCAAGTTCCCTTTGAGCTCCGGCGGAACGTAGTCTCTCAAGTGTCTCGTAACCAGGATTTCTCCGACGACTTTAGGGCCCAGCGCATCCGGGGTTGCGTTCCAGTTTCCAAGCCCAACCACCAGCACCGATTGGTCCGGCTTGAGGGCCGCCACAGCCGAGAACTCCTTCGCCAAAGCCTTGGAGATACCGTCTTCGAGGATCCGGTTTCTCTCAAGGAGCGGGGGCGCCTCTACCGTCACGTATGTGCCGATCTCTTTGCCCATAGCGTGGGCTCCTTCCTCCGTCTGTATGCTCACCCTGGTGATCTTTACCGCGCCCTGTATCTCCTCCTCTACCTTCACACCCGGAATCTCCCTGCTGCCCGTTTCATCCGCCAACCGTTCGGTTTCCTCTATGGCAAGGTCGGTCCTTACATTGAGGCCCACGGAAAAGGCCCTTTTCCTCACCTCGGCCATACTCACCCTTCCCTTCGTGAAATGGCCCTTCGCGTTTTCGAAAAATGACGACAAACACTCTGGCGCTCTCTAGCGCCTCTTTCGTAAATATCCTTCCCCTTAACTTGTTGTTTTTACAAGGCAGTTGTGATATCATTTTGCCAACTTCTGCACCAATTCTGCTAAAAGTGGGTTCCGATTCCCATTGCCGTGACTTGGATCCCGCCATTCATTTCAGGAAGAAACCGCAATGAAACGAAAGGAGGAATGGGTATCGCCCGTGAGTGTTTGGTGCCCGAAACCCGTAGCTATCACTTCGCACTACTCCCGAGGCGCTTCCCGAGGTAATGAAGCTCGCTGACCGCATGTATGATCTAGGAACTGAGACCGCTTTCGAAGTACTCGCCAAAGCTAAAGAGCTTGAAAGTCGTGGCGTGGACGTCATTCACCTGGAAATCGGAGAGCCGGATTTCGACACGCCTGAGCACATAAAAGAAGCGGCAATTCAGGCGCTAAGAGAGGGTTATACGCACTATTCCCCTTCTTCCGGAATAATCGAACTGAAGGATGAGATCGCCCGCAACCTATCACTTTCGCGAGGTATACAGTTCAACGCAGATGAAATAGTCGTTACGCCCGGGGCAAAACCCATACTCTTTTTCACGATCCTCGCATGTGTAAACCCGGGCGACGAAGTCATATATCCCGATCCTGGGTTTCCAATATATGAGTCGGTCGTAAAGTTCGTGGGAGCCAAGCCGGTACCAGTACACCTACTCGAAAGTAACGATTTCTCCTTAGACATGGAGGAACTCGTATCGAAAATCTCCGATCGCACTCGCCTCATAATCCTTAATAGTCCACACAATCCCACGGGAGGCATTTTGACATCGGAAGATTTGGCTTTCTTGAGTGAGGCCCTCATGAACCGAGACTGCCTCGTCCTTTCCGACGAAGTTTATAGCCGGATCGTTTATGACTCGCCCCACGAAAGCATCGTTTCGTTCCCGGGGATGAAAGAGAAAACCATACTACTCGACGGTTTTTCCAAAACTTATGCCATGACCGGATGGCGGTTGGGTTACGCAGCGGCCCCTAAAGCCATCGCGGATGCTATCTCCAAACTCATGGTGAACTCAAATTCATGTACTGCTACCTTCGTACAGCGCGCCGGCATCGAAGCCCTATCGGGAAGCCAAAAGCCCTGCATTGAAATGGTCGAAGAATTCCGTAAGCGACGTGACCTCATAGTGGCTGGGCTCAACTCCATCGATGGGATATCCTGTCGTACGCCGCGCGGGGCCTTTTACGTTTTCCCAAATATCACCAAAACCGGTTTTACCTCCGAGGAACTCGCAGCCTCACTCCTAAAGGAGACAGGAGTCGCCGTGCTAGCCGGAACGTGTTTTGGCAGACATGGGGCAGGCTACCTTCGTCTTTCTTTTGCAAATTCACGGGAAAACATTTCGCGTGCTTTAGAGAGGATTGCGACATTTTTGAAAGTGGCAAGAACTGCCAGTGCATAAAGACCGTTCGGTCCTGAGCATAATACTAATGCAAAGGACGGTTCAATAAATCTTGAACCCTCCCCCATAGGCTCTTCCTCCGGTTTCTCCTCTCCCAAAGCCCAGGCTTTGCCTGGGCTACTTTTTCCATTTCTATCGCTTTTACTCAAGAAGGAAAATGCAATGGCTAAAGCTAATTGGTTAACCAAAAAGGGAGTGTCATACCGTTGATTTATAGGTTCAAAGAATTCTTGATCCGCTTGATCTTGTGGATCGAGGCTTGCGTAGCCGTAGCGGTAATAGCGACGGTGGTCGCCAGCGGCATCGACGTAGCAAGACTTATAAGAGACATGGTACTTACGCCCGCGGCCCAATCGTATACACTTCTGCAAGGTATCTTGAGTCATATCCTTCTTTTGATAATCGGGTCCGAGCTGGCCATTATGCTTCTCAAACATACCCCGGGAGCCGTAATCGAAGTTATGGTTTACGCTACTGCCAGGAAACTCCTAATGCCGGCACAGATGACAGACCTCTTAATAGGCGTGACCGCCATAGCCGGTCTCTTCGCGATAAGACGTTTCCTTTTCATTTACCGTATAGAAGAAAACGAGGCACCTTATATATTGAGCGCGGCGACGACCATCGATGAGGCGAACTTGGTCGCGGGAACCAATATTCCCTCCGGTATCGCCCACTCCCTCGGAGGGGTCATCTCCAACTTGGCCGGCGATAGGACCCTTGCGCAGGGCGAAAGATTTCGAATAGCCGACGCGGACATCGAGATCATCAAAATCGTCGACGGTGTCGTGGAGAGTGTCAGAATAACCAAAGCACCCCCTAAGGGAGTGCTTTGGCGTCAGGTTAAGTAAGTCTTCGGTAGTTACCTGGCCTGGCCACCCGGTCTCGCTCCGCCACCGGCGGCCGTTCCGGCCAATGACCTTTCAGCCATTTCAATCATCCTGCGGACCATATGTCCTCCCACCGCACCACAATCGCGGCTGGAAAGGTCGCCCCAATAGTCGCTTGCGGGAACACTCACGTTGAGATCGCGAGCGACCTCATATTTGAAAGTATTCATTGCCGGGGCAGCCTCGCGGACGATCACCTGATTCCTCTTCTGCCCTTGTGCCATCACCTCTCACCTCCCTTTGCGACTTCTATTGTTAGTATTAAACTTAAAATCGTTTTAATGCTGTTAATATATGACGAGCATGGATTCGCAAAACAAAGTTACAAAACATAAACAGGGGTCTAGCAGGCAAAAGTTAACTGAATACATTTTGTGACCGTCTCCAATTGGAAAGCTACCTTGCCGAAACGATGTAATACTTGAAACGGGTTGCTTTTCCTGTGTACGGGTGTAGCAGTGTCTACGCGTCTAGGATTTAAGAGCGCGAGGGATCCTTATGCCTTGAACGTTGACGAGGACTCTTTGCACCCTAAGTCCCGTCATGGTCTGAATGTGGGATTTCACCTTTTGTTGGACTTCTTTCGCTACCTCGGATATACGCGCCCCGTAGGTTACGATGAGATTTACGATCACGAAGACATTATCGCCGTCCGAGGATATCTCTACACCTTTGGTCAGGTTCTCCCGCCCGAGGAGATCCGCAATCCCATCCGTCACCCGCTTCGACGACATACCCATAACACCCGAAACCTCGCTCGCAGCCACCGCGGCAATGGTAGCGATAACTTCATCGGTAAGTTTCACCTTTCCGTACCGGGTCACCGTTTCTTTCACTGTCAGCATGCCCCGCTTTCGATTTGAAATGAATATATTCTTTTTGCTCGTACCGGCTTAGACCCTTCTGCTCCTTCGCTTTCCGATTAGCGTTCAACATTATTTAAGGCGCTGCCGATGATTTTAACTGAGATGTACCCACCAGATTATTGCCTTTCTCTACCTCATATGCTAGAATGGCCTACGTCGGCCGATTTCACGCCGCCGGTCCTCATTTACAGGCGTCTTTCCGAAGTCTGAGCGGTACCGCGAAGGACTAAAACGACGTGTCAAGGACCAAAACGAACACGTAGCCCGAAGGCATTTTCGAAGGGGTTTCCTCGCGCCCAGCGCATCCGATCACAGCGCGATCAAATGAAATCGGAACTTTTCCCCGAAGGAGGCAACTTTAATGGCCAAAGAGTGTTCGATTTGTGGCAAGAAGAAGACCACGGGATTCAGCATAAGCCACTCTCATATCAGGACAAAAAGGGCATGGTATCCCAACCTTCAAAAGGTCCGCATCGTCGATGGGGACAAGGTGAGAAGAGCTTATGTCTGTGCACGGTGCCTGAAGAGCGGAAGAGTGAAGAGGGCCATCTGATCAAACGCAGCCGCCGCCCCGCCCCTTTGGGTGAAGCAAAGCGGCGGCAGGCAGTAATTGGTCCGCCTTTTCGCGGGTCTTACGTTTGCGCTTCTGGCAGGTTTTACGTTAACACTTCTTACCGGTTTTCTGTTTGCACTTCTCACTGCCTTTGTGTTCACAATTGAAAAAGACGGGCCGTCGCTGGCCCAATTAAGCCTTCTTTGCCTTTTACTTCGCCCGTGCCCGAAAAAGCCACCTCAGAAACCTGGGTACCTTCACGACGTAAAAACGTACCATCCGACAACCCCCCGGTCCTCCATAATTGAAGAAAACTCATTTTTTCTGTCCGGACATAAGAAGCCACCCCTGCCAGGCCAAGATCGCCCCAAAAACCATAAGCCACACCCAACCCGGAGTAACGGTGAGTATAATGGCGACACCTGTTGCGATCAGCAGGATACCTATCGTTTTGGGTAAGGAGGCGTCTCCTGAAAGGAGAGTGATTCGCTTCAGCCGAAGACGGCGTCCCAGTCTCACCCCAGAGCCCTTTGGGAGTCGTCGGCCGTTTCTGGGTTCTCATGGATTCCCGGCAAGTCTTTTACATCCATCTGCCCGACTTCTGGAGCCTTATGTTCGTCTTCTTCACCTTTGGCTTCCGACTCGTCTCCCTTTTCGCACTCTTCGGTCTCCTCTACTTCGGACCCTTCGACAGGTTCTTCTTCGAAATGGGCCTCCTTTTTTCGTTCTTCCTCCTTTTCCTCCTCTTTTTGTTCTTCTTGCAAAGGCGCGCCCTCTTCACTTTCTTTGGGCTTTATCTCAATCGTTTCATCCCCTCTAGAGGCGGCTTCTCCTTTTTCGCCTCCTTCGAGCAATTCAATCCGCCTCCGCTCTTTCATGGCCCAATAGAGAACGCCCAAAGCGACCAGAATCAGTATTCCTATCAGCAGTAACGCGGTGGCTCCCAAGAGGTACCCCTCCTTTCTCTCAGTAAAGTATATGTTTCGAGAAAGGAGGGTGTGTGACGAGAGGGTACGTGAGGCACTATAAAACGCTCATAGTCTCCTGAGGGTGGAGGCCGCTTTCAAGCTGGCTATGGCAGAGGCCAAGTCGGACGCACCGAATACACTCGACCCGGCGACGAGGATCTGGGCTCCGGCACGGACTACTTCGGCTACAACTTTTTCGGTGATACCGCCATCGACCTCAACCATAACGCCTGAATGCTTTTTCGAAAGTATGGTCGATGCGGTTTCTATCTTGTCAAGCATTCCGTGAATGAAGGCTTGTCCCCCGTATCCCGGATTTACCGTCATGATCAGGAGCACATCCAACACATCGAGGATGTTCTCTACACCCACGATGGGGGTAGCGGGGTTATAAGCGACGCCGGCGAGTATTCCTTTTTCCTTGATACGGCTTAGCACTCTATGTAAATGAGAAGCCGCTTCCACATGCACCGTCAGTATGTCCGCGCCCGCATCCACAAAAGAATCGACCTTCGTTTCCGGGGCCTCAACCATTAAATGAACGTCCAACGGGATCCGGACCACTTGCCTTATCGCCCTTACCATCTTGCAGCCAAACGTGATCTCCGGTACGAACCGTCCGTCCATCACGTCCAAATGCAAAAGATCGGCCCCCGCCGCCTGGGCTTTTTGCGCTTCTTCCCTCAGGCTGCCAAAGTCAGCGGCAAGCAAAGAGGGGGCAACCTTTATCTCGGACACTATTCGTACCTTCTCGTTTCCCATTCATGCAGCTCCTCCAGGAAGTCAAGATAGCTTCTGTACCTCGTTTCCGATATGATCTTCCTCGAAACCGCATCCTTTACCGCACATTCGGGCTCGTCTTTGTGCAAGCATCCCCTGAATTTGCATCGACCAAGCCATGGGAGCATCTCCCGGAAAAACCCGGAGAGCTCCTCCTTCCTTATACCCTCCATATCCAACCTCGAGAACCCAGGTGTATCCGCCAGGAAGCCCCCTTCGGGAAGTCTCCTCAATTCCACATGTTTGGTGGTATGACGACCCCGGAGGCCCTTTTTGCTGATGTCTCCCACTCTCGCAGAAGCCCCAGGAATCAGCGCATTAAATAACCGCGACTTCCCGACACCGCTTTGGCCGGCCAAGACCGCAGTGTGATTCGCGATTCCGGACGCCAATCGGCGGGTGCCTTCTCCGGTGAGAGCGCTGGTCAAGTATACTTTATACCCCGCGGCTTGGTATATCTCGAGAATCGGTGAAGCCTCACCGCTCTTTAAGAGGTCGATCTTGTTCAAGCACAAGATGGGTTCAATGCCCGACGATTCCGCCAAGACCAAGATCTTGTCGACCAGTCGGGCGTTGAAATTCGGGTTCTTGAGGGTAAAGACCAAGACTACCAGGTCGACATTGGCAATGGGCGGTCTCAGCAGCTCGTTCTTTCGCTCGAGGACCTTTTCGATCATCCCCTGGATCGGCAAGTGCCGAAAACCCTTGGTGCCGTCTCGGCCGGACTCGGCGTTCGGTCCGTCCACGCATAATCGTCCCGGTATACCAGCGCTTATGAGCACCCTGTCACCGACAAGGACTTTGATATCCTCACCCTTTAGCCGGCCGCGGACCTTGCAGCGAATCGAACGGCCTTCGCTCCAGACATCGAAGTAATCGCTTATGCAGCCGGTCACTATCCCCTCTTTAAGAAGCAGACACCCGATCCCTCCTCTTATCCTCAGCAAAGGCCGCCATAGTCGCGACAGCGTACGCCGTCGGTTTGTCGGCCCTTCCCTTCTTGCCTCGCTATTTCCCAATTATTCAACCCGTTGCACTCACCGACCCCAATTTATCATGTATCCCCTATCCTCACTATTCAGACCGTACCGTCTGTTCCGCCCTGAACTCGTCGTTAAAATACACCTTAACCCGGGCTTCTTTTCCCGTCCACTGCACGGTCACCCTGAAAACGTCTCCGGGCTGGTGAAGCGCTTCATGGGCTTTGTGTACTCCAAGGATGTCGAGTACCTCCACCTTTACCGAAACCGGCTCCGATCCCTCAAGTGGTACGGACACGGTGATCTCTTTTTGGTTTTGGCCCGACTTGCCCTTTGAAACCACGAGGTTTACCTTGGTCCCAGGTTGTACCTCCTCGCCCGGTTTGGGATTCATGTCCATTATCGTGCCTTTTTCGAACTCAGAACTCTCCTGCTCCGTAACTTCACCCACGACCAACCCCGCCTCTTCCAGCATGGATTTCGCCTTGTCCAACTCAACGCCGATGACACTTCGGATCAAGATGGGTTTTGGTTCCGGACCCTTGCTGATTTTGAGATCCACCAGCGTACCTTGGGTCGTCCATGTTTCGGGTTTGGGGTTCTGATCGATCACCGTATCCACCGGAGCGGTGGGATGGTACTCGTAAATCAAGTTGCCGAAATCGAGGTTGCTGGACTTCAGTATCAAGTCCGCTTCCGAAAAGGTTTTCCCGATCAAATCGGGAACCTGCTCGAGCTCCGGTCCCTTGCTGACCACCAAGTCCACCACGCGCCCAGCCTTTACGTTCTCCTGCGCTGCCGGATCCTGGGAAATCACAGAACCGGATGGAACGTTCCCGTACGTTTCACCGATTACCCTCGCGCCTAGCCCCGCATCGCGGAGTATCTCTTCAGCCTCGGCTAACGGCTTACCCACAACATTTGGAACGGGAAGGGTGGGAACATTCAGATACGCCAACCACTGGCTTACGGCGTAACCCACGATGGCGAGCACGAGAAAGGTCAGCGCCAATATGCCATAAGTCAGCCATCTCTTTCCTTTGCTCCGCGTTTGGGTCCCCACGGGCATCGCCTTCCTCGTATCCATACCGACCCCCTGCGGCAGGCCCCTTTCGTCTTCAGTCAACTCACCCTGCCGTTCCTCGTCCAACTCGTCGGAGATCATCTCGAATTCCCCTGAGCGAATGGATCCAATTTCCGATTCGCCATAGTCGGACATCCCGTGGTCCCGAAAGCGCCCGCCGTCCATTCTCCAGTCTTGCACCCACTCGGCGACCGATGAAATCGTGTCTCTGAGCGCGGGAACCGGAACCTTGTCCTGTCCCTTCGTCCTCTCGCGCTCTCTTTCGAGAAACGCGGCTATATCTTGGAGCAGTTCTTGGGCCGTACGATAACGCTCGGTTTCGTCCTTTTTTAAAGCCTTTAGGATGATCGATTCCACTTCTCGGGGGATCTCCGGGTTTAACGCCCTGGGCCTGGTAGGCTCTTCGCTTATGTGCTTCATGGCGATACTAAACGGCGAATCCCCTTCAAAGGGAACTCTGCCCGTCATCATCTCGTATATGACCACACCAATGGAATATATGTCCGATTGCACGGACGCTGTGTCGCCACGGGCCTGTTCGGGAGAGAAGTAGTGAACCGACCCCACGATCGTACCTTTACGGGTCAAGGTGGAACCCGTAATGGCCCGGGCGATCCCGAAGTCCGTGACCTTCACCTGTCCGGACGGAGAGACGATGATGTTGTGCGGCTTTATGTCCCTATGTATGATGGAACGCTTGTGGGCGTGGGCCACCGCCTGGCATATTTGGAAGGCTATTTCCATGGCCACCGGCGCAGGAAATGGCGCCTTGTTTCTTATGAGGTCTTTGAGCGTGGGACCGTCCTGAAGCTCCATGACGATGAAGTAGACGTCTCCATCTCCTCCCACGTCAAAGATACGAATGATGTTTTCATGCTGGAGCCTGGCAGCTGAAAGGGCTTCCCGCTTGAACCTCAAAACGAAGTCTTCGTCGCAGGCGTATTGTGGTCGGAGTATTTTTAGCGCCACAGGACGGGCAAGGACGGTATCATAGGCCTTGTAAACCAAAGCCATACCGCCCCCGCCTATCTGTCGCTGAATTTGATAGCGACCTCCTATTGTGGCGCCGACGAGCGTCTTCAAACTCAAGACTTCCTCCCCTTCTTTGCCTCAAATTCAGTCGCCTGTTCTCACGGCGACGATCGTGATGTTATCGAAACCTCCGCGGTCCTTTGCCAATGTCACGAGGTGGGGCGCTATTTTTTCGAATTCTTTTTCGGCGAGCGCCGACCGGATTTCATCGTTCGATATCAAACCCGTTAACCCATCAGTACACAAGAGTACTACGTCGCCCGAACTCAGAGTCCTTTCGATTACGTCTATGGCTACTTCTGGATCTGTACCGATGGCCCTCGTAAGGATATGTTTATCCGGATGATGCATGGCTTCGCTCTCGGTCAAGTCGCCCCTCCTCATGAGAACCCCTACTAAAGAATGGTCCTCGGTGACCTGCTCGAGCTCACCTGTAGCGGCATGGAAGACGTAGGCCCGACTGTCTCCGACGTGCCCCACGCAGAGTGAATCCCCATGAAGTATGGCAGCGGTCAAGGTAGTCCCCATGCAAGGGTTGCCGAACTTTGATATCCCCGACTCGTAAACCTCCAGGTTCGCCTTGATCATCGCGTCGAGGATAATCTGCTTGAAGCTACGGTTCAGCAAGGCTTTCCCGACAGATGTCACCAAGGAGGCAAGGGCCACATTTGACGCCATATCACCACGGGCATATCCTCCCATGCCATCCGCCACGGCACAAAGCAAGGCGTTATCCAGCGTTTCGATTCGGGTTATTATGTAGCCATCTTCATTACGCTGTCGAACCAACCCCTTATCGGTTACGGCCGTTACGCGCACGCCACCGCCTCCAATTGCGTCTGCAAGCCTTTCGCTCACCTAGTGACGCCTTGTCATCCGCGCCATGAAAAAGCCGTCAATCCCATGAATATGAGGGTAAGTTACGATAAAACCCTTGTTCTCCCCTAAAGTCAAGTCTTGAGGAAGAAATCCCGCAGGGTCGTCGAGATCGAACTCGGGGTGTTCATTTAAAAACTTTCGTACTTGGGCTTCATTCTCCTCCTCTTCGGTGGTACAAGTGCTATATACGAGAACTCCCCCCGGCTTAACAGCAGGTGCTACGCTCCTGAGAATTTCTCCCTGTAATCTGGAAAGCGCTTCGATATCGTCCGGCTTCCTCCTCCATTTCAAGTCGGGATTACGACGAATCGTTCCGAGACCACTACACGGTGCGTCGACCAGGATTCTGTCCGCTTTGGCGGCCACCATGCGCCCCAATGCGCTTGAGTCCACGCAAAGGGTCTCTATTGAGGTAAGCCCGAGTCTCTTCGAATTGTCTTTGACGAGTTCGAGACGTCTCGGGTTCACGTCAACTGCTATAACCCGGCCTTTATCGCCCATGAGCTCCGCAATATGAGTGCTCTTGCCACCTGGCGCACTACAAGCGTCAACAACCGTTTCCCCCGGTTTCGGATCCAAAAGTCGCGCAGGTAGCATAGACGCCTCATCTTGAATGAAGAAAAGACCCCGTCTGAATGACGCGCTTTGCGAAAGCCTCGCCGTAACACCTTTTATCTCGAGGGACTCATCCAGATACTTGCCCTCGGCAACCTCAAACCCTTCCGCCCGAAGAAGGCAACAAAGCCTTTCGGGATCGGTCCTCAGTCTATTCACCCTCACAAAGGTTGGCGCGGGCACGTTGTTAGCTCGAAGCAACGATAAGGTGAAATCGTAACCCCACCTCGCAAGCCACCTTTTTACCATCCACCTGGGATGCGATTCGCTAAGTACCAAGAAACCGGTTTCGTCATCCTTGGGGTCTGGATAGTCGGGCGTACGGGGGACTCGCCGCAATACCGCATTGGTAAGAGCGGCGGTGCCGGGGTGGCCGAATTTCTTTGCCAGTTTCACCGCTTCATATACGGCCGCCCGCGCGGGGATCTTGCTGAGGTAAACGAGTTGATATACACCGCACCTCAATATGTTCCGGATCCAAGGGGTAAGACTCTCCAATGGCCTGTCTACTATGCCGGACAGGATCCAATCGATGGTATTGAGCCTTCGGATGACCCCGTAATAAATCTCCGTGGCAAGGGCTATCTCCACGGGCCGGACCCCGGATCCGTGTTTCTTTATTTCTTTGTCAATGATACTATCACATGGGGTGTTCCGGCCCTCGAATTCTACCAACGCCCTTAAGGATATCTCGCGGCCACTCGTCGGCGTACTATTCTCGGCCCTGTACTTTGACATTTCCTCGATCCTGAGGAGACCTCGTCAATCGCGCCTGCCGCGTATCATCATCAACCGCAGTAGGTTGGCCACCGCGACGGCGGTCGCGGCTACATAGGTGAGGGCCGCAGCGTCGAGCACCCTTCGCACCGCCGTAATCTCTTCGCCGGTCACGTAGCCGCCTCCCTCAAGCAGCGCCAACGCCCTGCTGGAAGCGTTATACTCCACCGGAAGGGTGATCACCTGGAATATAACCGCCGCCATGAAAAAGAGGATACCTATATCCATTAGAGACGGCCAGTTGAATACCAGGCCGAGGAAGAACAGTGGAAACGCCGCATTGGACCCAAACTGAGCGACCGGGAGGAAGTTATTTCGGAGAGCCAACGGCGCGTAACCCACGTTATGTTGAATCGCATGCCCTACTTCGTGGGCTGCAACCCCCAGGGCCGCCAACGACGAGCTCGAGTAAGTCTGCCTCGAGAGGCGGAGTTCCCTGGTACGTGGATTGTAGTGATCTCCGAGAACGCCCTCGGCGTAACCGACCCTAACGTTGGCGAGGCCGGAGCGCGCCAGGAGTTCCCGGGCGAGATCTGATCCGGTAATGCCGCTTCTTGACGGGTACCTGGAATACTTCTCAAAAGCTCCGCTCACCTGACTCTGCGCCCAAAAGGCGAATATCAGCGCCGGTATTACGAATATTATGAACCCGCTGTCGAACCAGAACATGGCCCATCACTACCCTTTCAAGATACTCAAGGCCCTAAGGTACTAAGGTACTAAGGTAAAAGGTACTAAGGTAATGGGTCTTAGGGCAAACCGTCGCCGAATAAGAGCCCAGGCTTCAGCGGAAACCCTCGCAAGAATGACGAGGTATTCATCCGCTTACCGCCTTCCCTCTGAATCTCCTCCACCTTTATTATACCGTCACCCGTGGCTACGAGAAGACCCTCCACCTGATCGGCCGTCAATACCTCGCCTGGCCTGAACTCGCCCCCGGGATCCGTGGTTTGAGCCA
>DUSP01000080.1 GCA_012842575.1 Clostridia bacterium
GGCCTCGGGATCCCCTTAGCCAGCCGCGGATGCGCTTTTGAAGTCCGTTTGTGAACAGGTTCTGAGACGACCCGGTCACTTTGCCACCGTGGAAGATGAAATCCTCGACCCGCCACTCTCGCAGGGAGAGAAAAACATTACCCACCGCTTCCCGCTATCTTGGTCTGAGTTGTACCTTCAGCGTAACCTGGCTCGCCAGAAAAGGGGGTGCCTTGAGCTCAACGGCAGCAACCGCCACCGTTTTATTCCGCGTTTTTGATACGGCTTTTTGACCCGATTTTCCATGTTTTCCTGCGCTTTTCGGCCCGGAAACGCCGCATAATATGCTTTATCAAGAGCAGCCTAAAGCCCGTAGCTGCGGACACCTGTTAGTGAGGGCGTTTATGATGATCACCTCTATCCTCGACCCGGGAGAGAGCCTGCACCGGGACGGATCCCACCGGAGCATGTCGTCTATGGTCTTCGTAAGACCGACCGCACCGCACACGGCTCGATGAGCGGAGCCGGGATAGCAAACATCTTCACGGACGGAAAGCCGTTCCACTTTCTTCGAGGACGCGGACGTATCCAAGATTTTTTGGATCCAAAATAACGCCCGGCGACCTCACGGACGACGCCATGCCAGGGCCCTCGGCAAGCTGACCGACGGTGGCTCCACGAAGGTGTACGGGGCGGCGGGGCTCTCCGCCTCCCGGGAGGGGGCGGACATAACGGTCCTTCACGCGGGTACGACCTCCCTCTCAGTTCAGGATGCGTACGAGGACAACGCCGAAGAAGACATCTTTAACCTGGGGCCACAGCAGACAAAGAAGACCTAAAGCAGTTCCCGTACGGCCTAGGAGCGATTCTCCGGAGAAGGTAAAGACGTTTCCCCCTACAGGAAGGCGGATCCTCCAGCTTTTCAAGAGTATGAAGGTCAAAAGGTACGAAAACGGCCACCGGCGCATCTCCGATAACGTGCGCATCCCAGAGAGGCTCTTAAGCTACCTCGGACTTCCAGTGGAGATATACCTCCAGCATCCGCCGCCGTAAACCATGCAATTTGGGGCTGGAGAAATTCGGGAAAGGGAAGTACGCAGGGTGTGAAATGTGGGTCAAGAATCAAGGCGCTCCAATACATCATGAGACAGATGCTGGGGGCCCAAGAGGGGGCCATCACGGTGCCTAATCCCTGGACATGGGCGCAGTCGATATGACTGGTCTTGCGGGTCGCTGCTTGTATTTCTTCGAGAAGGGCTTCCCGGTATATTACTTTCGCCAGGAATTGGCCGCCAGGCGCAGGGTGCCTATCAGGACTTGTTCAAAAAGCCCTCTAACCGCCACACTCTTATACGGCGTCGATTGCCTGATACCGCTCATCGAGATCATTTCATCGACTGCCGCTCTAGAAGCAACAACTATCCGACCCGAAACCTCCGCTTGGTCGAGTTGTCCGTCTTCGTCAAATCCAAAAACCAATCCGGAGAGTATCTCTTCGGTCTTCGAGAACCGGATAGGCCTGGGAGTAACGGCACCGATAGATATTCGGGCTTCATCGATCCGGAAGCGGTTCGGACCGCCTGTTGCACCTACGGGAACTGGGGTTCCCGTCGCATAGGTGCGACCGGCTATCGGGACGATCCGGAGCAAAAGCGCGACGCTCGCAATGGATATGCTTAACGCATTACGCCGCCCCAGTTTACCGTAACCCGCTAACCAGAAAGGTTCGCCTGTCGCCGCCGGGTTGGTATCCATGTCGTCGAAGCGGGATTTCGCCACCGTAATCCCTAGAGTAGCAGCGTGATATAACCCCAAGAAAGCTCCCCTAACCGGCACTTCCACGGAAGTCAAAATCTCCCCCGGAGAAATAACCGTGGTAAACGGGGCACGGACGAATCCGTCGAGCGGTACCACCCGTTCCTCGATGACGCCAGACCCAGTGCTCCTCACAAGTCTCAACATGGCATCGTAAACCACGAGGGCAGGTAATAGATCGGCGGCAGGAGAGGCGTTACATACGTTCCCTCCTATGGTGCCCCGGTTGCGGATTTGCGGGCTCCCTATCTCCGACGCGGCAGCAGCGAGTACCGGCGCATGCCGGCGGACGATTTCGGAGCTTTCGATCTCCGCATGGGTCGTCAACGCGCCTATGATGATCTTCCCATCGCGTATACGTATACCACGGAGGTCTCTTAAACCGGATATGTCTATAACCGCTATCCTCTCACAGCTGTCTTTATCCCCCTTCGACCAAGCGTGTACCGCTGAGAATGTCCGAGGAACCTGTCTCATCTTGACCAAAAGGTCAGTACCGCCCGCGTGAATGAATACCTTGACCCTACCGGAACCGGCTTTGGCCTCTAAAGAAGGCCCGCTGTCGGCTTCTTTAAGAGTGCCGTGATCGCCGGATTCTTCATAGTAGCCTTCGTCGCCACCCGCGACGGATCTCAGTGCGTCTAACGCCTCATCGAGGCTTCTCGGCTTCATATAACTTAAAGTAGCGAGTGAGTTCATGTTTGAAGTCTTGCCTCCTTGGTAGCATCAGTCGGCTTCGGGCAGTCCGATGCGGCGGCTACGACCCTTTCCGGAGTTATGGGAAGTTCCCTAAAGGTGACGCCAAGTGCATTGGAGACCGCCCTGGCGATGGCCGCGCCGACCATTTCGGTAGCCGGTTCCGCAAGGCTTTTGGCCGTGTAGGGGCCATCCGAACCTCCTGTTTCGAAAAGGATCCCCTTGACATCGGGTACATCCAAGGAAGTAGGTAAAAGGTAAGTGTCGAGGTTCGCGTCGATGGGTCTGCCATCTTTCGTCCTGAAGTTCTCCATGAGAGCAAAGCCGCTTCCCATGGCAACCCCTCCGTACACCTGCCCCTCCACACAGTCGGGGTTAATGGCCCGGCCCACGTCGTGCCCTGCGACTACTTCGAGCACCCTGACCCTACCCGTACGTGTATCTACCGCCACCTTCGCACCTACACAACCGAAGGAATAATCCGGGTAGGCATTCCCCTGTCCGGTCTCGCGATCCACTACGACCGGCCCCGGGCTGAACCACCCTACGGCCGAGAGGTTCACTCCCCTCTTGGCGCACTCGGTGATCAACTCGTCGAAGCGTATAGATGATCTTCTTTCGCTGCTTCCTTCACTGCTTCTTTGGATGCTTCTTTCGCTGCTTCTTTCACCACTTCTCTCACTGCTACCGCTCGGACCACCTGTACTCTCGGCACCGTCGCAATAGTAAGGCCGTCGGATAAACTCCTCTTTTCGTACCTCCACTTGATCGGCAGGACACCCTAGCACCTCACCCGCAACACCCTTGAGAGACTCAAGCAAGGTCTTGGCCGCCGCCAAGACCGCACGCCCACCTATATACGTACCTCGCGAGGCTACCGTGGAGCCTCCGTCTTGTATGAAAGAAGTATCGGTATCGGCGAAAACGATCCGGTCAACCCTTATCCCGAGGGCTTCCGCCGCGATCTGAGACAGTGCCGTTTTGAGGCCTTGCCCGACCTCTGAAAGGCTGGAAGCCAAGTATACACTTCCGTCCCTTTGAATGGTGATCATCGCACCCGTGGCGTCGGCATACTCAGCTCCTAGCCCACAACCCCTAAAGCAACACGCAAGCCCCGTTCCGAACCGAATATGTTCATCGCCTTGCGACCCCTGGACAAAAGGCCCGGGCGCCCCATCGGAGTTCGGCAGATTCCCCGCCTCCCTATCCCTACCGAGCTCCCCGTTTACCTTGCTTATGAGTTCTCTTAAGGGCACGACCTCTTTTAAAACCTGCCCCGTCGCGGTGACCGAGCCGCCCCTGAAGCAGTTCTTCAGCCTGAACTCCACCGGGTCCATGCTGAGCGCCGCTGCCGCCTCATCCATCAAGGTTTCGTGTGCGAAGATCACCTGGGGAGAGCTATAGCCCCGCATGGCGCCGCCGTAAACGTTATTCGTGTAAACCCCGTAAACATCCACCTTCACATTCTCGATCTCATACGGACCTGTAGCGTGGACGCTTGCTCGCCAGTTCATGTTCTTCGCCCTTGCGTTATAGGCGCCGCCATCACAGATCAGTTCGGCTTCAAGCGCCGTGATACGCCCAGTTTTGGAAAGCCCGATCTTATAGCGCATTATGAAGGGATGGCGCTTGGAGGACTGAATGAACGAATCTTCCCGGGTGTTCACCATCTTGACAGGCCGGCCCGTGGCAGCAGCAAGTAACGCGGCCCGCGCCGCCAGCATACCGATGACCTCTTCCTTACCTCCAAAGGTACCCCCTACCGTGGTTTGCACCACGCGAACCTTCGCGTAAGGCAAGCCCAGCACTTCCGCCACAGCGCGTCGGGTCGAGAAAGGGTATTGTGCACAGGTGTACACGGTCATGGATTCATTGGACCCGTCCGGTACGGCCAAAACCGCTTCCGTCTCGAGATACGAGTGTTCGACCCGCTGCGTCCTGTATTCGCGTTCCAAGATCACGTCTGCCGCCGCAAACCCCGCCGTGATATCGCCCTTTCTTATCTTGTGGTGGCTCATCGGAATGATGTTTCCCTTGCAACCCTCGTGTATCTCAGGCGCACCTGGCGCCAGAGCCTCCTCCGGGGAGAACAATGGCTTCAGGGGCTCGTATTGAACCTTCACCTTGCGTAATGCCAACCTGGCGGCTTCCATGTTCTCCCCCGCAGCAACAGCCACCACATCCCCAAGGAATCGGACTTTTCCGTGAGCGAGCGGAGGAAAACCCATCCAGTCGCACTGCCCGGGTACGTCATCAGCCGTCAGAACCGCGTAAACCCCGGGAGTCTTAAGCGCTTCTTCCTTATCTACTCGGAGAATCTTAGCGTGCGGGAATTCGCTGTAGAGGACTGCTCCCCATAGCATTCCCGGTACGAAAAGATCCGCCGCAAAGACCGCCTTCCCTCTAACCTTGTCTCTACCGTCAACTCGAGGAATTCTAGTTCCGACTACCGAAAAACTCATCTGAATTCTTCTCCTCCCGTACACAGCCACGCCTTAAGCAGCCACTCCGAGAGAGTCGCGACGCCCTCGTCCGCCCTCGTCAAGTTCCAAAGCACGCGTCCCTCCATGTCGCCCCTTTACCAAACGATGGAACGTCACCGCATCCACACTCGACCGGGCGGGGCGTGTGCGACTAACCTTCCTCACCTCTTCGGTCATCTGGGGTTGACGCCGGCCCTCCGCATCACTTCTTTTGCCCTGCGACGGCATTCCCCGATGAGATCTTGTTCGTCGATAAATGTGACGCGACCGTCCATTACCACAGGTCTGCCGTCGACGATGACCGTTCTCACGTCAGTGCTTCGTACGTTATACACCAGCGAGGCCGTCAAGTTATGGCATGGCTGTATATGGGCCTTATCGATATCCAGGATTACCACGTCAGCCTTCATGCCGGGTGAAAGTATTCCGATTTGGTGGTCACCGAGGGCGTGCGCTCCCCCAAGCGTGGCCATGTGGAATACGTCCTCGGCTCTGATACAACCCGCGTCCAAGCGCGCGACCCTTTGAAGGCATACAGCCGCCTTCATGACCTCAAACATGTCGTGAGTGTCATTGCTGGCAGGCCCGTCCGACGCGAGGGCGACGTTTATATCGTTAGTCAAATAATCGACAACCGGCGCCACGCCCGATCCCAAATACATGTTGGATACCGGGCAGTGTACCACTGAGGAGCCGCTCTCCTTTACGATGCGATACTCGTCTCGGTCCACCCATACGGAATGTACCAGGTGGGCTTTCGGTCCGAGCAGCCCTACATTGTCGAGAAATCTCACGTTGGTCATCCCGTAAGTCTCGACAGTACCTTCCCGAACCCGCTTAGTCTCGGCTACGTGGATGTGAATGTGAAGATCGTTCGACCTGGCAAACTCCGCGGTCCGCTTGAAGAGTCGAGGAGTGCACCTTACCGGGCTCAATGGTCCCGGCGCCACCCTTATGCGTCCCCCGAACGACTCGTGCCACTTTTCGAGGAGACGTTCGAGTTCGGCCATTACCTCATCTTCGGTCTCGATAAACGCGGGGTCGTAGTTACGGTCAGCGTATCCGCGGGCGAGGATGCCTCTGATGCCGCTCTCTCCCATGGCCTCAATCACCCTATCAGCGTTACCGGGAGAAGTGTTAATGTAATGGTTCTCAAAAATACAGGTGGTTCCGCCCTTCAAGGCCTCTACGCAGCCCAGCATCGCGGCGTAGTAAAAGTCTTCCTCCGTCATAGCCTTTGCAAACGGCCAAACCGCGCCGCTCAACCAGTCGTATAGCTCTTTTCCCTCTCCGGTACCCCTGAGGAACGTTTGAAAAAAGTGAGTGTGAGCGTTCACTAAGCCCGGGATGACAACGCCGCCACAAGCGTCGATCACCAGGTCGGGTTCGGCTCGTTCACTTGCGAGCGACCCTTCGGGATCAACGGAGACTACATATCCACCCTCAATCGCGACGTAACCGGGGTCAATAATCGTCCCTCGCCCGTCGTTGACGTAGACGACGGCGTTCTTAATGAGGATCTTCAAATGCCACACCTCCGCCGATGCAAAGGCTCGCACATAACCCGCATGACGAGCAATCCTTTAGGTCAACCGAGTACTCCTTTGGGTCAACTCCGTGCGTCTCGGTAGCTTTGACGCCGCCCGATTCGAAAGTCAATAAACCGTATGGGCAGTTTACCGGGCACGCGCCTGCTATGTAACAAGTCGAACAACACTCCGGACGAAGTACGACCCCCCTCCGCGTATAAATCGTCTCCTCTTCGGCTCCGCGGATATAAGGCAGCGCCACGCCGCGCGCCTCATTTACCGATTTATATCCCAGTTCGGAAAGAAGGGTATTCAGCCCCTCAATGATTTCGCTAAAAACACCGGGCCCGCGAAGTGCAGCCGCCGTTTGGATACCCACGGCCGTAGCTCCTGCCATGATCATCTCCAAAGCGTCCTCAGCGCTCGCCACGCCTCCCACGCCCACGATGGGTACGCTGTGAGAGAGGGCCAGTTGCGCTACAGTGGCTACGGCCAGGCTGTGGATCGCTCGCCCCGACAGCCACCCAAAGCCCCTTCCCGCTGCCGTCCGACCCCCTAGCCTTGGCTTCCCGGTTCTAACGTCGATGGCCAACGCTGGGCCCACGGTATCCATGGCGGTCAACCCGTCGGCTCCCGCGGCTACACATCGCGCCGCAACCCCGAGGCGGTCGGCCCACCTTCCGCTGATCTTGGCCACCACCGGTACCGTTTCTTTGGACCGACTCTTAGCCGCTCTAACCATCTCCGGCATGAGCTCGCTCGTCGGAGCGATTATTTCGAGAATGTCGGCTCCAGCATCAGTGACCACAGGGGCAAGGGCAGAGACCTCTTCTATGCTATAGCCTATCTTGGCTACCACCACGGCTCCGGTCGCTTTTACTTTCGGTACATGAACCTTCACCCAATCCTCCCAAGAAACGTCGCTATGACCCTGCGAGTTCAACATGGAGGTTCCACCGCACACGGCGGCCAAATTGGGAATGGGGTTCACCATGGGCTTGAGTCTTATCGTCGGCGTGACGACAGCGCCCGCTCCGGCTTCGGCCGCCCTGATGAGTAACGAAGAATCTCGCGCCGCGGGTCCCGAGGAAAGGATGAGGGGGGATTTTAATCGAAACCCCAACAAGTCTATGGACAAGTCCACTCCAGGCTTCACGGTTTCACAGTTTCTCCTTCTCTCTCTAGGCTCGCCTACTTAGCGCGCCTTCCTTGTGCTCGATCCCTATAAAACCTGGGCTTTACCACCTGGGCAAAGCCTGCGTTTTACCACCATAGCCCTGCAAACGCGCTCCTTAAAGGGGATACGGCAGGAGATAAATTGCCGTGCCGGGCCGAGATGGGCCAGATTAAGTCACGGCACTAAGACGCCTTTGTCACATCCCTCTTGGCCCCGGCCATCAGAAGACCGATGTCTTCGAGATCCACTTCGTGTCGATTCCTTACGCCCACTATCTCGCCCTCGTACATGACGGCGATGACGTCTGAGAGCTCGAGGATCTCGTCGAGTTCCGTGGAGATGAGGAGTATCGCACATCCCCTCTTTTTCTGTTCCAACATCTTCTCGTGAACGTACTCCGTGGCCCCCACGTCCAACCCCCTCGTAGGATGGACCGCTATAAGGAGGGACGGGTTGCGCGATATCTCCCTTGCGAGGATGACCTTCTGGAGGTTGCCGCCGGATAATACCTTCACCGGTACCGACTGCGTAGGAGTCCTGACGTCGTACTCCGCGATCAACTCGTCCGCTCGTTTTTTCATGGCCCCGATGTCGAGGATACCTTTCTTGCAATAGGGCGGATACCTAAACTCCTGAAGGAAGAAGTTTTCCCCCACGCTCATCGTGGGCAAAAGACCTGTAGCCATCCTGTCCGCCGGGACGTGCGCCATCCCCATTTGGTAGCGTGGGAGCGGACCGGTGTTCGTCACATCCTTCCCTTTGAAGAAGATTCGCCCCACCTCGGGCTTCCGCATTCCCGCTACCGCTTCCGCCAGTTCAGTCTGGCCGTTTCCGTCGACGCCCGCTATTCCCAGTATCATTCCGCTCTTAAGCTCGAACCCGACGTCTCGTACGGCTCTAACCCCCGTGTCCGCCCTGACCGTCAAACCGCTGACCTCGAGGACGGTCTCCCCAAAGCGCGTGTTGACCTCGGGGATGGGTTTAAGGTCCCGCCCGACCATGAGACGCGCGAGTTCGACTTGGCTCGTCTCTTGAGGGGCCAGTCGGGCAACCACCTTACCTTGACGCATGACGACGATGCTGTCGCTGATCTCCATCACTTCGTTCAACTTGTGGCTTATGAAGATTACCGTCTTGCCCTGGTTCTTGAAGGTAGAGATCATGGCGAATAGCTCCCGGGTCTCTTGCGGCGTCAGTACGGCCGTCGGTTCGTCGAGGATCAGGATTTCGGCCCCTCTATACAGGGCTTTTATGATCTCCACCCTCTGCCTCTGACCGACCGACAGCGTCATGACCTTCGCCTTCGGGTCGATGTCAAAACCATACTCGCGCGCCAACTCGGATATCTTTCGGCATGCGCCCTCGATATCGAGGATGGGCTCATGTTTAGAACGCGTCCCCAGCATCACGTTTTCGACCACACTTAATGGGGGCACGAGCATGAAATGCTGATGCACCATACCGATCCCCAGCCGGATCGCTTGCGACGGGCTTTTCAGGCGCACGTGTTTCCCGTCGACGAAGATATCCCCCTCGTCCGCGGAATAAAGCCCGTAAAGGACGTTCATCAGAGTACTCTTGCCCGCCCCGTTCTCCCCGAGCAGGGAATGTACCCTTCCGCGCTCGAACCGGACGGTGACGTGGTCGTTCGCGACCACTCCCGGGAACTTCTTTACGATGTTTACTGCTTCAATAGCATACGGGTGATCCTTCAACGCGATCTACCTCCCGCCATAGCCGCCGCTCAGCGGGCTAACCGTGTCGTGCCAAGCCAATTGTCCCGCGCCGGCGTTCCGATAGAATTCCGATAAATGGAACGCCGGACAAAGCGACGGTACAGACGGTTCTCTGAACTTGACTCGGTTCTGACCGGTGAACATGACCGGACCTCTGTTTGACGGTGAATGCGGCCGCGCGGCTAGCTTCAGCGAATGGGTCTGCGCTCTGCATCTCGTGCCAGACTCGCCCTGGAAACTTGACCTGTCGGTCGTCCGGACGAGTCTGGCACCTAGACTTTCATCACTTCGCAACCCGAATCAGTTCGACCTTACCCGCCTCGAGATCTTCTATGGCTTTTTGCACGCCGTCCTTAACCTCTTGGGGTACCCAGTCGTTCCATTCCGTCAATCTGACGGCACCTTCCTTGATGCCGATACGGGTAAACTCAGGTTTGAATTCCCCTTTGACGAGCTTCTCCACCAGAACCACGATGCAAGCGGACGCGTCATTGATCACGTCCACGGGGATCGTCTCGGGAGCGAGGTCGCGGTACTCTCCCCCGATGCCGAGACCCTTTATGCCCTTCTCCTTGCAGGCCTCGAGGATCGCGATGGTGGACTTATCCGCATTAGCAATGATCACATCCGCACCCTGTTCTATCAAGGAATAGGTGCTCTCTTTCGCTTTCTGCAGGTCATCGTAGGTCCCCAAGATGACCGATACATACTCGCAGTCTGGCCTTACGTGTTTTGCGCCAAGCTCCGAATTCTTCTGCTTCTCTATAACCGGCGGGATCTCGCGGCCGCCCACGTAACCGATTTTCCCTTTCTCGGAAAGCAGTGCCGCTACCGCCCCTGCCAAGAAGCCTTGTTGTGGGTTGTCGGTGGTGATGGAACCCACATTGGGCTCTTGGCTCAAGTTGATGCTCGTCACAGCGAATTTGACATCCGGGAACTCTTTAGCGACCTTGGTGGCCGGCTCCCCGAATTCGAAACCGTGCCCGATGATCAGGTCGTAACCGTCCTTGGCATAGCCTCTGAAGAACTCCTCCGCGTCCGAGTCGGAAACCTTCTCGCTGTACGCTACTTCGACACCGTAGAGGTCTCTCGCCTTCATGAGCCCGTTATAGGCGTAGGAGTTCCAGCCCATGTCGGTGATCTCACCGGGAAGGATCAACGCCACTTTTTTGGGAGCCGAAGAATCGCCGCTGGAACTCGATCCGTCCGAAGGTTTCTCCCCCTCTCCCGACGGAGCAGGTTCTTCCTTGGAACCGCCACCGCAACCCGCCAGCACCGACACCGAGCCGACCAAACACACTATCAGCAGCATCACGACGCCCTTACCGAAAATCCTCTTGATACTCACCCTTTGCACCCCCTGGATTACCTTTGGTCTTTGCCTGCTCCTTTGGTCTTTACCTATTCCTTTGAATAAGCCTCGCCCGTAGCCGCAGGTTGGACCGCCTTCCCCACCAAACCGGTCAGGATCACCAGCGTGATCACGTACGGCAGAGCCTGAACGAACTGATAGGGTAGACCCCAACCCATGGCTTGAAGCCTCATCTGAAGCGCGTCACCCGCGCCGAACAGCAACGCCCCTAAGGCCGAGCCAACAGGCGTCCACTTTCCGAAAATGACCGCCGACACCGCCATGTATCCTCGTCCTGCCACCATGTTCTCCGTAAACATATTGAGGGCTCCCAGCGAGAGGTACGACCCTGCCAGTGCCGCCATGGCACCCCTCGTAAGGCAGCACAGGTACTTTACCAAATAGACGTTGACCCCGACTGAATCCGCAGCGCGGGGATGTTCGCCCACCACCCGAACCTTGAGCCCAAGGCTCGTCCTGTAGAGGATGAAGTGCGTCACCGGGACCAGGAAAAACGCAAGGTACACCAGGGCGTTATGTGAAAACAGGACAGGCCCCAGGACGGGGATGTCCGCAAGGAAGGGTATCTTGAATAGCGGGTACGGAGGCACCCGGGGCGGGCGCGTGGATACCCCAAAAATGACCCTCCCGTAACTAGAAGTGAGCCCCAAAGCGAGCAGGTTCGTGGCCATGGCGACGATGACTTGGTTCGCGCGCGCCGTGACCACCAGGAAAGCCACGATCAGCTCGAATATGACGCCTATGCATATGGCCAACAGCGCGCCCAACCAAGGGCTTCCGGTGAGGTAGGCCCCTACCACGCCGGAGAACGCCCCCATGAGCATGACCCCTTCTGTTCCCAGGTTTGACATACCGGCGCGCGCCGTGAAAACGAGCCCCGCGGACGCAAGAAGGAGCGGCGCTCCCATCCGAACTGCAGCCGACAGTAGATTAGTCGCGCCATCGATTATGGCGAAAAGCTCCTGACCCATACTCACTCACCTCCTGCCGCGTCCCGGCTCTCTTTTAGCCTCGGGGATTTCTCGAAGAACGGAAACCTCAAGGACCTGAGGGATTTGGGAAGCCTGTATTCCCGTGCTACGACGCATATGATGATGACCGCCTGAACCACATATACCAACCCTATGGGAACACCAGTCGCCCTCTGCATTGCGTTCACGCCGCCTCTGATGAACCCCATAAGCAGCGCTGAAAGCGTGACGCCAAGCGGCGTGGCCTTTCCGAGCAGTGCGACCGCGATACCATCCCATCCCCAACCGGGGGAGAACGCCTCGCGCAAGCGGTGGAGGACTCCGAGGATCTCCACGCAGCCCGCCAGCCCCGCGAAGCCTCCCGCGATGAACATGGTGGCCACAATGCTACGGCCGACGTCAATCCCCGCGTAGTGAGCGGCGCGCGGGTTCGCCCCCACTGCCCTGATTTGGTAACCGAAGCGTGTACGCCAGATGATGAGCCAGAAGGCGAGCACCGCCAAAAGACCGACGACCGCCCCGGCATGAAGCCGGGTACCCGGTAGGATATTGCCCAAAATGGCGCCGGGAGCGATCTCCGGGCTTTGGGGGATGAAGCCCGGGGGCTCCTTCAGCGGTCCCGTGACGGCATAACTCACTATGAACACAGCGAGGTAATCGAACATTATGGTGCTTATAACCTCGTTGGTCCCGAACCTGACCTTGAAGTAGCCCGGCCCGACTCCCCATAGGCCGCCTCCGACGAAACCTGCCGCAAGGGCCAACAAGGCGTGGATGGGCCAGGGTAGGCCGCGGATGTAGGCTCCCACGATCGTGCCGGTGAGGCCGCCAATGAAGAGCTGACCCTCCGCGCCGATGTTGAGGAGCCCACACCGCTGGGCGAATGCGACGCTCAAGCCCGTAAAAAGCAAGGGCAACGCTTTTACTACGATTTCACACATACCGTACGCACTCGCCGATACGCCCCTCACGAAATACCTCATGGCGACCACCGGCTCGACACCCATCAACGAAACACTTATTCCGGCGACCACAAAGCCCATTAAGACCGCTACAATTGGTGGAAGAGCAACTTCATAAAGCCATACGAACATCCTGCGTCCTATTCCCATGACGGTCACTTCCGCTCTCTTTCTTCCCTCTGATCTCTCTTCCGTTCTCTCTATTTCGCCCTTCTTCGGTTTTGTCATTCGGGCAGGCCTTCCTTACCGTCACTCTCACCGGTAATCCTACCCGCATTCAGTACAGCCGTGGTCTTTTCGAGGTTTTCAACCGATTCGGGCATGGTCATCATCGCCACTACTACGAACAGGCAATCCAGCACATACATCTGGGCGATGCGCGACTCTACCGTACCCGTATAGTGAAAATGCTCTCTGAATGCCCCGTACAGACTGATATCGGAGTACTTCGTAATCGGGGAGTCAAGGCCGTTGGTGATACATATGGTGGTCGCACCGCCTTCTTTTGCCTTTTTCATGAGGTTCACCACAGGGCGCTCCGCGCCCGACATGGAGAACGCCAGGGCCACCTCACCGGGCTTACAGAGCACCGCCTGCATTTCCTGGAACCGCATATCCATCTGGAACGAACAGTCAAGCCCAATACGGAGGAACTTGTGATACGCGTCGACGGCGATCGCCTCCGACCCGCCCACGGAGAAAATCTTGATCCGTTCTGCTCCCGCGATGGCCTTGGCCGCTCTCTCGACGTTTTCGGGTATGAGGACCGCTAGGGTATTTTCGATGGCCTTCACATTAACGGCGCAGATCTTCCGGATTATGTCACCAACTGAGTCTCCTGCATCTATCGCTCCGTGGATGTGATGCACCCCGGAAAAGGTCTCTTGAGCGACTGCCAACCGGAATTCTCCAAAGTCACGGTATCCCAGTTTACGACAGAACCTCGATATCGACGACTTGCTCGTAGACGCCCCCGCGGCGATATCCGATATCTTCATGCGAGCGACCGACTGGACATGTGAAAGCAGATACGCTCTGATCCTCTTTTCCGCAGGAGTCAAAGTCGCACCGCTCCCCCTAACACGCGTCAGTGCACTCTGTCCCAGGTTGTAGTCAACTTCTGGCTCTCTTCCCTCATCAGTCTCAGTCGCACGAGCACCGGACTCAATGCGGACCGGGGTCGGCTTATCCATGTCTCTGCCTCCGCAAGTGAGTTTCATCACAAGGTCTCAGCTTGAAACTGTGTACCACAACTTCTACACCACTCCTCGGATTCCTCCTGGGAAAAAGCGAATTTCTCGCCTCCTGGTCACTTTGGAGCCCCTTCCGGGGGTCACAGGGGTCAGGTTAATATACAAAAAAGCCCACAGCCCCCGCCCGGTTTTCGGCGATCCCGAATACACTCGGGCGGGAGCATTGCGCTTCGTCACATATTGCGTAACCGGCAGCCTATTGATTTTCTCCTGGCTTCTCGGTCTGAAGAAATTCGGGAAACGGGAGTGGGCAGGATGCGAAACCGTAGGTAGGATAACCTATGAGTATCCAGCGTAGCATGCCCCGGCTGGCCTTGGTGATGTGCCCCGTGTAGCTGGTCTTGACACACTGGTGTACCGAAGGAATAGTCTAAACGAGATTTTCGAAGGTGTTCAGGTTGACACGTATATTCAGAGTGTCGCATAGCAGTTTGACATAAGCGGCCCTTGATCTTCTCGAAATTTCACGGGATAGCCCACGAGAAACTACATGCCACGCCCTTAGTCAACCAAGCCAGTACAACTTGCCTTCAAAGGGTCACCTCTGTCCCTACACCGGACGACGTTGCCTTTCTCGAGACAAGATCCGCAACCGCGAGATCCAGTAGCGCCACACCTACGGTTTTGAAGACGGTGATCGCGCCGTTTGTGTCGCGGCCCCTTACCAAGCCTGAGAGTACTTCTCCGAGCTCAGCGTCTATGCGCTCTTCTGTGATGGTGCCTTCCTCTAGGGGAATTAAAAGGTCGCCGGCTTCTTTCATTATGGCCGCCCTTGAATCGACGATTACCTTATCGGCGTTGGCTATAGTCTTTGAGTCCAGTTCTCTCATGTCGGGTTTGAATGCTCCGATGGCGTTGATGTGGGCTCCCGGTTTTATCCAATCCCATTCGAGGACCGGAACCTTTGACGTCGTTGCGGTTACGATTATGTCCGCACCTTCCACCGCTTCTTCCGCCGTTCGGGTACTTCTCAAGACGGGTGGCGCTCCACGCTTTATAGGCGCACTCTGGAGGAAAGGCGTCATTTCTTCCACGAAGCGTTCTGCGTTTCCGGGCAAGGCATCGTACACCCGAACCTCCGAGATACGCCTTACGTGCACAATGCAGCGAAGCTGAGCTCTTCCTTGAACCCCGGCTCCTATTATCGAGAGAATCTCCGCATCCCTTCGTGCCAGCGTGTCGGTTGCAACCGCAGATGCCGCCCCGGTCCGTAAAGCTGTGATATAAGACCCCTCCATTATGGCCAGTGGTTTCCCGGTAATAGCATCAAATAATAGGATGAGGGAGTTTATGGTGGGTAGACCCAAATCGAAATTCCGGGGGAACACTGAAACCACCTTGACTGCAAACCTTTCAAGACGCGGCGAGTACACGGGCATGAAGAGAGGGGTGCCTTCCCTCGGGAGACCTTCGAGTGCCGTCCTCACAGGCATGCAGGGTGCTGGCTTGCCGGTAGAGAGCTCCACGAAGGCTTCACGAACCACGTCGATGACTTCTTTTATGGCCAAGAGGTGTTCAAGGTCGTGCCGAGTGAGGTATAGCATACCCTATCCTCCTCAAAGTTGTGTTACGTAGCATCTCTAGTAATCTCCACTTAAGCCGCATCCTGGTGTCTATCGGTCAGGCACTCGCAACGCTCTCTATGTGTTATGTGAACTAACATGATATCCAGTCTCCATGATATCCAGTTGAGTGACATCTCTTTGGCAGGACTGATACAGTCCTAGTCAAACCTTTCGTCGAGTTTGACTGGATCTTCTGGGAGGTCGCGGAGGGAAGAACTGGTTGAAGAAGGCGAGCTGGCCTGCCTCTTCCCGGCGGAGCCTCAACATTTAACATCACGCCTGTAGGAAACGCCCTCCTCGGTAGAACCAGGACCGAAATAGGGATTCTCCTCATTGGATGGCTTAGTCCGCTGCCGTTATCATTCACCAAGGAGATTCGAAATCCCTTGTTCTGTATGCTTCTTTCGGGGTTCAGGGTATATGAAGGTCGCCGTTCCCAAGGAAATCAAGAAAGACGAAAACCGCGTCGCGATAACCCCTGCCGGGGTGGCCGCCTTTGTGAAGCGGGGACATAGGGTTTTCATCGAGAAAGACGCCGAAGGGGATGTCCGGACTTGCCCGGCGTGCACCGCCGCAGACTGCGAGGCTGCACCCGCAGGGATCCGCCGCGCCCCGTTTGTCCAGATCTTGTTTGGCGGGCCTTTGAAGCGAGCGTTCCAGATCATCTGTGGGTCGGCGATCTGACGCAGCACGCCACCGATTAAGGCTGGGTCTACCTGGCCGTCGTGATAGACGCCTTCTCCAGGACGGGCGTCGGCTGGTCCATGGGCGACCGCCCCGTGGCCGACCTGGTCGCCGGCGCGGTGAACATGGCTGTCTGGAACCGCCACCCGGCAAACGGAGTGATCCATCACTCCGACCATGGCTCCCAGTACACCTGGCCAGTCTTCAGCTGACGGCTCCAGGAGGCCGGGATCCTGGGATCCATGGGTTCGGTCGGTGACGCGTTGGATAACGCGGTGGCGGAAAGCTTCTTCGCCACGCTACAGACGGAGTTGCTTGATAGGAGCATCTGGCGACGCGCCGCGGGTTGCGGTCGGCCATCTTCGAGTACATCGAGGCCTTCTATAACTGCCGCCGGCGCATTCGGCTCTGGGGTATCTCACCCCACTCGAGTTCGAAGGGAGGTAGCGCGCCGGGCGGAAACTACCAGCAGTAGCCTGAAAACCAAAGCCTAACGGTGTCCGGTAAACCGGGGCAAGTCCATCGCCTCACCGGGAAAGGGCTCGGCACTCCCAGAAGTCCCGCAATCATCTTCACACAGGAGCCACTAACGACGTTGCCGTGTTCGCTTTATGCTGCGGCCCGGTTGCTCGCCGGCCTCCTGGATGGTCCTCTGGCTTATGCCAGCGAGGATATTACCCCCGGAGCTTTCGCCGAGGTGGTCGCCCTACCTGAGCGTCCGGTTCGCTTCCCAAGCCGCAGGCATTTACTGGGGTTGGACTTTTACCAACTGGAAGATGTCTGCAGGCTGCGCCCCAGTGAGTGGTTAACTCCTGCCGGGACAGGAATCTCACCCGCTGAAGGCGCGGGGCTTCTCCCGTCGAACCTTCTGTACATCCGATCCGCCACAGCGGTCGTGTGGCACTTGCATTGCTCTAATCCTCCATTTCCTCCCGGCGCAGTAACCGTACATATACGATTCTCCTTCGCGTGCTCTCCTCCCGGAAGCGACATTTCGCGGTGCCATCATGTTCGCCGAGGTCAGACTCCTATCGGGCTCACCGGCACTATAGTGAGACGACCTTCTTCAACCGGGTGGTGCGATACAAGTTCACCCCTCATCCATTTTCATCCTTCGTGGCGCCGCCCTCCTTAATAACAATTTCCACTCTACGATTTAACTGTCTCCAGTGAGGGTTTGTGTTGGGATACGCAGGCCTGAATTCCCCGCACCCCACAATTTCAAACCTCCAGGGTCTTAGCCCGCAGTCAGTTATGAAATACCTTACTACAGCCCCGGCACGGGCTGCGGAAAGCTCCCAATTAGAGGGGTAAAGCAACGTATTTATGGGCAGGTCATCTGTGTGTCCCTCAACTCTCAATTCCCTATCGGGAATCTCCCTTAAAACCGCGCCGATCTTCTGTAGAACAGGAAGGGCTTCTGGCCTCAGTTCGCTCTTTCCCAAGTCAAAGAAGACCTGTTCCTCAAGCCTTATCACAATCCCACGCCTTTCGGAGGAGACGGTTACCTTCCCGGCTAGGCCCTCTTTTTGTATCAAACCGCGGAGTTTGTTGTATAGCTCCTCATCGGATATACCCGGAGGTGCCTTGTCGTTGTCAAGAACCTGTGGGACTGTCACCGGTTCAACCGATGTCATCGCCAACGCCCTCCTGAACGATTCCACGATCTTCTGGAACTTCTCGAGATCAACTTTGGAGTAGCTATAAAGAAGGACGAAAAATGTGAGAAGAAGCGTTACCATGTCTGAATAAGTGAGGAGCCACTCAGGGGATTCCTCATTTTTTCTCTTGCGGCCGGAGAGAATTTTCATGGCCAAGTACGACCTACCTCCTGCGTTCAGACAGCCACTTCTCTTGAGATGTCCGGTTCAGGTTTCTCTTGAGCTTCGTTTTCTTTCTGAGGCCTCTGGCCGATTATACTTTCTGCCTCCTCGTTTCGTTTTCTGGGTGAGAGGAACCGGTAAAGCTTTTCCTTCACCAGTCTGGGGGAATCCCCTTTTTGGATTGCCAACAACCCTTCCACCATAAGGACCTTCGCGAACACCTCCTGTTCGCTTCTCAATTCAAGTTTGCCGGCAAGTGGATTGCAGACGAGATTTGCCCATAAGGACCCATAAAGGCTCGTAAGGAGAGCCACGGCCATTCCCGGCCCGATTTTGTCAGGGCTATCGAGATTTCTCAGCATCTGAACCAATCCGATCAGGGTACCTATCATTCCAAACGCCGGTGCCAGAGAGGCCATTGTCTTCAGAATTCGTTGTCCCAAGGCATGCCTTGATTCGAGGGCTGTGAGCTCCGTTTCCATCATCTGTCTTGTGGTATCAGGATCGTAACCATCGACGACCATTTGAATTCCCTTGACCAAGAACTCATCTCTTGTAGTAAGTTCAGCGGTCTCAAGGGCCAGCAGTCCGTCTTTCCGGGCAACCTCTGCAAGCCTCACCATCTGTTCGATCACATCCTGTATCTTAGGAAGTCTTACGATGAAGGCGTTTCTTATGACAGAGAGAAGTCCCATAATGTCAGAGAGGGAATAGTTGATTAAGACGCCCGCAAAAGTGCCGCCCATCGTTATCAGAAGGGAGGGCAGGTCAAGAAAGATTTTGGCGGAACCGCCCATGGCAATCGCGGTGAATATCAGGATTATGCCCAACAAGAGGCCTGTGACAGAAGCCAGGTCCATCAATCGCTCCCCCTCTGGGGTGGAAACCAAGTGCGTCACAGCGGCGCACCGCCGCAGCACCATCTTATGGTATCGTACCGCTCTGAGCTGTCCATCCGAATCCAAGTCATAGCGGGGTGCACCACTAAAGACCGGACTTTCTTCTCCAGCTCATTAAAGCCTTCGATCATTGCAAATCCGTGACGCGCCTGTTGCGGCACCCACTTCGGGCATCGTATAGCCAGACTCAGCCCCCAGAGCACGTTGCACCGCATTCACCCTCCGTATTGCCACCTAACACCTTGCGAACGGCAAACAGCAGCCGGTCGGGCTGATAAGGCTTCACTACGAAGTCTCGTGCCCCAGCCTGTATGGCCTCCATAATCAACGAAGACTGGGCCAAAGCGCTCACCATTACCACATTTGCGTCTCGGTCAACCTCCTTTATGGCACGTAGGGCCTCCAACCCGTCCATTTCAGGCATGGTAATGTCCATGAGCACAACGGCGGGACGCCTTTGTTTATAGACTTCCACCGCTACGCGGCCGTTCTCCGCTTCGATAACCTCATAACCGGCGCCTTTCAGCAGATTCGCGGTGCGCATCCTCATGAAGGCTGAGTCGTCAACGACCAGTATGTGCATTTCCGTCCACCCCTACGGCGAGAAGTGCGGAGTGATCGATGATCCCCACCAGTCCACAAGGACTGCGGGCCACTCCTGAAAACAGCGGTAGCCATCCTGCCGGAATATGTTCGTGAGGTTGAGGTACCAGGGTAAAGACGCCATGGATCGCCTGGACCTCTATCCCGATCGTCGCGCCCTCAGCATTCACGACGACAAGGAATTCGTTCTTGTCCTTGCTCGATTCCGATGCTGCACAAAAGTCGATCACGGGCACTACCTGCCCACGCAAGTTGACCAGGCCGCGAAGCCATCCACCTGCACACGGGACTCTGCTAACCGGAAGTGGCTGCGACACCTCCTCGACGGCATCCACTGGAATGGCTGCAACGCACCCTCCAAACGAGAACACCAGCCA
>DUSP01000009.1 GCA_012842575.1 Clostridia bacterium
AATCCTTTCAGTGAGTCAGCCGGCTTGAAGCCCGCTCGATGTCTGGGGTTCGGAACTCGATTCTCGAAACTCGGTAAACTCGATTTCGGCAAACTCGATTTAGGATGCCTCCCGATACTTACACCAGGAGGCCTTTGTAAGCTCTCCAAAGGGCCAAAAGATGCTCGAAAAACGCTCAAAACACGCTCGAAAGGGGGAACCTTGCCCAGGTGGGACAACGAAATGAAGAAACCCAAGGAACAGAAGACTTATTGGTTTCCTCCGATACTTTCATGAAGCAACGCCTCGCTAAACTCGAAGTCTTTCGCGAGCGCGGAATGAACCCCTTCGGGGGGCCTTTCAAGAGAACTCATAACACAGCCGAGGTCATCCGCGATTACGCTTTCCTCGAAGGTAAAGAAGGAATAGCCGTAGCGGGAAGGATTATGACCTACCGGTGCCATGGAAAGGCCACATTTGCCCATGTTCAGGATATGACGGGCAGCCTTCAGGTTTACGCACGAGTTGACGTACTGGGAGACGAGTCCTACGACTTGTTCCGGGAACTTGACATCGGGGACATAGTCGGGGTCATAGGCAAACCCTTCAGAACCAGGCGGGGCGAGATCACCCTTGAGATTTCCCAGTGGAAATTGCTCGCAAAGGCGCTAAGGCCCTTACCGGAGAAATGGCATGGTCTTAAGGACGTTGATTTGAGGTACCGTTACCGGTATCTAGACTTGATCATGAACCGCGATGTACTCGAAACCTTTGTGGTGCGCAGCAGGATTGTTCAGGCCATAAGGGCATATCTTGATTCAGTGGGTTTTCTCGAGGTAGAGACGCCCGTGATGCAAACCCTAGCGGGTGGTGCCACTGCGAGGCCATTCATAACCCATCATAACGCTCTGGATATGGACTTATACCTGAGAATCGCCACCGAACTCCATCTCAAGAGACTGATAGTCGGGGGTTTCGAAAAGGTATACGAGATTGGGAGGATATTTCGAAACGAGGGCATTTCGACGAAGCATAACCCCGAATTCACGAGCCTCGAGCTCTATCAGGCTTACGCCGACTACAATGATATGATGGAATTGACGGAGAACCTGGTATATCACGTAGGAATGACCGTACTGGGTTCCTCGTCGATCACGTACGAAGGGAATGCCATCTCTCTGACTCCGCCGTGGCCGAGAATACGTCTGAGGGATGCCATTAAAGACAAAACCGGTGTCGACATAAAAGAAATCAAAAACGACGAAGACGCGGCCAAAATTGCCGGCAAACTCGGCCTAAAACTCACCGGTGGCGTCACCAAGGGCGCCGTAGTGGATAAACTTCTTGAGGTCTATGTGGAACCAAAACTGATACAACCCACGTTCCTTATAGATTATCCTGTGGAAATATCGCCATTGGCCAAGCGAAAAGAGGACGAACCGGACACAACTTATCGCTTCGAGGCGTTCGCAGGTGGCAGGGAAATAGCCAATGCCTTTTCGGAGCTCAATGATCCCATTGACCAAAGGGAAAGGTTTTTACAGCAGGCCAGGGCACGGGAGAAGGGTGACGAGGAAGCCCACGTAATGGACGAGGACTTCATCACCGCCCTCGAATACGGTATGCCTCCGACCGGAGGTTTGGGAATCGGAATAGACCGGCTCGTCATGCTTTTGACGGACAAGCCTTCTATTAGAGACGTAATACTCTTCCCCACCATGCGACCGCGAGATTAGCGCGCGGTTTTCGGCCTGGTATATGATTCTACTGGTAGCGTTTGGCTTAATGGTATTCTCGTGCGGTCACTAGTACGTGATTTCGTGAGAGCCTGGCTCTCGATTCTCCGGTACATGATTCTAATGGTGCACGATTTCACGAGATTCTAAAAGTATTATCGACCATGCTGACGATTCTTAGGGAATTCTGACCAAAATCACTAAAAATTGACGGTTGAGTTTGGCGGGCCGGCGTGTTAAATTCTTAAACGCGTGCTTAACCAGGTAGTTATTTAGTAAGCCAATCAGCCACCGCGGCGCGGTGGCGAAATTTTGCCGGCGACTTTGTCAATCCGGACCGTAGAAGCGAGTGCTTTCGACGTCCTTCGTCATAAGGGGACGCGGGAGTACGACCCGGGAGTCCCTCAAGAGAAAGGCGTTCCTTTTTCCGATGTTGGTTTTTCCGATAAAGAAAGCTAGACGGTCGCGGTTGACGATGAAGCTGGCGCATGATACAATAAAGCTCTGCCCAGCAAAAACGAGGGCAAAGAGGAGTTCGCAAAGAGAAGTTCCCAAAGAAAGGTTTATTGAAGAAAAGTTTATCGTTAGTCTGCTCTTTGAAAACCTGGCAGCGTGCGAGCCTAAAACCAATTCACGGAGAGTTTGATCCTGGCTCAGGACGAACGCTGGCGGCGTGCCTAAGACATGCAAGTCGTGCGCTCCCGAAACCCAAGGCTCTGTCCGAAGGTTTCGGGGGAGCGGCGGACGGGTGAGTAACGCGTGGGTAACCTGCCCGGGAGACCGGGATAACACCCCGAAAGGGGTGCTAATACCGGATACGATCCCCCCACCGCATGGCGGGGGGATGAAAGGCCAAAAGCCACTCCCGGATGGGCCCGCGTCCCATTAGCCAGTTGGCGGGGTAACGGCCCACCAAAGCTACGATGGGTAGCCGGCCTGAGAGGGTGGTCGGCCACACTGGGACTGAGATACGGCCCAGACTCCTACGGGAGGCAGCAGTCGGGAATCTTGCGCAATGGGCGAAAGCCTGACGCAGCGACGCCGCGTGGGGGATGAAGGCCTTCGGGTTGTAAACCCCTGTCTTCGGGGACGAATTCTGACGGTACCCGAGGAGGAAGCCCCGGCTAACTACGTGC
>DUSP01000100.1 GCA_012842575.1 Clostridia bacterium
CCGTCGCGTCCGAGTGACCGTCGCGTATCGCCCCGATCGTCTTGGGGGTCGTCACCTCGTTTTCTTCACCTTGCGCCGCAGTACCCATTAAACCCCCAGGTATCGTCTCCAGGACGCATTCGGGTGTCTCCCCGCATGCGATCAGCACTATCGGTGCGCCACCGCCGACGTCAAACACGCGTATTTCACGGACGTACTCCTCGTCCCGCTTTGCCGGCTCGGGCACCTCAGGCCTTTCGGTCGGAGCGGGCACCCAGAAGTCGCCGCCGTTGCACCGGCCTTTCCGTCCTTCCCGGTCTTTTTGGTCTTTCGGGTTTTCTCCGCCTTCCCCGTCTTCTCCGTCTTTTCCGTTTTGGTCCTTCCTGCCGATTCCTGCAGGCATAAGTCTTTTCAGCCCGTCACCGACCGCCCTCAGCGCTTCGATGCCGGCACGGTCGTCCCCACGCCACGGATTACCGACACCCGCGATGAGGATCCCCCCGCATAACCGGGAGTACGGAGGGACGGCGCTCAAGACCTCTTCACGACCAGGTCCACCAGGTGAGCCGAACAGGAAATGCACGGGTCATAGGCTCTCGCCACCATTTCGAGGTATAGCTTGATTTCATCGTCCTCCCTGTGGATGGTATTGAGCGCGCAAGCCCTGAGGTCTCTCTCGATGTTGGCGGCGTTTTGGGCAGTCGGGGTGACCACATTGGCCCATACGAGCCTCCCGTTCTTGTCGAACTTGTAGTCGTGGTACAGCGTCCCCCGCGGAACCTCAGTGGCAGCTATACCCCTATACCCTTCGCCGTCTATATCAACCAGTTTTGGCCCAGCGTTCCCGCTGCCGCCAGCACCTGGTTTTGACCCTTCTGTGGAATTCATCTCCGGCGCTTTCGGGTCGTCCCCTTGGACGACTTTCTTTTCGTTCGGTTTGTTCTCCGCTTTTTCCGCCGTTTGGACCCCGTCCTCGGGCTTCTTCGCATTCTTGCCGGAGGCAGGCTTTACCCTAGAACTACATCCTTCCTCGAAGATCGCGGGATCGACCTTGACCGGCTTTTCGGGAACCGGACCGATTTCGAGAAGCTGGTCTATCACGTCGATGGCGCGCTCTACCGAGTAAACGAGCTCCACGGCCTGTGCCAGGTTGTTGTGCAGGGTGTTATTGGAGGGCAACTTCCAGCCCGTTTTCTTGAGGGCGCTTGCCGCAACGGGTGTAAGGCCTTTGTGGAACAGGTTCACGCGCGCCAGGGCCCCAACCATAAATGGGTCGCCCCTGGAATAACTGTGTTTGGCGGTGGAATAATCCAAAACCCGCTCGTCGCACACCACATCGTACCTCTCGAGGGGTATCTCGTCCCCCGAAGAACACGCGATGCTTCCGTTACCGAAGAAGCTGAACTTATCATCCTTCGGGCGTAGCGCGAAGAACACGGTGAAGGCTTTCGTGAACTCAGGATAGTCGAGCTTGGCAAACAGGTGAACGGTATCTTCCGCAGCGGGAAGGAGCTCCTTGAGTTCCTCCTTCAGCTCAACCAATTCCGACGCCTCGGGAACCTTCCCGAATCCGCCCACCACCGCGTTGGGCCCGTGAATGGGGCGACCGCTGATACGCTCCTGTATCCGGTTTCCTAACCGCTTCAGGTGGAGGCCTTGCTGCACCTTGTCCGCGTACTTAGGCACCAGTTCAATGGCGCTGGTATAACCCAGGTAATCGGGAAGCGCAAGGAAATAAAGGTGGAGCGAGTGGCTCTCGATCATCATTCCGAGGAAGTAGAGTTCACGCAAGAGCTCCGTTTGCCGAGACACCTGTATCCCCAACGCATCCTCAACCGCCAGTATGGAGGTTACCTTGTGGCCTGCCGAGCATATGGCGCATATCCGGCACATTATCTCCGGTACCTCGTCGTACCTCCGCCCCCGGGCCACCGCCTCGAAAAAGCGCGGACCTTCGAATATTCCGAGCTTCACCTCTGTGACCTTGCCGTCAGATATCTCGACTCGTATACGACCGTGGCCTTCAACACGGGATATCTCCGGTACCACTAAAGCCCTGGTCATCCTCGCACCTCCTTTACGCCCTTTCAGGTATCTCAATGCTGTAAGCAAAAGTTCTGAAAGCCTTCTCGAGATCATGCCGCGTATATCCCTTCTCCTTGAGGATGTCGAACTCCGAAGCTGCGTTCGGTTCTTCGACCGGACCGCGGCAGCCCTTACAGGGAAGACCGTGAGACGGACACCTCGCGCCGCAACCCGCCAGGGTGATAGGGCCACAGCACAAAAGATCGTCTTTCACTAAGAGGCATCTGTTTTCCTTGAACCTGCACTCGGTACAGACCGCGTATGTGGGGAGGACCGGGGATACACCGTGAAGCAATGACCCGACCGCGGCGATGATCTGGTCCTTCTCGATAGGGCAACCCGGGACGGAAAGGTCAACCCGTACTATTTCCTTCAGGGGCAAGACCGTCCTCCCGCACTTGAAATAGTCTTCTTCGGTGTCGTACACCTGCCGGTACAGTTCCACCCTCTCTATCCCGTTGGCGGAAGCGGGAATGCCTCCCCAGCAGGCACAGGTTCCGATGGCCACGAGTATTGCGCTCTTTTCTCGTACCTCCCTGAGTTTTTCTTCATTTTCTTCGGTAACGACGGCACCCTCGACGAAGGCCACGTCGAACTCCTTTTCCTCATTATCGGATTGCGCCATTACGAAGGATTTCAGATCCACCGCGCCGATTATGTCAAGGAGCTCGTCTTCGCAGTTCAATATGGCCAGCTGGTCCCCGGCACACGAGGTTAGCCCGAATATCCCGACCCTCGGTTTAGACATAGCCGACCCCCCTTAGATCATTTCGGGCAGGTTCGTGGCATCCCAATACGTGAAGATGGGACCGTGGATGCACACGTACCGGTACCCTACACTCGAGTGGTATCCGATGGCGCAGTGGGCGCATTTTCCGATGCCGCATTTCATCCTGCGTTCCAGGGACATTAGAATACGGTTCTTATCAAAGCCCTTATTCAACAGCTCTTCGAGCACGTACTTATACATCACGGGCGGTCCGCACACCGCTGCGTAAGCGTCTTCGCCTATTTCTCCGAGGTGCCGGAACAGGTCCGTTACCAGGCCGGTGTATCCGCGCCATGTGTCTTTTTCTTCGTCGTCCAGTTTCTCGACGCTCAACAGGCACTGTATGTCGTCCCGGTTGAGAAGGGATTCCATCTCGCTTCTGAACAGCATGTCTTTGGTACTTCTCGACCCGTAAAGCAGAGCGATCTTCCCGAACTCCGCGCGGTTGTCGAGGCAGTACCAGAGCAAGCCGCGCAGGGGCGCCGTACCCAAACCGCCGGCCACAATGACCAGGTCTTTTCCCTTCATATCGTCAACCGGGAACCCGTTCCCGTAAGGGCCGCGGATCCCCACGAAATCGTTCTCGCGGAGTGCGTAAAGCGCGCTGGTGACACGTCCGACTTTACGGACCATCAGCTCCATGATGCCCTTGCGACTCGGAGAGGAACAGAGGGAAACGGGTATCTCTCCCACTCCCAGGACGCTTAGCATCACGAACTGTCCCGGTTTGTGGGTGAACTCGTCGTTCAGCTTCGGATCCTCGAACCTGAGTTGGAACAGCCGGTGGTCCTTCACCATCGGATCGATCCGGATCAGCCGGGCGAGATGGGGCTTATGCGGATCGACCCTGGCATCGATTCTTTCAGCCAGCATGGCTCATCACCTTCTTCCCCCTGATCTCGTTGAGCACCTCGATGATGTTGATCTTGGCCGGACATGTTTCGATACAACGGCCGCAGCCCACGCAACTTGATCTTCCGTATTCCTCCACAAAGGCGATCTGCTTATGGTAATAGCGGAGCTTCACCCTCGTGCTCCGGTCTTGACGGAAATTGAACCCCGCCACTTGGGCGAATTCTTTGAATAAGCAGGAGTCCCACCGGCGGGTTCGCGAACCGGAGTCCCCTTTAAGGTCGAATTGATCGATGATGTCGTAGCAGTAGCAGGTGGGACAGACAATGGAGCAGGATCCACAGCTCAAGCACTTTTCGCCGAGTTCCTCCCACAGCGGGTTTGAAAACTCGAGTTCCATGATTTGCGGCATATCCGACATCTCGACGTGACTTTCAAACATCCGGCTGCGAGCGTCCGCCCGTCGCTTGTACTCCTCGATACTTCCCTCTTTGAGACCGGTAAAGAGGTCTTTACATGCCCTTACGACCTCTTCGCCCCAACTTGACCCCACTCGTACGAAGTAATCTTCGCCTATGTCCGTGAGAAACAGGTCGAACCCGCGTTCTACCGAATCCGTATCCATGGAATAGCAAAAGCAGTTTACGTCTGGCAGACAGTCCAGGCCAATAATGGCAGTACGCCTACGCCTCTTGAAGTAGCGCGGTTCGGGGTACGGCCCGGCGAAAACGAGGTCGAGAATGGAGAAGGCGTGTATGTCGCATGGGTGGACACCGAATAGTATCTGGCGGTCCTCACTTTGTGGTGGTTCCTCGAAGCCTTTGGACAGCGTGAAGTTGTATAACCGTTCCTCCGGCGGGTACATGAAACGCTTGGGGGGCAGGGCCGTACGCAGGTACCCTAGGGCTATTGCACTTAGGTCAGTGGTTTCTGCAAAGGTGTAAACGTCGGGTTGTTTCTCGACCGGTGCATAAACCGTACCCCACCTCCCGAGCACCTCTAAGAGATCCCCCAGGTTCTTTTTGGCCAACAATCTGATGTTGGCATGGCTGGGGATGGTCCTGGCAACCACCTTTACCACCTCCGGGTATACAGGTAGAATGTCATGGGTCCGGACATTTCGCGCGAGGTGTGTGACGCAAGGTGGCCATACAGTAGGGGAGTTTTGCGGCGAAGACCGGGGAGGGATCTGCAGAGCGCAATAGCTGCCACCACTACAGTCTCACTTCCCAGTTCCTTGAATGTATCAGTGATACGTCTGGTGAATTTGATATTGTGAATACGTTCACACAAATTGCGCAATTGGGAATTTCTACATTGACGCGTCAATTCCTTCTCGATGGGCGGCTGTTTGAAAGAAAAAGTTGGGCCACTGTTGAACGCGATATTCCATTGTAAGAATGCGTTCGGGAAGGTTAAACCATATGTGAGGTTAAATATATAAGTGTTTTTTTCGTATGCAGAGCGGGGGCACAAAGCAAAACTCGTTAAAATATATATGGTATATTAACCAGTACTCTGGCCAATTACCTTCCGATCCGATAAATGTATCTGTTCAGAAAAAACATAGCAGGCGGTGCATTTCTTGTCTTTTACGAGACACGAAGGCGAACGTAATACCAACGGGTTTTACTCTTGGACGACGAGACGTACCGTTTTGAGTATCTTGTCATTGGTCGTATTCACGGTACTGGCCAGAACGTTTAAGGAAGACTTGATCCAGGCAGTGGACTTAAGGTGTCTTGGGCTAGTATATCACCTTCGTACACCTTACCTTACTTCGATCATGCGGTTCTTCACCTCGTTCGGTTCGATCCCGGTCATGACGATGGTTCTCATAGTCACGGTTTTGATGTTCGCAAGAAGGTGTCCGGGGAGAAGATACCCCCTCGTTTTAATTCTAGCGGCAGCCGGTGCATGGGGCCTTGAGATCGCGTTTAAGGCTCTATTTCAAAGGCCAAGACCGGATCTCGAATGGCTTGTGGACGTCGCGGGGTACAGTTTCCCGAGCGGTCATGCGACGGTGGCAGCAGCGTTGTACGGGACACTGGGTTATCTCGGATGGCAAGCCTCCAAAGGGCGTATCGCCCGTTCGGCATGGGTATGGGGGATGGTCTTTCTGACCATTATGGTAGGGGCCAGCAGGGTCTACTTGGGCGTCCATTATCCGAGCGACGTCGTTGCGGGGTTCGCCTTAGGAGGTATTTGGGCAATTATTTGCGTAAGCCTCCCGGTATGATCTATCGACTGCAGGCACCGCATGATGCTGAGCCCATGGTTCAAAGAGACGTTGGGCCCATGCTTCAAAAACCGGTTTTGAAGTCGCGATGGAGGATCAGAGTCTGTATTCCTGGCCGGGTTAGGGGTAATAGGTTAAAATACCAGAGGCAAAACCTTATCTGCCATGGGCCATAAACACGTCCGATCGCCGGTCTTTTAGGACGGGGATTTCTTGACGAAAGCGCTCGACTTCGGTGAGGTCGATGGTGGTCGTAAAAAATGTCTCTTCTTCACCAGCGTCCACGATGACCCCGCCTCGGGGGGTGATCACCAGGGAATGGCCGAAGTAAGCGGCCTCGGGAGTATCACCGGTCCTGTTTACCGCTACGACGAACAACTCATTCTCGAGCGCCCTGGCTTTGGAAAGCGTGACCCACACGTCAAGGCGCGGTTTGGGAAAGTTCGAGGGTACAAAAACGATCTTCGCCCCTTGCAAAGCGTAAGACCTGCAAATCTCAGGGAAGCGGAGATCATAGCAGGTCATAATGCCGACGGTCGCAAACGGCAGGTCAAAGACGGGTAACTCCGTACCATGGGTGAGCGTCTTATCCTCGTCAAAGGGGGTAAACAGCTGGATTTTGCGATACTTGCCGATTATACGGTGCTCGGGCGAAATTACGAATGACGTGTTGTAGTAGCGCCCTCCGTCCTTCTCCAGGATGCTGCCCCCGATGATGTAACACCCCGCTGAGGCCGCGATTTCTTTCAGCAAGGCTACGCTAGGGCCGTCCTCGCCCTCTGCTAGATCCGAAATGTCCGAGAAAACGGAACGCGAAAAACCGGTGGTCCAGGTTTCGGGCAAAACAAGGATGTCGAGGGTATCGGGGGTATCGGGTAAACCCGACAGTCTTTTGAGGATGTCACTGACCTTAAGGCGGTTTGCTTCCGGGTCTTTATGGACGATGTCCATTTGAAAAACGCCGATCTTTAGAACCGATTTCTCCGCGCGGGCATGCTCACAGGAACTGCTATTCGACACTGAGATCGCCTCCGTTTAAAGTGTTCAAGCGATGTTCAAGTATCGAGGTGAGGCCGAGATCGCAATGGCTTTGGCTTCATCAAAGCGTTTGAAGAGGCCGGGAGGTAACGGGGTACCGAGTCCATTATATGTCGTAAGCGGATCAAGCCCGGCTGCCTCAGCCAATTCCTGAGCGGTACCGAGTACATTATATGCCATGAGCCGCATATGCCATGAGCCGCTCTTCACATGTGAGTAAGTCCAGACACATGTGGTACACCCTGGGGAAGAGGGATTGACGCGGTAGACAGAAAAGGTACAGGGGCTTATCCTGAGTTTGGCAGGTCTGGCCGGTAAACCAGACTGAAAAAGGAGGTC
>DUSP01000011.1 GCA_012842575.1 Clostridia bacterium
ATTGCAGCGAGGATAGCAGGACATGCTGCAGACGTTGCCAAAGGTATAAGTGGTGCTATGGAATGGGATAGGAGAATGTCTGAGGCGCGAAAGTCGCTAGACTGGTCGGAACAGATTCGTTTAAGCATCGACCCGGAGAGGGCGAAGCGGCTGCGGTCTACGCTGACCCCTGCCGAGGTCAATGAATGTAGCATGTGCGGACGGTACTGTGCGATGAAGATCGTGAGTGAATACTTAAACGTTCCGGTAGAGAAGTGCTAGAGGCATGGCTATGTAAATGTGTAAAATGGAATGCTCTCTTCCGGTGGCTTAAAAACCTTATAAAGGTTGGAGGATTGCGGCCGACCCGTAGGTGACGGCAAGGTCGTTGATAGTTCGAATTGAACATCCTGTGGCGGGAGAAATCAAGGAGGCCGGCTTACCGTTGAGAATCACGGAAAAAGGTGGCGCAGAGTCACGTAACTGCTGGGATAAAGAGTCTACTCGTGACGACGCTCGCGCTATGCGGGATAGAGTAAAGGTTCCACTTACTCCGAGTCTCGTTCTGACCTCTGGCCGCTTAACTCTCCCAGGGGAACCGAGTACGTTAAATAGCAAGAGCTGGACTGGTTCCCATGAATGCCTGGCGAGGGCGATCAGATCAGGAAGATGGGGAGAGGCGCTATCGACGTTTGAAACCCAGCCAGTCGAAGGGTGGGTACCGGTGCTTTTATCGCTGGTGCGCGAAGTGCGCAAACCGGTGGTGACCTTTTCGAGAAATGTAGCCCTGTCGCTTTCGAGACTGTGCCGAAACGCATGTACGTACTGTAATTTCCGTCGGGTCGAGGTCTTAAAAGCCGACGATGCTATCGTCAACAGCGCAGGTCTTTGGAACAAGACCGCTACGATCGATCAACGGCCCCCGGAGAGGGGTCTTCTCCTCACTCCCGAAGAGGCGATTTCGATCGCGCGGGAGGGCGCCCGGGTCGGATGTAAAGAAGCGCTTATTATCTCCGGTGAAAGACCCGAGGCGAGATATGAGTCTTATAATAACGTACTCAAGAGGTATGGATGCAAGTCGACGGTAGAGTATGCGGCGTCGATAGCGCGAGCCATTACTCAAGAAGTGAACATTCTGCCGCATACTAATGTGGGCGTGTTAGGGCAGGACGAGGTCTTTGAATTGAAGGAAGTCAACGCGAGCCTCGGGTTGATGATAGAGACATCAAGTTTTGCGACGTGCCTGGAGGGTGGCCCCCACAGGTATTCGCCGGGGAAGCTCCCGTGTTTACGGTATAGGACGTTATTTTTTGCAGGCAAAGCCAAGGTCCCATTTACCACCGGCATCCTTGTAGGGATCGGAGAAACGTGGCGGGACAGGCTTGAGAGTCTTTTCCTGATACGGGATCTTCACGAACGTTACGGCCATATCCAGGAGGTCATAATACAAGGGGTGAAGGGTTCCCCGGATCTTGAGCCCGATGCGTCTTTCTCCGATATCATGGCTACCGTGAGTCTGGCGCGGCTGATCCTACCGAACGAAGTCGCAGTCCAGACGGCTCCGAACCTCATTGAGGGACGGTATGGTGAGGCGTTAAACGCAGGCGTGGACGACTGGGGAGGGATATCGCCCATATCCTCGGACGAGGTAAACCCTGAGTACCCGTGGCCCGACGTGAAAATATTGAGTGAAGTTACAGAGAAAGCGGGTTTTCGTTTGAGAGAGAGGCTTCCCGTTTATCCCCGGCTTGCGAGAGAAAAGGAGTTCGTTTCGTCAAGGATTGCCAGAATAATCGAAAGTCTAGGCGATGATGAGGGTTACGCCAGATCCTACCCATTTGACTGAACTCGAGCGGGGGAGCGAACTCCCTTGTCTTCGGCAAGTTACGCCAGATCTTGGCAGTTGACCGAACTCTCTCATGTCTAGTGGAGCCGGGCGGAACCGGCGACCGGGGTCGTGGTAAGGGTGACTTATACCGAGAAAGATCTTTCCATCGCCTGCACTGCGGTAAGCCGATGAGCCGGGGGACTATTTCAGGATGCTGGGCGCCCTTGCGCCATTCGACGATGCATCCGAGGAAGGAGCGTCGTATTCATCGCCATGTGGTGCGTACTGTCGGGAGGAGTAGGGGGCGCGCGCTTCATCGACGGCTTGACTTCCGTGCTCCCTCCCGATGAGATCACGGTAATAGGGAACACGGGGGACGATATCGAGTTCTTTGGGCTTCACATATGCCCTGACATCGACATCGTCCTGTACACGATACTGGGTGTCGTCGACGAGGAGAAGGGTTGGGGACTCAAGGGAGACACATTCAAGGCCGAGTCGATGCTCAAGGCTCTGGGCGAGGACCAGTGGTTTCATTTGGGCGACGGGGATCTGGCGCTCAGCCTCTACCGCACCTTTCGGCTGGGCCAGGGGCTTTCACTTACCGAAGTCACCCGCGAGATCGCCTCAAGACTGGGCGCAGGAGTCAAGATCCTACCCGCCACCGACCACCGGATCGAGACCCGCGTAATCACGGCATCCGGAGAGGATATCCACTTCGAGGAGTACTTCGTGAAGAGACAGTGTCGGGATACCGTCAAAGCCATCAGGTTTGACACGCCGGGATGTGCGGTGCGGGCAACGGCCACGGGGGAAGTAGTGGAAGCCATCAGAAGCTCCGAAGGGGTGATCCTCGCGCCGAGTAACCCCTTCGTGAGTATCGGATGCATTCTCGCCGTGGAACCAATAAGGGATTTACTGCGGAGAAAAGACAATGGCCCCGTCGTGGCTATCAGCCCGATTGTCGGCGGGGAAGCCATAAAAGGGCCTGCTGCACGGATGTTGGCGGAGTTGGGAATGGAGCCTTCGGCGTTGGCGGTCGCCCAGCTTTACGAGGACTTCCTCGACGGGTTTGTCATGGACTTGAAAGACGAGACACTCAAGGAACCGGTGGAAAGGCTCGGCATCCGTTGTCTTCTCACCGACACCATCATGAGGTCCCGAGACGCAAGGGCTGCACTCGCACGCGCGACGTTGGAGTTCGCGAGATGCCTTTAAGCGTTTATCGGGGCGTCAAGGACATTCCCGGTGGACGCATCCTCGCCAGTTTGGACGTCAACACCGTTTGCAAAATGCCTTTAAGCATTCGTCCCGTCGAGACTCCGGAGGGATACAACCGAATGCTCAACGGAAGAGGTCTGACTCCTTGGGCCGGATCAGTGACTTTGACGACCCGGTCTCCGAGAAGGACCAGGGGTAGCCCCGTACAATGACGACGGGTATCCCGCGGGTCTTGCCGGTAACGAGCTCCGCAGCCGACGCGATTTCGTCGGCGACGGCGATCTCCGTGGCTTTCAGAGTCTTTCCGAAGGCGTCGGCGGAACCCCTCAGGTCGGCGATGGGTTCAAGCCCCGATACTCCGATGGCTACGTTGACTATACCCATCCGCCAAGGTCTTCCGAAGGTATCGGATACGATGACGGCGACGCGGCGCCCTGAGAGGTCCTGGATACGTGCGCGGATCCGAGCGGCAGAAGCGTCGGGATCGCGGGGGAGCAAGGTGACAGATGAAGATCCGGGGACGTTTGAGGCGTCCACACCCGAGTTAGCGCAGACAAAGCCGTGATGGGTCTGGGTGATGATAACTCCGTTGTCCATCTTGACGATCCTCGAGGCTTCGCGGAGGACCACCTCGACCAGTCGCGGATCCTTGTTTAGGGTTTTCGAAATACCGAGCGCGAAAGGTGACGGCGTAATGGTATCCAGGTCCACGATCATTCCTTCGGACTTGGATACCGCCTTTTGGGTGACCACGATAATGTCGCCGTCTTGGACGGGCGTCCCTTGCGCCATAGCTTTTTCATATATGGTCAACCCCAAATCGTGCCCTGCCGTTATTTCGCCGATACCCGTAATGCCTATGATGGCAATTGATAAAGAAGCGCCGTTCGCACTGGTTATGTTTTCGTCCATGTCTTCACCTGCTTTACCGTCTTCCCGACCGCAGGTTATATTTCGCGAAAGTGAATCGGTTCACCTCCACTGTGATAAAGGTTTTAGGCCCGTCGGACTAAAACGGTGCTGCTGGAACGACATATTACCATGAAGGTCGAACCTATTAAAACGAGTATTAAGAGAGGTCGCAAGGCTTAAAGTTCGGAAGGATTAGAAAAGTCTCCCCGGAACGCGATATGCGAGCAAGGGAAAGCCGAGGTCTCGGAAAGCACCTAGGGGCGTACTTCGTAAGGAGGGACATATCGTGATCAAAGGCGTAGATCACATCGGAATAGCTGTGCGGAGCATCGAAGAAGGATTACGGTTGTATCGCGATGTCTTGGGACTTGAGAAAGTGGCCCATGAAGATACGAGTGATATGGAGATCGTTGTAATACGGACCGGCGCTGTGAAACTCGAACTCATGGCCCCGAAAAAGGAAGACTCCCCTGTTGGGAAGTTCCTCGCCAAACGCGGGCCTGGCGTTCACCACATCGCGTACGAAACCGATGACATAGAAGGAGACC
>DUSP01000136.1 GCA_012842575.1 Clostridia bacterium
CTCACGCAAGAGGTCTTCTTCCATGAATACCTCCCTAGGGGATCCCGTCAACACCACGCGCCCGCGATCCATGACGTAAATCCTCTCTGCGAGCCGGGCGATCTCCCCCATGTTGTGCGAGACCAGGATTATCGTCGTTCCCTTTTTCGCATGAAGTTCCTTTATATACCCGAGTACGGCGTCGCGCCCCCGAGGATCAAGACCGGCGGTGGGCTCGTCCAACACCAGCGTACCGGGATTCATCGCCAGAATCCCGGCCATGGCGACCCTTCTCATTTGGCCGCCGCTCAGTTCAAAGGGAGACCTGTCGAGAAACGACTCGTCAAGACCGACCAGTCTCATAGCTTCGCGTACTCTCAAAGCCACTTCCTCGTCGTCGAGCCCTAGGTTCTTAGGCCCGAAAGCCACGTCCTTATATACCGTTTCCTCGAACAATTGGTGCTCGGGATACTGAAAAACCAGTCCCACGCGGCGCCGTATCTCTCGGAGGTTTGTCCCCTTCTTGCCGACTTCGATACCGTCTACGACCACCCTACCCTTCGTCGGCAAGAGCAGTCCGTTAAAGTGCTGTATGAGTGTGGATTTGCCTGAGCCCGTAGGGCCGATTATCCCTATGAACTCCCCATCCTCGATCTTTAAGTTGATATCCTCGAGGGCGGAGACTTCCAGCGGAGTATGCGGATTATACGTATGATAAAGCCCTTCAACTACGATGGACACATCGGTAGACTCCAAAACCAAATTAATCGAGCAGTGTTAGAAATTACAGACCAAATACTCTTTCGCAAGTAGCCTTATACCCCTCGACCCTCCCAAACCCGTCGCAAAGCGGCCATCATCTCATCGACCGTAAGTATGTCCGCCGGGATGTCGATGTTACGACGTCTGAGCCTTACGGCAAGCTCCGTCATCTCCGGTACGTCCAGTCCGATCCCCTTGAGTAATTCTACCTCGGTAAAGACCCCTCGCGGCGAGCCTTGGAGTACGACCATTCCCTCATTCAAGACTATGACCCTGTCCGCGAAGGAGGCCTCTTCCATAAAGTGGGTCACATAGACTATGGTGATGCCTTCTTCGTCACAGAGGCGGCGGACGGTCTCAAGGACTTCGGATCTCCCGACCGGGTCAAGCATTGCGGTGGGCTCGTCCAGGACAATACACTTCGGCTTCATCGCCAGTACCCCTGCAATGGCCACCCTTTGTTTTTGTCCTCCCGAGAGGGCATGCGGGGGATTCTTCGCACAATCCCCCATCCGGACCTCTTTTAGCGCCAGGTCCACGCGCCGGCGAATTTCTTCGGTCTCTACGCCCAGGTTTTCCGGGCCGAAAGCCACGTCCTCTTCCACCACGGTGGCCACTATTTGATTGTCGGGGTTCTGGAAAACCATGCCCACCCGTTGCCTAATAGACCACGTATGCTCTTTGGACCTCGTATCCATGCCGTCGACCCTGACAGACCCCTCTGTCGGGACGAGAAGGGCGTTTAAGTGCTTTGCCAGGGTAGATTTCCCGGAACCGTTGGGGCCGATGATGGCGACGAACTCCCCCGACCCAATCGTAAGGTCAATACCCTTTAAGACGAGGGGCTCATCTTCGTCCTGACCGTAACGGAAAGCCAGGTTTTCTATTTCGATCAAGGGTTTCGGCGGGCGATCGGAACGGGTTTTTGTCGTCATACCAATTCCAGAATGACCATGGGTGCAGCATCCCCTCGACGAGGAGCCGTCTTGACTATCCTGGTATACCCCCCGTTCCTCCCGGCGTACCGAGGTCCAATGGTATCGAAGAGCTTCTTCACCACGTTTTCGTCCAAAAGGTATGCCAGAGCCTGCCTCCTCGCATGGAGGTCGCCGCGCTTTGCAAGGGTGATCATCTTCTCAGAGATGCGGGCGACGGCTTCTGCCTTGGCCTCGGTAGTCTCAATCCTTTCCTTAGCCAAAAACGACGTCGCCAGGTTCCTCAAGAGGGCCCGGCGTTGATCGCTCGGTCTATCAAACTTACTCATCCCCACGTTTTACTCCTCCTCAGATTGCCGTAACGAAAGGCCAAGGGCGGCCAACTTTTGCTTGACCTCTTCAAGAGACTTCTTCCCCAAATTCCGTACTCGCATCATTTCCTCGTCGGTTTTGGAGCACAGTTCTCCAACAGTATTAATACCGGCCCTTTTCAGACAATTGAACGACCTCACCGACAAATCGAGTTCTTCAATGGGCATTTCCAATAGCCGCGCCTGCTCGTTATCGGACTCGGTCTCGGCGGCTTCTTGACTCTCCCGTACCTCGGTCAACCGCGTAAACAGGCTGAAGTGATCCACGAGGATACTGGCCGCTTGACTTACCGCTTCGTCGGGCCTTATGGTTCCGTTCGTCCAAACTTCTAATATGAGCTTGTCGTAATCAGTGCGCTGGCCGACGCGGGTGTTCTCCACGGTATAGTTCACTTTTCTTATGGGGCTGAAGATGGAGTCAATGGGTATGACACCGATGGGCTGGTCCGGTCTTTTGTTCTTATCGGCAGGAACGTAACCGTGGCCAGGCTCCACTGTCATCTCCATGAACAGGCGACCGCCCTTATCGAGGGTCGCAATATGAAGGTCTGGATTCCGGATCTCCACATCGGCGTCAGCGATAATATCAGCCGCCTTGACCTCACGTTCACCTTCAGCCTCTATTCGGACGATCTTCGGCTGGTCGCCATAAAGTTTGATGGCCAGTTGTTTCAAATTCAACACGATGTCCGTGGTATCTTCCAAAACCCCGGGTATCACCGAAAACTCGTGTAAAACTCCCTCTATTTTTATGGAGGTGACCGCCGCCCCCGGCAGTGAAGAAAGGAGAATCCGCCTGAGCGAGTTGCCAAGGGTGGTTCCGTACCCCCTCTCAAGTGGTTCAACGAGAAAACGCCCGTACTTCTCGTCCGGGCTGATTTCCGCCACTTCGATCTTCGGCCGTTCAATCTCGAGCATGCGTTAACCTCCCAGTTATCGGGAATATAGCTCTACGATCGAGTGCTCTTCGACGGGCACGTCGATTTCATCGCGCTGCGGGATACGGTTCAGTCTGACCTCAACATTCTCGGGGTTTACATCGAGCCAGCCCGGGGAAGACTGGGACTTCGCCAGCTCGGTCAGGTATTTCGCCAAGTCCTTCCTCCGTGAGCGCGCCCTCAAAGATACGACGTCCCCTTCCCGTAAGACGAAAGACGGAATGGAGACCTTTCTTCCGTTGACGTCGAAATGCCCGTGCCTTACGAGTTGCCGCGCAAACGCCCTGGAACTGGCAAATCCGGCCCTGTAAATGACGTTATCCAACCGGCGTTCGAGTATCTGTAACAGGGCCTCCCCTGTGACGCCACGCGACCGCGAAGCCAGTTCGAAATAGCGGCGGAACTGCGCCTCTCCGACGCCGTAGATCCTCTTGGCCTTTTGTTTCTCTCTGAGCTGGAGAGCGTACTCGGAAACCTTCTTCTTCATTTGTCCGTGTTCCCCGGGGGCATAAGGCCTCCTCCCAACCGGACACTTGTCAGTGTAACATTTTTCACCCTTCAAATACAACTTCTGGCCCTCCCGCCTGCACCTCTTACAGACAGGGCCCGTATATCTCGCCATTCTCCTCAATCACCCTCTCTTTTATCTGGCCGACCTGTGGCTTATACTCACACGCGCCTTCTCTTTGGCGGTCGGCAGCCGTTATGCGGTATCGGCGTTACGTCTTTGATGAGGCTCACTTCGAGACCCGCCGCCTGTAGGGAGCGAATCGCCGCCTCCCGCCCGGCTCCCGGGCCTTTCACATAGACCTCCACTTCCCTCATGCCGTGGTTCATGGCTTCTTTGGCAGCCTTTTCAGCCGCGAGTTGAGCTGCAAACGGCGTACTCTTCCTTGACCCCTTGAATCCCGAATTCCCTGCGCTCGACCATGCAATGGCATTCCCTTTCGGATCGGTTATGGTCACTATGGTATTGTTAAAGGAAGAGCGTATGTGAGCGATTCCCTTTTCCACGTTTTTCCTTTCCCGTTTCTTCGGCTTTGGACCTTTCTTGGGCACTCCCTTTCCCCCTCACTGCATGAGCCTCGATTGGCTCGGCTCGGTCTTCCTGTTTGGCGTGATTCTTTCCTTTTTGGGCGTTATTTGGCCCAGTTTTTCGCCCGCAATTCTGCGGTTTTTCGCTCTATTTCTTCCTACTTCTTCCTCCGCACTCCGACGGTCTTGCGCGGACCCTTTCTCGTTCTCGCGTTCGTTTGGGTACGCTGGCCCCTTACGGGCAACCCCCTACGATGCCTCAACCCGCGATACGTCCCCAAGTCTATGAGTCGCTTGATGTTGCTCTGGACTTCGCGCTGGAGGTCTCCTTCAACTTTGTAATTCTTGTCGATGAACTCCCTTAGCTTCGAAACCTCTTCTTCCGTGAGGTCTCTCACCCTGGTATCCGGATTCACGCCGGTCTGCTTCAGGATTTCTCTCGCTCTAGAAAATCCTATGCCGTATATATAAGGTAATGCGGCTTCAACGCGCTTGTCTCTCGGCAGGTCGACGCCTGCAATACGCGCCATTAAGATCACTCCCGACAATTTCTCCGCCATCTACCGTCCGCGCCATCTCTGTCAAGACGAAGACGGTCATGGCTTAACCTTGTTTTTGTTTATGCTTGGGATTCTCGCAGATTACCCGTACCCGCCCATGCCTCTTTATGATTTTACACTTCTCACAAATCTTCTTCACAGAAGGCCTGACCTTCAAGGAAAAAACCCCCTAAAAGCATTTGTCCCTACTTGTATCGGTATACAATTCTACCACGGCTTAGGTCGTAGGGCGAAAGCTCCACCATAACGCGATCGCCCGGGAGTATCCTGATGAAGTTCATCCGGATTTTACCCGAGACGTGAGCCAGGACCTTATGCCCGTTCGGAAGCTCCACTCTGAACATGGCATTGGGAAGAGGTTCAATGACGGTCCCTTCAACCTCTATCACGTCCTGTTTTGACATTTGTCGGCATCAGCCCTCCTCTCCCTCAAATACTCCTCACAGTTCTCACTATTAATGGCTTTCCGGGAAGCCCGCGTAGGCTTGGATATGTCCCCAGGAGGCGCCTCGATCCCGTCAGAGGATTCCTTCGCCAGCGCTTGTTTTTCCGATGCCAGGGTATTTCGAACTCCGTCCAATAACTCTTTCAGACGCTTGTCGTTAATCCGTCGCCTGTTCGCCATTCCTTCCGCGACCTCGTCTATGATCGTATCGTGGAACAAAAGATGCCGCTTGTTCTTCTTCTTGGGGTTATTGAGCCGCCTGGCCTCCCCATCAGCCACCAATACGAACCTGTCATCCAAAACGTCTGTGACCACGTAGAACTTTCCCGAATCGCGGCCCGCTTTAGATGTAACCACCTGTCCTATCCGAATGGGAACCGGCACATTCCGCCCTTTGGAACTCATGGGATCTCCCCCCGAGTTTGACTCCGGGCCTTATTCCTCCACCCTCGTCGCGCCTCATATGCGACCCCTGGGCCGTGTCCCCGTACCTCGACATCGTCGAAGTCTGAGTCCTCATCCGAGCCGTCAGCTCTCTTGACCGCCACCTTGTCTTTGGCATAGTCATCGAAAACGGCGATGCCGCGGGGAACCTCCTCGTCGATGGAGGTCAACACCACGGGGCCATCCACGGTAATCGCCACCGTATGTTCAAAATGAGCGGAAAGACTGCCGTCGGAGGTGAATACCGTCCAGTTGTCCGGCGCGACTATTACCTCGTATCCCCCCGCGTTCACCATAGGCTCTATGGCAAGGGTCATGCCTGGCTTCAAGACCGGTCCCGAGCCGGCAACGCCGAAGTTCGGCACCTGGGGTTCTTCGTGCATCTGCCGTCCTATTCCGTGGCCGACAAAATCCCGTACCACCGAAAACCCGTGCGCCTCCACGTATCCTTGAATGGCACTTGATATGTCACCGAGCCGCCTTCCGGGGCGTGCCTGCCTGATCCCGACCCAAAGGGATTCCTCCGTAACGGCGAGGAGCCTTTTGGCTTCCTCGGATATTTCCCCGACACCCACGGTGAACGCGGTGTCACTATAAAAACCATCAAGGATCGTCCCCAGGTCGATACTTATTATGTCGCCCTCCTTCAATATCCGGTCGCCGGGAATACCATGGACGACTTGATCATTGATGGACGTACATATGCTCGCCGGAAAACCTCTGTAACCCTTGAAAGCCGGGTATGCTCCGCTTTTTCGCATATAGTCCTCGGCAATGATATCGAGGTCTCTTGTGCGAACACCCGGCGCAATCGCCTCACGCAATATCCTCGTCGTGTTCGCGGCCACGAGGCCCGCCTTTTTCATGATCTTCAATTCCCTGCGGGACTTCAATATGATCATTTCTTACCCCTGGATGCCAGGCCCAAGGCTTCGATTTCGCGGACTATCGCTTCCGTCACCTCGTCGATTGTGCGGTTTCCGTCTATCCTCGAAAGAATGCCTTTATCTTGGTAGTACGCTGCGAGCGGTTGGCTCTCACTTACGTATACTTGAAGACGCTTTCTTACCGTTTCTTCTTTGTCATCGTCGCGTTGATAAAGCTCTCCTCCACACCGATCGCATACTCCGGGTTTTGAAGGAGGACTATACACGATGTGGTAATTGGCACCGCAATCCTTACACACCCGCCGGCCAGTGGCCCTATTCACAAGCTCCTCAAAGGGTACATCGACCAGTATCACCCTGTCCAGGGAAAGCGTAAGTTTTGCCAGTACCCCATCTAGGGCCTGGGCCTGGTTCAGCGTCCTCGGGAATCCATCCAGAACAAACCCCGAACGACAATCCGGTTCCTCAAGACGCTCGGCTATCATATCGATCACGATCTCATCGGGTACGAGTTGCCCGGATTCCATGTAGCTCTTCGCCTTCAACCCAAGCGGCGTCTTCTCTTTTACGGCGTTCCTGAAGATGTCACCGGTCGCCACGTGAGCGATACCGTATTGCCAAGCGATCCTTACGGCTTGCGTCCCCTTTCCGGCCCCCGGGGGACCGATCATCACCAGGTACATGGCGTCTCCTCCTCGGAAAATCGTTCCGGACCCCATCTGCCACGACCCCATTTGCCACGCTGAGTTCCACGCGGACGACCTCTTCCGCGTTGGAAAACTCCTCCGCGGATCAGGTTATGAATCCTTTGTACTGTCGCATGAGAAGGTGTGCTTCTATCTGCTTCATCGTTTCCAGGGCGACGCCCACCACAATGAGGATGGCCGTCCCGCCGAACCTCAAGGCCGTCGTAGGAACTCCGGTGATGCCCATCACGATACCCGGCAGAACCGCTATGAGGGCAAGGAACGCGGCTCCCGGCAGCGTAATACGCGTGAGCACCCTCTCCAGATACTCCGCCGTGGGTTTACCGGGCCTTATACCCGGGATGAACCCGCCCCATTTTTTCAAGTTATTGGCCACGTCGAGCGGGTTGAAAGTCACCGCCGTATAAAAATATGTAAAGAATATTATCAGCAAGGCATAGGCCACCTGGTACCATACCCCGTGACCCGAGAACATCGTCTCGACTTGACGGGCAAGGGGATGTCTTATGAATGCAGCTATGGTCGCCGGGAATGACAAAACCGCGGACGCGAATATGACCGGAATCACCCCTGCGTGGTTTAAGCGCATCGGGATGTGCGTACTCTGTCCCCCGTACATCCGCCTTCCTACCACTCTCTTGGAGTACTGCACCGGAACCCGCCTTTGCCCTTCCTGGACCAATACTATCGCCGCGATGGTCGCCGCCGCCACCACTACGAGCCCGACTACGTTACCGATACCGAGGCGTCCGACGGAAACAAGGGTTACGACATTGCCGATGTCCATAGGAAACCTCGAAACGATATTCACGAAGATTACGAGGCTTATCCCGTTCCCGATTCCCTTGTCCGTTATCTGTTCGCCCAACCACATCAAGAAGACCGTTCCAGCCGTCAGGCTTATTGCCACGGTGATCACATGAAGGATGCTGGTGTTATAAAGAGCGCCGCTTCCCCGCATCCAAAATGCCATACCTATGGCTTGAATGAAGGCCAGGAGCACCGTCCCGTACCGCGTGTATTCATTGAGCTTCCTGCGCCCTTCCTCCCCTTCTTTCGCCATTTCTTCAAGCTTCGGTATCACCATGGTGAGAAGCTGAATGATGATCGAAGCGTTCACGTACGGGTAAATGCTCATGGCGAATACCGAAAACGAACTCAATGCCCCGCCCGAAAACAGGTCCATGAGTCCAAAAAGCGTCCCTTCCCTAAAGAGCCTCGCGACCACGGAGGGGTTGATCCCGGGTACGGGCACGTGCGCCCCGAGTCGTATTACGAGAAATATCCATAGGGTGAAGAAGAGCCTTTTGCGGAGATCCCCTATCCTCAAGGCCGCCCTCAGGGTGTCGAGAATGGCCACTTAAATCACCTCGGCCTTCCCGCCGGCTGCCTCTATCTTCCGCCTGGCCTGATCGCTAAAGGCATGAGCCTTAACGGTAAGGGGCTTTGTGATTTCCCCGTCCCCGAGAACCTTGACCCCATCCTTCATGTCCCTGACGATTCGGAGTTCGAGCAACATCTCCGGCGTCACTATGGTCTCCTCGCCGAATCTCTCGAGGTCGCCCACATTGACCACGGCGTATTCGGTCTTGTGAACGGCGTTGGTGAAACCGCGCTTGGGAAGCCTGCGTTGAAGCGGCATCTGACCGCCTTCAAAGCCCGGTCTCAACCCTCCACCGCTCCGGGCTTTCTGTCCTTTATGGCCCCTTCCCGAGGTTTTGCCCCTGCCGGAGCCGATGCCGCGACCCACGCGTCGTGCCTTCGACCGAGCACCGGGCGCGGGACGCAAATCATGAACTCTCACGTGGTTCGACCTCCTCCACCCGTACAAGATGCGCCACTTTTCGGATCATCCCCATTATGTTGGGGCTGGCCTCAAATTCTTTGCTCTGCCCTATCTTTTTTAACCCAAGAGCTGCTATCGTCCGCCTGTTGGTTTCGTTTTCACCGATTGGGCTCTTTTTTAGAACGAGTCTTATTCGTTTCGCCATAGCTTCCTCCATCGTTCCTCGTCCCTCGTTCCCGGTTTTAACTGATCCTTACCGAAACGGCAATCCGACTGCGCTTCATGACCCCGCTGCGCCGGCTTCGTGTAAGTCCCCTTCAGAGTAAAAGACGGTTTCCTCCGTCTCAGCGGCAACCGGTTCTGCGGTAACCTCGGGAAGCGAGGGTTTCTTCCCCAGCTCTTCCAATGATTTACCCCTAAGCCGCGCCACTTCCTCCGGTTTCTTGAGGGATTTCAAGCCTTCCATGGTGGCGTACACCACGTTGCACGTGTTGGATGAACCCAAAGACTTGGTAAGGACGTCTTTTACGCCGGCCAGCTCCATGACGGCCCTTACAGGCCCGCCGGCTATAACGCCTGTTCCGGGGGCAGCGGGCTTCATGACGACGATACCAGACCCAAAGGTTCCTATGACGTCGTGCGTTATGGTGGTATCCACCCTGGGGACGAAAATCAGGTTCTTCTTAGCGGATTCGATTCCTTTTCTGATGGCATCCGGGATTTCGCTGGCTTTCCCGAGACCCACCCCCACGTGGCCGTTACCGTCGCCCACGACCACCAGTGCCGAAAAAGAAAACCGCCTTCCTCCCTTGACGACCTTGGCGACCCTATTTATGGAGACAACCTTCTCTTTCAAATCCAGCTCGCTCGGATCAATACGCGGCAAATGATTCCCTCCTTTGTGCATTTCCCCATTGAAGCCTTGGCGTTAATCGGCTCAAAAGTCCAGGCCACCCTCTCTGGCGCCCTCCGCCAACGACTTCACCACGCCGTGGTATATATACCCGCCTCTATCGAATACCACCTGTTGGATCCCGGCCTCACGCGCTTTACGTGCCAACAGTTGACCAACTAGACGTGCGGCTTCACAGTTCCCCCCATGCTTGATCTTGTCGCGGATTTCACGATCAAGTGTCGAAGCGCAAGCCAGCGTATTGCCCTTTTCGTCGTCTATAATCTGGGCATAAACGTGGTTGAGGCTGCGATAGACGCACAACCTCGGACGTTGATGAGTCCCGCTTATCTTGGACCGTATCCTCATATGGCGTTTTTTCCTCGCGACGTTACGAAGGATCTTCGCTTTCAATCCGAACAACTCCTTATCTCGCGCTACTTCTTGCCCGCTTTGCCTTCCTTTCTGCGTACCCTTTCACCCGCGTAACGTATCCCTTTTCCTTGGTACGGTTCAGGCGGTCTAACCCTTCGGACTTTTGCGGCTACTTCCCCTACGGCTTCCTTGTCGAAGCCCTTTACGAGAACGTACGTGGGGTTGACCACTTCGAACTCGATGCCGGGCGGAGGCTCTATTTCCACGGGCTTTGAGTAGCCAACCGCAAGGCTCAGATTACGGCCCGATTTCGACGCCCTATAACCCACTCCGATTAGTTCAAGGCCCTTTTGGTAACCTTGAGTGACACCGGTAATCATATTCGCCACGAGGCTCCTGGTCAACCCATGCAACGATCGAGCCCGCCGATCGTCCCCAGCCCTTTCCACGACCAATCGCCCGTCTTCTACGTGAACGCGTATCGTTTCGGGAACCCGTCTTGTGAGCTCTCCCTTCGGCCCTTTGACGTAAACGAGGTTACCGTCCACGTTCACTTCGACACCGGGCGGAATAGGCACCGGCCTTTTTCCAACCCTGGACATATCACGAACCCCCTACCAAACGTAACAGATTACTTCGCCGCCTACTCCCAGGGCTCGGGCTTTTCTGTCGCTCATAACACCCTTGGGTGTTGAAAGTATCGCGATGCCGAGCCCCCCGAGGACCCGGGGTATTTCCCCTTTCTTTGCGTAGATCCTCAAGCCGGGTTTGGATATACGTTTGATCCCCGTGATAACCTTCTCGCGATTGGGTCCGTACTTCAGGTACACCCTGAGCATTCCTTGCTTTTTGTCGGAAACCCACTCGTAGTCCCTGATAAAACCCTCTTCCTTGAGTATCTCGGCGACGGCGCGATTTATCTTTGAACCGGGGATTTCGACCCTATCCCGATATACCGTATTGGCATTTCTGATCCTCGTGAGCATATCGGCTATGGGATCAGTTGTAGCCATGCATAAACCCCCCTTATTCGGGATCAGCGCTACTAGGACCGCATTGGTCTTCGTTTCAGCGCCTCTCCCCTACCAGCTCGCCTTCCTCAGCCCGGGTATCTCGCCCCTGTGGGCCTTTTCCCTGAAGCATAAGCGGCACATCCCGAACCTTCTCAGATAGGCCCGAGGTCGACCGCATATTTTGCACCTGTTGTATGCACGGACCCTGAACTTGGGCGTCCTCTTTTGCTTTTCTATGAGCGCCTTTTTTGCCACAATTACCCTCCTTTTTAGCCCAAAGCTAAACCTAATCCCTAAAAGGCATGCCCATCAGGCTCAACAGCGATTTGGCCTCTTCGTCCGTCTTGGCCGTGGTCACTACAGTCACGTCCATCCCTCTGACCTGTTCCACTTTGTCGTAGTCGATCTCGGGGAATATAAGCTGTTCCTTCAGCCCGAGACTGTAGTTCCCGCGACCGTCAAAACCCCTGGAAGAAAGCCCCTTGAAATCCCGCACCCTGGGCAGTGCCACATTTACAAGCTTCGAAAAGAAGTCGTACATCCTCTGCCCGCGTAGAGTCACTTTACATCCGATGGACATGCCCTTTCGGACTTTGAAGGCAGCCACCGACTTCTTCGCTTTCGTGACGATCGGCTTCTGACCCGTGATTTGCGTCAGATCCGAAACGGCCGCGTCGAGGAGTTTCGGATTCTGAATGGCGTCTCCAACCCCCATATTGACTACGATTTTCTCAAGTCGGGGAACCTGCATGACGCTCTTATATTTGAATAACTCCATTAACGCCGGAACGACTTCTTTGTGGTAATACTCCCTCAAGTCTTGAGTCATGTTTTGGGATAAACCCCCTTGGGGCGCCTGATTATCGATCATATCCGGTTCGGCCGCAGTCCCGGCGATCACCGGTTACGGCCGCCCGCCAATTGCACTTCACTTATCAATGACCTCGCCGCACTTTTTACATACGCGCACTACACCCTCGTTCTCCAATCTCCTCCTACCCATCCGGGATGGTTCCTGACAGCGAGGACAAACGAGCATCACTTTAGAGCTCGCAATCGGCGCCTCTTTTTCTATGATGCCGCCTTGCATGACTTTACGCGAAGGCTTTGTATGTCTCTTGACAATGTTGACACCCTCGACCACAACGCGTCCTTCCTTGGGTATCACCCTTAAAACCTTGCCGCGCTTGCCCCGGTCTTTTCCTTTTAGGACCAGTACCACGTCGCCGGTACGTACGTGTACTTTTTTGACCTTTTTCTTATCGGCCTTCGAATTGCCCGCCCTTTCCAAATCGGTCCCTCCTTGAGGTTATCGACGTGAACCGGAGAAGACCCCCGAGGACAATGCTCCCGAGGACAATACTACAAAACTTCTGGAGCCAACGAGATGATCTTCATGAACTCCTTGTCACGCAGCTCGCGCGCAACAGGTCCGAATATACGGGTACCCCTGGGCTCCTTTTCGTCCTTCAAAATGACCGCAGCGTTCTCGTCAAAACGTATATGGGAACCGTCCGGGCGGTGCACACCGCTTTTCGATCTGACGATTACGGCGCGTACTACATCACCCTTTTTGACCACCCCGCCGGGGGAGGCGGCCTTAACGGAAGCCACTATTACGTCCCCTACATTGGCATAGCGGCGCCGGGTCCCGCCCAGGACTTTGATACACATGAGCTTTCTAGCTCCGGTATTGTCTGCAACGTTTAATCTCGTCAACGCTTGAATCAATTCTCGCCCCTCCCTTCCCGTCTCGGCACGTGTCGCCGGCGGAGATAGCACAGATGTCGTTTTTCACTTCAAACGGCCCAAGCCTCTAGTTTACTTGACCCGTTCGATAATCTCAACGACCCTCCAGCGCTTTTCTTTACTTAGCGGGCGAGTCTCCACGATTTTGACCCTGTCGCCCTCACGACAGGAATTGTTCTCGTCATGAGCCTTAAACTTACTCGTGCGTTTTATCCTTTTATGATAGAGGGGATGCATGGCGACCCGTTCGACTGCCACCACGACCGTCTTATCCATTTTACTCGAGACTACCACCCCGACCCTGGTCTTCCTTTTCCCCCTGGCACTCGCGCCCGCCGGTGTGTCGGGAGAGCCCCCTTCCGCCGACTCGCGGGCCGTCTTAGGCGTCGAATCCGGCTTTACGGGTTCGGCAATATTGGCTTTCACATCCATACTGTTTTCATCTCTCTTTGCCAATTACTCAAGCCTCCTTTATGCGGAGCTCGCGCTCCCGGAGGATCGTCTTTACCCTGGCAATATCGCGTTTAACCTGTCCAATGCGCATATGATTCTCGAGCTGGCCCGTAGCCAACTGAAAACGGAGGTTGAACAATTCTTCTTTCAGGTTTTTGATCTTTTGCTCGAGCTCCTGGCTTGACAGTTCCCTCAAATCGTCAGGTTTCATTCACTTCACCGCCCAGTCCCTCGCGCTTGACAAACCTAGTCTTCAGGGGCAGCTTGAACCCGGCCAGACGCATTGCCTCTCTGGCCACATCTTCGGGGACTCCGCCCAACTCGAACATGATTCTTCCGGGCTTCACCACCGCCACCCAGTGGTCGGGGGCCCCTTTGCCGCTACCCATACGCGTCTCCGCCGGCTTAGCGGTCACGGACTTGTCGGGGAAGATCCTGACCCATACCTTGCCACCGCGTTTTATGCACCTGGTAAGCGCCACCCGTGCGGCTTCGATTTGTTTATCGGTCACCCAGCCGGGTTCGAGGGCCAGCAACCCATAGTCTCCGTATTCTATTTCGTTTCCGCGAATCGCGATGCCGGTCATCCGGCCCCTGTGTTGCTTCCTATACTTCACCCTCTTGGGCATCAACATGTCTCACTCGCCCCCTTCAGCGGCCGGTCGCCGCTCGGGTTCTTCCGCGTGCTGTTCCGACGAAGCGGGCTTCTCCGGCAATACGTCTCCCTTATATATCCATACCTTAACGCCAATTCGCCCGTACGTCGTATGAGCCTCCGCAAATCCGTAATCGATATCGGCCCGCAGGGTATGAAGGGGTATAGTGCCCTCAGCGGCCCATTCACTCCGGGACATCTCAGCCCCGCCGAGTCTCCCCGAGACCCTGACCCTTGCGCCCCTAGCGCCCGCCTTCATTGCCCGTAAGACGGCTTGCTTTATAGCCCTTCTGAAAGAAACCCTTCTCTCAAGGGCTGATGCCACGCTTTCGGCGACCAGCTGGGCATCGGTTTCAGGAGACTTGATTTCAATGATGTTTACGGACACCGGTTTGCCTCCCGCCAGAGCCTCGAGTTCCCGTCTCAGTTCGTCGACCCCGGTACCCCCTCGTCCGATGACCATTCCCGGCTTGGCCGTGTGTATCATGACCTTGATCCGGTTAGCAGCTCGTTCTATTTCCACTCGTGGTACGCCCGCCAAGTAGTACTTTCTTTTGATGTAGTTTCGTATCTTGAAATCCTCGTGTAATGTGTCAACGAATTCCTTTTTGTTTCTAAACCAACGGGCGTCCCAGTCCTTGATAATCCCGAGCCTCAATCCTTTTGGATGCACCTTCTGACCCAATCCCGCAAAACCCCCCTTTCGCGTATGATCTCGTCAACTCTTTTGTTCCTCGAGTCTTACGGTGATGTGCGACGTTCGCTTGAGAATGGGAAACGCTCTCCCCCGCTGCCTTGGATGCCAACGCTTCATGATCGGTGCGGGACCTACATCGGCCTTGGCCACATAAAGGGCGTTGCGATCCATGTCGAAATTGTTCTCCGCGTTTGCGGCCGCCGAGCTGATGACCTTTTCGACGATTCTCGCGGCGCGTTTAGGGGTAAACTTCAGTATTGCTAAAGCTTCTTCCACTTTTTTACCCCTAACAAGATCCAAAACGATCTTGGCCTTGCTCGGCGAAATCCGCACAAAGCGCGCTCGGGCCTCGGCGTAAGCCACTTTGCCTTTACCCCCTTCCCATCACTTGAGCGCAGTCGAACGCTCGGTGTGCGCCCCGTGGCCTCTGAAGGTCCTGGTCGGAGCGAATTCTCCGAGCCTATGGCCGACCATTTCCTCTGTTACGTAAATGGGAACATGCTTTCTGCCGTCGTGCACGGCTATGGTCAAGCCGACCATCTCCGGAACGATCATCGAAGCACGAGACCAGGTTTTTATCACCTTTTTTTCGCCTTGAGCTGCCATTCGGCGCACCTTTTCAAGGAGTTTCGGGTCTACATAGGGCCCCTTCTTAGTTGAACGAGACAAGATACGGCCCTCCCTTCTGCTGACATTCCCATTGACATCCCGCGGCTCATCACTTTCTTCTCTTCACGATGTACTTATCTGACGGCTTGCCCTTTTTCCTGGTTTTGTATCCCAGAGTAGGTTGCCCCCATGGGGATACCGGGCTCTTACGACCTATGGGTGCCTTACCCTCGCCACCCCCGTGCGGGTGATCAATGGGGTTCATGACAACGCCCCTGACTGCTGGCCTTCTGCCCAGGTAACGTGATCTCCCCGCTTTACCCAACGATATGTTTTCGTGATCCACGTTACCCACTTGGCCGATGGTAGCCTTACAGTCCAGGTGGATTAACCTCTGCTCTCCAGACGGCAGACGTACGAGGCCGTAATTCCCTTCCTTGGCCATCAACTGGGCGCCGGTGCCCGCAGACCTCACGATCTGGCCGCCTTTCTTGGGCTTGAGCTCGATATTGTGAATGAAGGTACCCACAGGCACGTTCCTGAGCGGTAAGGCATTTCCCGGTTTGATGTCGGCATCTGGACCCGACATGATTGTATCCCCTACGGATAGACCGAGAGGGGCGACGATGTACCTCTTTTCTCCGTCGGCATAATGCAGCAACGCGATCCTTGCCGACCTGTTCGGGTCGTATTCAATGGCGGCTACTTTCGCCGGTATTCCGTCTTTGTCCCTTTTGAAGTCGATCACACGGTACTTCTTTTTGGCTCCGCCGCCCCTGTGCCTTACCGTGATCCGCCCTTGATCGTTCCTTCCGGCCTTTCTTTTCAAAGGCATAAGGAGGGACTTCTCGGGTTCATCCTTGGTGATCTCCTCAAAGGTAGCTAAAGCCGTACCGCGTATCCCCGGCGAAGTAGGCTTGAACGTCTTTATCGGCAAAACAATCCCCCCTTTACGCCCCTTCGAATAGCTTAATGGTATGGCCCGGCTCCAGGGTAACCGTCGCCTTCTTCCAATCGGGCTTGAAACCCCTGGACAGTCCCATTCTCCTCATTTTTCCCCTGACCGCGGAAGTATTGACGTCCTTGACTTTTACTTTGAAAATGGCCTCGACCGCATTCCTTATTTCGGTCTTCGTGGCCCTCGGTGCCACGGCAAAGGTGTACTTCCCCATACCCATAAGAGTATTGGATTTTTCGGTTATTATCGGTCTTATAATTATATCCCTGGGGTCACGTCCCTCCGCCATTAGGCAAGTAGCACCTCCTCGACTTTCCGGACGGCATCCTTCGTCATTATGAGGTGCTTGTGGGAAAGCACGTCATAGACGTTGAGCTCGGGCGCAGGCGACGTCGCCACTCCCGGAATATTTCGAGCGGATTTTACCACATTTTTATCGGCCGCCGCGGTCACTATCAGGGCGCTGCCCGGGACGTTAAGATTCGTGAGCATCCGTACGACTTCTTTGGTCCTAGGCCTTTCCGGTATTCTGAGATCGTCCAGGACTAAAAGCTCCCCTGAAGCGACTTTTCCAGTCAAAGCACCGCAGAGTGCCAGTCGCCTCGCCTTTTTGGGCATCGAGAAACGGTACGTCCTCGGTTTCGGGCCGAACACCACTCCACCGTGACGCCACAATGGCGAGCGTCGAGAGCCATGACGGGCCCAACCCGTGCCCTTTTGCCGCCAGGGCTTCCTGCCGCCACCCCGTACCTCGGCACGGGTCTTGGTAGACGCCGTCCCGGCGCGCTTGGCGGCCAGATTCATGAGTACAACCTGATGAAGCAGGCCTTCATTGACCGGGGCGGCGAAAATCCGATCGTCCAGCTCTACTTCGTCCACTTTTTGACCTTCAACGTTATACACTGGTACGACTGGCATCTTCACTCACCCCTTGCCTTGGATTTCACGCTATCCCTAACGACCACAAGGGATCCCTTGGGTCCCGGGACGGCGCCTCGTATCAACATTAGATCCCTGTCAGGGTAAATGCGTTCGATCTTCAAGGCTAAAACCGTGACGCGGTTACCTCCCATACGTCCGGGAAGCTTCCGGCCCTTGAACACCCGCGCCGCGTCACGGGACTGAAGCGAACCGGGTGCCCGGTGATATTTTGAGCCATGAGCCATTGGTCCGCGGCCGAATCCCCAGCGTTTTACGCCTCCCGCAAAACCCTTGCCCTTGGATACGCCCGTCACGTCTACCAGTTCCCCGGCAGAGAACATGTCTACCCGGAGCTCCTGGCCTTCCGCGTAGTCGGCGCTATTATCCAGACGAAACTCCCTCAAGTATCGAAGGGGTTTCACTTTAGCGGCCTCGAAGTGACCCTTCAAGGGTTTATTCACACGGCGTTCTTTCACGCGGCCGAACCCCACCTGAATCGCGTTATATCCGTCCTTTTCCTCAGTCCTTTTTGAAACTACGACACACGGACCGGCCTCGATGACGGTGACGGGCACCGCGCGACCTTGGTCATCGAACACCTGCGTCATGCCTAGTTTCTTACCGAGTATAGCCTTGCGCATATTGCACCTCCCGTCCTACGGGCTCGACGTCGACGTCGACAGTCCGGTTCTTGGCCTTACGGCATTCTTCATCCTCTAGAGCTTGATTTCGATGTCGACCCCTGCCGGAAGGTCGAGTCTCATCAAGGCGTCTACCGTCTTGGGGGTCGGCTCGAGTATGTCAATCAACCTCTTGTGGACGCGCATCTCAAACTGCTCCCGGATGTCCTTTTCGCCGTTGGGAGCCACCAGGACGGTGTACACGCTTCGCTCTGTCGGCAGCGGCACGGGACCTGAAATGCTCGCACCCGTCCGACTTGCCGTATCGACGATGCGTTGAGCCGACTGATCCAACACCTTATGATCAAAGGCCCTTAGCTTGATCCTGATTTTCTGACTCACCCAATCTCCCCCTCACTTACTCCGCAACTCACTCACTCCAGAATCTTCGTCACGACCCCCGCGCCCACGGTCCTTCCGCCTTCCCTTATGGCGAACCTGAGGCCCTCTTCTACGGCTATGGGGGTTATGAGGTTTACCTCCATGTTGATGTTGTCGCCGGGCATGACCATCTCCACTCCCTCGGGGAGCTTGATGTCGCCGGTCACGTCGGTCGTCCTGAAGTAGAACTGGGGCCTATAGCCGTTGAAGAATGGGGTGTGACGGCCTCCTTCCTCCTTGGTGAGGACGTACACCTCGGCCATGAAGTGCTTGTGCGGCTTTATGCTGCCGGGCTTGGCGAGGACGTGGCCCCTCTCGACCTCGTCTTTGTCTATGCCCCTGAGGAGGGTCCCGATGTTGTCCCCTGCGACCGCCTGGTCGAGGATCTTGCGGAACATCTCGACTCCTGTAACTACGGTCTTCTTGGGCCTGTCGGAAAAGCCCACTATCTCCACCTCGTCGCCGACCTTGACTGTGCCCCTCTCTACCCTACCCGTGGCCACGGTGCCGCGGCCCGTGATGGAGAAGACGTCTTCGACGGGCATGAGGAAGGGCTTGTCGGAGTCGCGGGCGGGGGTGGGGATGTAGTTGTCAACCGCGTCCATGAGCTCCCATATCTTGGAGCAATTCGGGCAGTCCCTCTTCCCGCAGCCGCACTCCAGGGCCTTGAGGGCGCTTCCGACGACGACGGGTATCTCGTCCCCGGGGAAGCCGTACTTGGAGAGGAGCTCCCTGACCTCGAGTTCCACCAGTTCTAACAGCTCGGGGTCGTCCACCATGTCGGCCTTGTTCATGAACACCACCATGGCGGGGACGCCCACCTGACGGGCGAGGAGGATGTGCTCCCTGGTCTGGGGCATGGGGCCGTCGGCGGCGCTCACCACCAGGATGGCGCCGTCCATCTGGGCGGCTCCGGTTATCATGTTCTTTATGTAGTCGGCGTGGCCGGGGCAGTCCACGTGGGCGTAGTGGCGCTTCTCGGTCTCATACTCCACGTGGGCGGTGGCGA
>DUSP01000176.1 GCA_012842575.1 Clostridia bacterium
AAGGCCGAACCTCGCAACCATGTTATGTTTTCTGACCACCGACGCCGCGATCAGCAAGGACGCGCTCGACAAGGCCCTGAGAAATGCCGTCGACCGTTCTTTCAACATGATCGCCGTGGATAACGACACGAGTACCAATGACATGGTGCTAATCATGGCAAACGGCACGGCCCAAAACCCGCTCATAGAATACGGGACAGACCGATACGAGATCTTTGAGAAGTACCTCACCGACGTTTGCGTCTACCTGGCAAAATGGCTCGTCAGGGATGGGGAGGGTGCAACAAAGTTCATCGAGGTAAGGGTGAGAGGGGCCGCCGACTATCAGGACGCGAAAAGCGCGGCCTTCGCCATCGCATGTTCGGACTTGGTGAAGACGGCAATGTTCGGCGAGGACCCCAACTGGGGGAGAATAGTGGCGGCTATCGGCTATTCGGACGCGTTCGTAGACCCCGACAAGATAGGGGTGAGTATTGGGCCGGTCCGGATCGTGGAAAACGGAGTGTCCGTGGGCTATCGGGAGGAATCCGCGAAGGAGGCTCTGTCCGGAAAGGACGTGTCCATCGTCGTAGATTTAAACGTCGGCCCCGCCGAGGCAGTTGTTTGGACGTGCGACCTCTCATACGATTACGTTAGGATAAACGGCAGTTACCGGTCGTAGTGGAGACGTACGGACCGGTTCCGGGGTTGCAGCGAGCACGGTTCCCTCTATGACCTCGGTGGCGTCGTAGTGGAGACGTACGGACCGGGTCCGGGTGTTGTCTTTATTCATTGGATCCGATGACTATTCCGATGACCGCATCTGGCTTTGACGAGAGCGTCAACTGCTGGGTGTATTAGAGTGCCTAAATGGCTATTCCGATGACTGTATCTGGCTTTGACGCCGCATCTGGCCGGCGAGTTGAAAGATAGAAGTCGTAAGACTGGAGAGGATTAATGTGGGATTTCAGGAGCTATCCGAGTACGTCAAGAAGGCCGAGGTCCTTATCGAAGCCCTGCCTTATATAAAGGCCTTCCACCAGAAGACGATAGTAATAAAATACGGCGGCAACGCTATGATCGAAGATGACTTGAAAAAGGCAGTGGTAACGGACGTAGTCTTGATGAAATACGTCGGTATGAACCCGGTGCTGGTCCACGGCGGGGGACCCGAAATCACCACCTTCATGGAAAGGGTGGGAAAAAAGCCTGAGTTCGTCGATGGCCTGCGCATTAGCGATAAAGAAACGGTGGAGCTCGCGGAAATGGTGCTGGCAGGTAAGCTCAACAAAGAAATCGTATCCCTCATAAACCGTTCGGGTGGAAGGGCCGTAGGTATCTGCGGGAAAGACGCGGGCCTCATCATAGCGAAAAAGAAACTCCATAAATCCGAAACGATCAACGGCGCTACGGTCAAAGATCTCGGTTTCGTCGGCGAAATCGAAAAGGTCAATACCGAGATAATAGAAACTTTGATCCGGGGCGGCTACATTCCCGTGGTGGCCCCCACAGGCGTGGGTGAGGAGGGCGAATCGTACAACATCAACGCCGATACTGCCGCCGGGGAACTGGCGGCCGCGCTGAAGGCGGATAAGCTCGTGTTGCTCACCGACGTGGAAGGCATATTCAGAGATCCGACGTCGAGGACGGAGTTGATATCCACTTTAAAGAGCAGCGAAGTAAGGGCGATGATTCGGGACGGTAACATCGAAGGCGGAATGATACCTAAAGTGCAGGCCTGCATCAGAGCCCTCGAAGGTAACGTGACGAAAGCGCACATCATCGACGGAAGGATCCCACACTCGCTGCTTCTTGAGATTTTCACCGACCGAGGGGTCGGGACTGAAGTGGTAATGGGATGAAGTGGTAATGGGATAGAGTGATCTACGAAGGAGGCCGGGCAATGACGGAAGACGACCGAAATGTCAATGAAAAGGGCCGAAAAGTCGAGGAAGGAGGCCGAAATGCCGGACAAGGTAACCGAAATGCTGGGGTAGATAGCCAAAATTCACTAGAGATTTCGTTAGAAAGGATAGTCGACCTCGACGCTCGTTTTGGAATGCAGACGTATAGTCGAGCACGGGTGGCCTTCGTAAAGGGAGAGGGTGCTTATCTTTGGGATACGGAAGGTAAGAAGTATGTCGATTTCGTCGCGGGTCTTGCGGTTAATGGTCTTGGCCATTGCCACCCCAATGTCGTGAAGGCCATCAAGTCACAGGCCGAGAGACTGCTTCACTGCTCGAACCTCTATTACATCGCACCCCAGGCAGAACTGGCTGCCCTTTTAGCGGAGATATCTCCCTGTAAGAGGGCTTTCTTCTGTTCGAGCGGGGCTGAAGCAAATGAAGCCGCCATTAAGCTCGCCCGTAAATACTTCAGGAAGGTCATGAAGCAGGACCGCGCAGAAATCGTAACTTTCTCGAAGGCTTTCCACGGAAGAACCATGGGTGCCCTAGCCGCTACTCCCCAAAAGAGGTTTCAGGAGGACTTTCAGCCGTTACCAGAGGGTTTCAAGTACCTCGAATTCAATGATGCCGAAGCATTATTGGAGAACGTGTCCGAAAAGACGGCGGCCGTAATGGTCGAACCCATACAAGGAGAAGGAGGCATCCACATAGCCTCCGACGAGTTCATGGCCGCCATAGAGACGGCGCGCCGCAAGACGGGCGCCCTCGTGATCTTCGACGAAGTTCAATGCGGACTTGGACGTACCGGCAAACTTTTCGCCTTCGAACACTACGGTATAAGACCTGACATAATAACTCTGGCGAAGTCACTTGGCGGAGGAGTTCCGATCGGCGCTATGCTGGCGCAGGATGAGGTGGCCTCGGCATTTGCCCCGGGCGATCACGGGTCCACCTTTGGCGGGAATCCGTTATGCACGAGTGCCGCTCTTGCCGCGGTGAGGACTATCCTAGATGAGAGACTCACTGAAAATGCCGCCACAATAGGGCAATACCTCCTTTCCCGGCTACATGAGATCTCGGCCGGGCTTCCCGCGGGGGTCGTGCGGGAGATAAGAGGGCGCGGGCTTATGGTGGGAATCGAGATTTCCTTTGAAGGCAAGGGCGTCGTATCGAGATGTCTCGAACGCGGCCTCATAGTGAACTGCACCGATGGAAACGTCATAAGACTCTTACCGCCCCTCATAATCGGCAAAGAAGAGGTGGATCAAGCGGTTCGGATCCTGGGCGACGTTTTGTCGTTGGGGAAGCCTTGATATCGACGGGCCGGGGGTTTGTGGAAAATTTGCCAACTCGGTCATGAAATGTTACAATAGAGAAGGCTGGCTTGATGGACTGCCAGCAGACCGGCTGTGTCTGGTCTCAGGGTGACCAGGAGAATTCGGCCGGTTTTTGGTCTCGGAATCCTTGCGGGAAAGTTCGGCCGCTTTTGACCCCGAAATCCTTTTTAGCCGTCTTACGCGGCGACAACTGGCGACAATCTAAGCACCACGAGAATGTTGTCGTCTCGAACGGATACCGAAGGTTCCCGAGTGTGGCAAGTTTTCAACCTGATAATCTTTGTTGATAATCTTCGAAAATGGAAAGCACATCTTTTTTCCGTCTTGTCCGTCGCTTTGGTTTCGGCATAGTTCGCAGAACTCTTTTAAGCATACTCCTACTACATCCATAGTAGATTTACTGTGAACAAAATAGTAAAGGATGTCAAATTACGGCAGCCACGCTGGGGACTTTTGGTGACGCGTGGCTTGCCTGTTTTTCCAAAGCATATATTGACTGAAATCGGCAAAACCTGTCGAGGGATGAGTCAAACGAAGCGGAGGTCAATGATGGCATGACTTTACGTCCCAAGGGTTCACGCAAAAGGTTCGGAGCATCCAGCGGTTCTAGCGATTCGAATGGTTTTGAAATGGTTTTGGTGAGTACATTCCCGCCAAGGCAATGCGGGCTGGCTACGTTCAGTGAAGACCTCATCGCGGGCATGGAAGCACACCTTGACGGCTCGCCTATCAAGGTGGCCGCCATCAGTAATGCGACCTACTCATATCCCGAAAGGGTGAAGTGGGAGATAGCCCAGGAAATAAGAGAGTCTTATATAGACGTGGCAAACCTCATCAACTCGTCGCAGGCGGACTTGGTCCTCGTCCAACACGAGTTCGGCATATTCGGGGGGCGCAACGGTGAATACGTCCTGGACTTCATGGAGGCCCTTAGACCTCCCATCGTCACGACATTCCACAGTGTCCTCCTCGAACCGGATGACCACCGTTATGCGATCGTTCGCCGGATCGGAGAACTCTCAAGCGCGCTGGTGGTCATGGCTCAAAAGGGAAGGGAAACCTTGGTAACAAAGTACGGAATACCCCAATGGAAGGTGCACGTCATCCATCACGGTGTACCGGACCTCGACGGTTTCCTCCCTTCGGCGTCTGTTTCGAGACTTACCACGTCTTTGGCTCAACCCGGCGACCATCGTATGGTTTTGAAGCTCGAAAAGCCCCTATCCACAAAAAGCAGGGTTGCCGAGGCTAGGGAGGGTTTGGCCGTCGTAGCGGGCGCGTCTCTTCCCGCTACCGTACTTCCGGCAAAGGCAGCCCCGTTAGCCGTCGGTGAAGTGGACAGGCTCTACGGTCCGAAGGCCCGAACCGACGTGAACCTACGCCCGGTACTTTCGCAGATCAAAGACGAATCTAGATCGGTGGAGCAAATAAAACGGGATCTGGGATACGAAGGCAAACAGCTTCTCACCACCTTCGGGCTCCTTTCTCCGAGCAAGGGAATAGAATACGTGCTTAGAGCCTTGCCATCCATAGTAGAAAGGCACCCCGAAGTCGTATACCTCATCCTAGGGGAAACTCACCCCGTAGTAAAGAAACTCTGCGGGGAAAGCTATAGACGTAAACTCAAGAAATGGGTCAAGGAAATGGGTATCGATGAGCACGTTTCTTTCGTCGATCGATACCTTTCCAAGGAAGACCTGCTCACTTACCTTAGGATAACTGACATTTACATAACGCCGTATCCGAACCCGGAACAGATATCGAGTGGAACCCTCGCTTACGCCGTAGGAATGGGAAAAGCGGTGGTTTCGACGCCGTACATCTACGCACAAGAACTCCTCGATAAGGGGAGGGGTATCCTGGTTGAATTCCGCAGCCCGGACTCCATTGCCCAAGCGGTAAATCAGTTACTCGACGACCCGTCCCTTAAAGCGAGGCTCGAAGCTAATGCACGAGAGTACGGGCGTGAGATGACCTGGACTAAGGTGGGCGGGCGTTACCTCGACGTTATCGGGGGCGTCCTCGGTATCGAGATACCGGGCACACCTAAGCGCGTTCTCGAGGTTTATGGCGCTACCACTGCCAAAGAGAAACTTGCCGGGAGGGCTAAAACCAAGTGAACGAGTATCCAGAACCCAACCTCGCTCACATGAGACGCTTGACTGACGATACGGGGATGATACAGCACGCCACCTTCATCCTCCCCGATCGTTCTACGGGTTACACCACGGATGACAACGCAAGGGCCTTAATCGCCGCCCTTAGGATTTCCGAACGGTACCCCGAAAGCGGCGCCCTGGCACTGGCGGAGGTTTATCTTGCCTTTTTGCGGTACGCGCAAATGGATAGCGGGTGGTTCCACAATTATATGGACTACACGAGGAGGTTCGTCGACGACGGCGGCTCGGAAGATTGCTTCGGGCGAGCCCTCTGGGCGTGCGGCTTCACGCTGAAGAGCTTCGTCGACGAGGGGTTTAAAGCCACCGCACTTGACATGCTGAAGAGGGCGATCCCTCATGTGAGTCGGCTAACGTTCCCAAGGGCGAAGGCCTTCTCGATACTGGGTTTGTCTTGTATTCCGGAGGAGATAAACGCCGGTTTGGCAGAAACGGCCAAGGCTTTGGTGGACGAGCTGGCCGTGAGTCTTTGCGGGTGCTTCGAAAAATCGTCTACCACCAGGTGGCAGTGGTTTGAGGAAAAGCTGACCTATTCGAACGCCGTGATGCCGATGTCGCTCTTTGCCGCCTTTAAGGCCACGGGAAAATCCAAGTACCTCGAAGTGGCGGAGCGGTCGCTTTCATTTCTCACCAAGACTCTTTGGAAAAAGGACCACTTCCAACTGGTGGGAAACAACGGGTGGTACGTCAAGGGTCGAAAGCCCCCTCTTTACGACCAACAACCGGTGGATGCCGGATGCCTCGTTCAAGCATATACGCTGGCGTACATACAGACCCTGAACGAAGACTATTATAGGTATGCCCACCTTGCGTACGAGTGGTATCACGGACTCAATACCAACAGAATACCGGTGTACGATCCGAAAACGGGCGGCTGCTACGACGCCTTGACGCCCCACGGTGTGAACATGAACATGGGAGCCGAATCCCTTTTGTCCTTTCTCCTGGCGCACGCGTCTATCAGAGAATGTCAAGCGGTGAAGGAGGGGGCGGCCGCATAACGGCGTTAGGGGCGTACAACGGCGTTAGGCGGTTAAGTGATGACGGGAGCGAATGGAGCTTTCCCGCAGGGCATATCCTTTACGAAGGGGGTGAACCTTATGGATATGCGGGACGTCGCCTTGGCACAACATGTACAGTCCCTAATCGGCAGCAATCAACGACTTGCGACCCTTCCGATAAGAGTAACGGCTGCCGACGGTGTGGTATACCTCTCGGGACGGGTGGACAACACCCAGCACAGGACCGAAGCAGAGCTCCTCGCCAGTTCTGCTACCGGCGTAAAACAGGTCGTCAATCAACTGGGGCTGATCCGTTGAACGAAGAGAAAGGCCGGTAGGAAAGAATAGGGGAAATCCGGCGACTTGGATCTCTGAATCTTAAGGGCACGCGACAGGGCACGCGACCTAGCACTGCTGCCCAATGAGCATAACACCGTAAAATCGGGCAGCCGCAAATCACGTATTCTATTGGTGATTCACCGGGCCGTTTCATCAGAGAACCGGACGAGGTGATCTTTTTGGCAGACGAAGGGCAAAAACTGGATACCGCCGTCAAGGATAAAAGGCCGCAGTCGGGTCTGGGGTGGTTGGAACGATCGTCGGAACAATCAGATGAAATAGCCATAGCGCCAAGAACCACTCAATTCCCGACCGGTCGCCCCCTCCTGGAGTACGGCGAACGCGAATACCCGTCGGAAGAGGCGAGAACACAAACACACTCTTTCGAACGAGCTGCGACTCCTTACGGCTATTTTGCCGAAGACGGGCTTTCATACGTGATCCGACGATACGATACACCCCGACCGTGGGTGAATATCCTTACAAACGGCCGCTACTGCGCCCTCGTTTCGCACACCGGCGGCGGCTATTCCTTCGTGGGAAGCTCCGGTTACAACCGCATAACCCGTGCCCTGCCTTCCGAAATGATTCTGGCGGACAGGCCGGGGCGATATGTCTATTTACGGGATCAAGAGACCGGAACTTACTGGAGCATCGGATGGCAACCCGTCTGCAAAACTCCGGACTTCTGGGAGGCAAGGCACGGCCTCGGGTTTACCACCATCCGCCAGGTAACGGCCGGCATAAAAGGGGAAATCACATACTTCGTGCCCATGAAGCACAACCTCGAAGTATGGCGCGTAACACTGAAAAACCTGGATTCGAGGATCCGTAACCTTGCGGTCTTCACGTACGTCGAGTGGTGCTTGGGGAACTACGCGTTTGACCTCCTCGAGACGGGTTTTGCAAGTCTATTCAACGACGTTTTTTACGAAGACGGGATAATCTTCGCGACAAAGCGTCTGTGGAACATAGGCCACAGGCCGGCTAAACCGCACGCGGAATGGGGTCAGTACGCTTATATTGCGTCGAGTTTCCCGGTTAAGGGTTTCGATTGCATACGAGAGGACTTTCAAGGGATCTATCGGTCTTTGGGTAATCCCATATCCGTCGAGAGGGGCAGGTGTTCGAATACCGCCGCAAGCGGCAAAGACGCGGTCGGAGTACTGCAAACCGAGGTGACGATGCATCCCGGCGAGGAATACACCTTCACAGTGCTGGTGGGGGCCGAAGAAGACAAGGAAACCATAAAAAACATCACGCGTACATATTTGACCGACCCGTCAGGCGCCGGAGTCAACCCGTTGTTCGACGAGCTCAAGGCCTTTTGGGAGGAGTACACACAAAAGGTCTGGGTAAGGACGCCGGATCCCGATTTTGATCTGTCCTTAAATATTTGGAACAAATACCAGGCATGGTTTACGTCCTCCTTCGCCCGCATGAGCTCCTATTACATCGGTGGCGGCTCCATCATAGGTTTACGTGATAGCTCGCAGGATGTCCTCGGGGTAATGCCCATGGATCCTGAAGGGTCAAAGAAGCGCATCCTCGACATCATGCGGCACCAATATCGCGACGGAAGCTGTCTTCACAACTGGGACCCCATTACCGAAATGGGACCCAAGACCGGCCATTCCGACGATCCTCTGTGGCTCGTGCTCGTGGTCTCGGAGTACCTCAAGGAAACGGGTGATGCCTCCATCCTCGACGAGAACGTGGAATACTATGATGGCGGCTTTGGCACGGTGTACGAGCATTTGAAGAAGTCGGTGGAGTTCACCCTCTCAAGATCGAGTGATAGAGGCATACCTTTAATAGGTGCCGGCGATTGGAACGACGGCCTCGATCAAGTGGGATCCGAGGGCCGCGGCGAGAGCGTGATGACGGCCGAATTTCTATGCCTTGCACTACGGGAACTCGTGACCATGGCGCGTATCAAGGGTGACCTTGACGATATGGCCAGGTTCGATAGGGCAAGGCTAGAGCTTGCCGATCGTATTAACTCCCTTTTCTGGGACGGCGAGTGGTACCAGCGGGCGACGACGGACTCAGGGAAAGTTCTAGGGTCTTCCCAGAACGAGACAGGTAAGATTTATTTGAACGCACAGTCGTGGGCCGTGCTGTCGGGTGTAGCTCCCCATGATAGAGCCGTAAAGGCCATGGACTCTTGTAAGAACCTTCTCGATACGCGGTACGGGCCGGCCTTACTCCTTCCGGCTTACCGGGCACCCGACTCCTCGATAGGGATAATCACTATGTTTGCGCCCGGCACCAAGGAAAACGGTACGATTTTCAATCACCCTGTCTGCTGGGCCATAATCGCCGAAGCCATGCTCAAAAGAGCAGATCGCGCCTACGACTACTGGAAGAAGACGTCGTTCATCACCAGGGGCCGGGAGCCTGAGATATACAAGGCTGAACCTTACGTGTACTCCGAATACGTTCACGGGCCGAGTTCCGCCTATTTCGGTCAAGGAGAATTCACCTGGACGACCGGAACCGCGCCTTGGATGTGGCGGGCGTGCCTTGATTGGATACTGGGCGTTCGGCCCGAGTACGAGGGCTTAAAGATAGACCCCGTAATACCCCCCGAGTGGGAAAGGTTTTTCGTCAAGAGACCGTTTAGGGGGGGTATCTACGAAATAGAAGTCTTGAACCCCGAAGGGGTGTCGTCGGGCGTAAAAGAAGTCATGGTAAACGGCCAGCGCATAGAGGGTAATCTTATCAAGCCTATGGGTCAGGGCGTTCACCGGGTCACGGTGACCATGGGCTCAAATCGCCAGGCACACGCGCATTGAAAGCGACACAAACCGGGAGGCCCTCGGTGGCAAGTGTGCGCCCAGCCCTGAGTTCATGCGCATTGAAAGCGGCACAAAGCAGCCGAAAAAAGAGATAA
>DUSP01000162.1 GCA_012842575.1 Clostridia bacterium
CCGCCCTCTTGGCCATGAGATTCCACTCGCACCCCTTCCGCCCGCTCTTTTGCCGAATCCTCCGGCGTAGGCAGACCTTCACCGGATCGACGTCCGCACCGCGCCTCACACACCTGAATCACCTTGCCTCCATCCACGAGGATATCCACGGGACGACCGTCGATGCCGTTTGCGGGGTCGTACAACGTACCACCGGTGATTAGGATCATCTCGCATCGACCTCCCTACGGCCCGTCATGGCAGACTCAATGCGTGCCACGATGGACCCGAGAATCTCCTCGTCTGACGGGTAAACCGACGCCACCAGGCGTTTCAGCGGAACCGGCACGTTGTCCATCCTGTAGTAGGTTCCAGAGGCGGATATTCCGGCCTTGGCACAGGGTAATACGACACTGGCGATCTCGGTGGTGGGACTCACATACGGGTCGATCACTACGGTAGGAACCCTCTTTAAGTGTTCTGCCGCCGATACGGGGAGACTCGACACGGGATCAGCGGCTATAACGACCACGGCGTCGGGCTCCCCGCGGCAAAGGAGATCAACCGCCGAAAACTCACCCGGCCCAAACCGCGGGAACCCCCTACTGAAATTGACGGCGAACGGATAGCCGGTCCGCCAGGCCAGCACGTTGTCGATCCCCGCGACGTTTCCGTGACCCCGCATGGGGATGATCACGAATCTGGTGAAGTTATTCAGCTCGCGCACCAGACGTAAGGCCGCGGTTACGTTCATCATGCCTCCGCGAGACATCGTGAGGCCGACCCCATAAAAAAGGGCTCCGTAGCGGCAACTCGTCATCAGGGAAGCTAGGCGCTGGAGCGTATCTGGGGTGGGCAATCGGCCTTCCCGGTCCTCCCCGGATTCATCGGAGCATTCCTTCAGGGCCTCGATCTGCGACCAATGAACATGCGACCCATGAACGGGCGTCAGTTCATGAACGGGCGTCAGTTTGACAAGGCGAATCAGGTTTGAGAGGATCCGGTAGTCGCTCCAAGGCTCGATTCTTAAGAAGAGATCGGCGGCGCGAGCCGACGGCGTCTTCCGAACGTCCACCACTACCACGGTCCGATCCTTCCTGCCGCGGGGAACATATAGACCGGGCCTCATAACGGAGTAACGGCTCATGTGTCTCGGATGCGATTCGGCGGGGTTGGACCCCCAGAAGATGACCAGATCCGCTCGATTCATGACCTCTCCGAGGCTTGAAGTGGGCTCCCCTATATACTGCTTCGCAAGCGTCCCGGGACCGTGACATACGGAAGAAGTGCTATCAATGCTCGCACCTATCAGTTCGGCGAGGCGAACCGCTACTTTTTGCGCCTCGATGGTCGTATTGCTCAGCCCGAATATGAGAGGGTACTTTGAGCGGGATAAAATGGATGAGGCCTCGGCGAGGGCACATTCCAGAGAAACTTCTTTGCCGTTCACTCGGGGGGTCGTTACACCTTCCCCGTGTTGGGGACGCATGAGATAGGCCCTTCCTAAAGTGCACGCACGTTCGACTCCGATTACCTCGTTTTGGCGCACCGTCACACGTATATCATCGCATACACACCCACAAAACGTACAAGCTACGCCTTCTATGGTTCTCTCCGGTCCTACCGTTCTCTCCGGTTGTACGATTCTCTCGGTTATACTCCTCTCAGGATCCAACAGAACTACGCCTCCACCGCTACCACCAAACCCTTGTATATCGGCATGCCCGTAGCAGCGGTATCGGAACCCGCCAATATGTTGGCGGTACGCCCGTAGGGCAAAAAGCCAACGCCTTGGGGGAGATCGCCCTTTTTACATATGCAAATGGCCTCACCCCTTTGACCTTTTACCCTCACCGCTTGGCCCGGACTCACCTTGAGACTCTGCATATCCTCCTCGCTCAGGACAATTGTGCTTACTTCCCGTGTGTAATCAAACCACCCCTTGCCGTGGCCCGCAAAACTCCCCTGGGCGATGGTCCTGCCGGTTATGAGCACAATCCGGATGCTTTTTGTGTGTTCGTTACAGTGATCCACCGACCAGTTCGTCACTCTCTTTTCTTGTCTTCGTACATCCGCTTATCGGCAATGCTTATCAGATCTGCGATCTCTCGACCGTCTTCGGGGAAGACCGCCGCTCCCACACTTAGACCGACCATGCTGTCACCCATCTTATGCACCGTCTTGGAGAATTCTACAAACCTCGACTTTATCCTTTCCATTACCAGCATTACGTCACCGGGGACGATCTCCACAAGGATACAGGCGAACTCATCACCCCCTATCCTGGCGACAATGTCGGACGCCCTGACCTCGGCCTTTATTATCGATGCGGTATCCACCAGGAACGCATCTCCTCTTACGTGACCGTACTTGTCATTGATGCCTTTGAAATTATCGAGGTCTATCATTAAGATGCCCAGGCACCGCATATGGCGTGCCGAACGGTCAATTTCCTCTTTGAACCGCTGCAAGAAGCCGCGTCTGTTATAAAGACCGGTCAGTTCGTCGAGGAGGGCGACTTTCTTTAGGTCACAGATCATCTTCACTTGGGATTTTGACCAACCTACGAAACCAACGGTAGCCGCAATGGCCCCCAGTAGGTAACTGGTTCCCCGGAGCCCGTCATAAATGGCCGAAAGAATGGCCGAAAGCAAAGACTCCTTTTGCGCCAAGTCCATGGCGAGGCTCCCGGCCAACAGCGCGAGACCCACCATCAACAACCACGCGGCTTTCGTGGCAAAGGACACGTTAACCCTCGCCACACAGAAAAAGCTGGCGGATAGTACAAGTAAGGCCGCAAGTTCCATAATAGGGTCTTCCACGTTCTTCCCTTCCTCAGAAGCGTCTTTATCCCACGCCTCGGCCTCCGACTTCGTTTCTCATTACGGAATCGGTTAATAGATACATGTTTTGGAGGTTTCGTAGAATCTCCTTCTCGTTTTACAGATTCATTGTCTTCTAAATATCGGCAAAAAGTCTATATACCTAAGAGAAAAAGTTTCTACTATCTCATTGACATCGGTGTTTGATCGTTGTTAGATTGATGTAAAAGCAACCCAGGGCTTATTGAGTATTAAGGAACAAAAGGGGTCGTTTCGCGAACCCATAAATCCAAAACCATGGGAAGAGGACGTTGCGCCTCTTGCCTATTCATCCTTCACGAAAGGTCAATTAGGATCAATCCAAAGGCGATGAGGGAAACGAGTAGGTATTGGATGCCGTCTCCAGAGAGTCCGGGGGTAGGTGCGACCGGACGACGCCCGTACCGAAAATCCTTCCCGAGCCGCCAACCCAACGGGAACGGCGAACCGTCACCGCACCCAAGTAGGCTTGGCCGATAAGCCGCACGTTACAGGCGGCCGGAGTATGAACACGTACTCTAGACGAAAGAGTGGCCGTAACGGGTCCCGTGCATTCTGCCGGCAGGCTATACGACACTTCGATGGGGGTCCGTAAGGCAATCAGGGTGGTACCGCGGGTATCATGGCCCGTCCCTGTCGGGGCGGGCCTAATTTTATTTGGAGGGAAAAAGCGTGGACTCATTCGATCGTAGACCCGAGTTTAATCATAAAACGGATGATCATAAAGCCGAGTTCGATCATAAAACCGAGGCAAGCGGAATAGGTCCGCTTTATATTTACGACACGACTTTAAGAGACGGGGCCCAGAGAGCGGGTATCTCATTTTCGGTCCACGACAAGGTGAACATAGCCAGGCGTTTAGACGAATTCGGGATCCACTACGTAGAAGGCGGGTGGCCGGGGTCAAACCCCAAGGATAGCGAGTTCTTCGAGATCCTAAAAGCCCAACCGCTTAAGAAATCGATTCTCGTGAGCTTCGGTTCGACCAGGCGCCCCGGGCGGAGGGTCGAAGACGACCCTTCCCTTCAAGCGATTTTGAAGTCTGAAACCCCCGCATGCGCCATCGTTGGCAAGAGTTCGAAAACCCATGTGACACTGGGCCTTTGTACGACTCCCGAAGAGAACCTCTCGATGATAGAGGAAAGCATTCGCTTCGCAAAGGAGCACGGACTCACCGTGATATTCGATGCGGAACACTTCTTTGACGGTTTTAAGGAAGACCCGGATTATGCCCTCAAAACCCTCCGCGCTGCCGAAGAGGGTGGAGCCGACTTCGTGACGCTGTGCGACACCAACGGCGGGACTTTGCCCCAAGAGGTGGTCAAGGCGGTGGAGGCGGCCAAGGGTGCAATCAGCACTCGGCTCGGGATCCATGCCCATGACGACATAGGAGTAGCTATAGCCAATACCCTTTTGGCGGTAACCGCAGGTGTAAGTCTCATCCAGGGTACCATCAACGGATACGGCGAGCGGTGCGGGAACGCCGACCTCATCGCCATCATACCGAACCTGATTCTCAAAATGGGAGTGCGCTCCCTCGACCATTTCCCCCTCGCGAAAATCACCGACCTCGCTCGTTACGTAAGCGAAATCGCAAACATGCCCGCTCAGGATGCGCAACCTTACGCCGGACGAAACGCCTTCACCCACAAAGCGGGGATACATGTGAGCGCTCTGATGCGCCACCCCTCCACCTACGAACACGTTGACCCCGCCAGAGTGGGTAATTCCCGTCGCATTCTCGTTTCCGAACTGTCGGGGAAGTCTAATATCATTTCTTGGCTTCAAGGGAAGGCCGAGTCTCTCGTGCCGCGCTCGGCGGATGATCCGGCTTTTCCTGTCCGTGTCGTGGAAAAGGTAAAAGATCTTGAATATCAGGGGTACCAATTCGAAGGAGCCCAAGCGAGTCTGGAACTCATGATTCTGAGGCTACAGGAAGATTATAAACCCCCGTTCAGGCTGGGGTCCTATCGGGTCTTGGTGGGCAAAAGAGAATCCGATAGCACCTTCGCCGAAGCCACCGTGAGCGTGTTCATCGGTGACCGTAACGTGCACACGGCCTCTGAAGGCGATGGGCCGGTAAACGCCCTTGACAAGGCCCTGAGGAAGGCGCTTC